>JBKHJA010000140.1:0-4003 GCA_046538375.1 Candidatus Aminicenantota bacterium
AGGGGAGGCAGTGAGGCCCGATGGAATCGGGGCGAGCGTCGGAAGGGGGAAAGCGTAGCTTTACCCCTCCGAGGACTCGCTGGGGAAAATTAGCGTGCTGACGACCCCCCATTCCCTCATCCCTATCACGGAAATTAGGATGCTTACGATCATAGCTGATGATAAGCAGGAAAACCTGATCTCTGGTTGGAAATCTACTCCACGGTGACGCTTTTGGCCAGATTCCGGGGTTGATCCACATCAGCTCCCCTGATGGAAGCAATGTAATAGGCAAAAAGCTGGAGGGGTAGCACAGTCAAGAAAGGACTCAACAGCGGGTGGACCGGGGGAATGGGGATGACCTCATCCACCTTGTCTGCGATCTCTTTGTCATTTTCAAAAGCCACCGCCAAGATATAGCCGATTCTGGTCTTGATTTCTGAGATATTGCTCAGCATTTTCTCATAGACTCTGTCTCTGGGAACAATGGCCAGGGTGGGCATTTTTTCATCAATCAAAGCGATGGGACCGTGCTTCATCTCTCCTCCGGGATATCCCTCGGCATGGATATAGGATATCTCCTTCAGCTTAAGAGCTCCTTCCAAGGCTATGGGAAAGTTGACCCAGCGTCCCAGATAAAGAAAATGAGAAAAAGAGACAAAGTTCAGAGCCAGCTTTTCTAAAGATTTAGCCTGGTTGAGAATTTTTTCCATCATGTGGGGGATCCGCTGCAAAGACTGAATCAAGGAAAGGAACTGTGGAGGATTGATTTTTTTCTGGACTTGAGCCAGATACAGGGCAACCAGAGCCAAAGCGGCCATTTGAGCAGAGAAGGTCTTGGTGGCCGCCACTCCGATCTCCGGTCCAGCGTGGGTATACAGAATGCCTTCTGCCTCTCTGGCGATGGAAGAATTCACCACGTTGCAGAGAGCCAGAGAAGGCACCTTTTTTTCTTTTACTGTTCTCAACGCAGCCAGGGAATCGGCTGTCTCTCCAGACTGGGAAATCACCATCACCAGGGCATCCTGGTGGAGTATAATATCCCGGTAGCGGTACTCGGAAGCATACTCCACGTCCACAGGAATCCGGGCCAAACTTTCCAAGAAACATTTTCCCACCAGGGCTGCGTGATAGGAGGTGCCGCAGGCAATGATCACCACTCTTTTTACTTTCCTCAGCCTCTGAGGAGCCAGACCCGTTTCCTCCAAAAATACTTTCCCTGAATCAAGTGACATCCTGCCGTTGAGTGTATCCCGGACCACTTGAGGCTGTTCGAATATCTCTTTGAGCATAAAGTGTTTGAATCCTCTTTTTTCAATCATCAGCGGGCCCCAGGAAATGTGGTCAGCCTTTTTTTTCAATGATCTGCCTTTAAAATCAAAAAATTTTACTTCACTTTGGTTGACCACAGCCATTTCCCGATCTTCAAGGAAAACCACATTCTGAGTATGAGAAAGAAGGGGGTTGATGTCAGAAGAGATGATGAATTCATTCTCCCCAATTCCTACCACGGCTGGAGGGCCCACTTTAGCGGCCACCAGCTTTCCCGGATCTCGAGTGGAAAGGACAGCGATAGCATAAGCCCCCTGCAGCTCCCTGGTAGCCTTTTGAACAGCTTTTTCTATGCTCTTCTCAAAATATTTCTCCACCAGGTGAGCGATCACTTCAGTGTCGGTTTCTGTTCGAAAGATATGTCCTTCTGCCTTGAGTTTTTCCTTTAAAGGAAGATAGTTCTCGATGATCCCGTTATGGACCACCACCAGGTGCCCTTCACAATCGCAGTGGGGGTGGGCATTTTCTTCGCTGGGCCGGCCGTGGGTCGCCCAGCGGGTGTGGCCCACGCCGTAGCTGCCCAACAGCGGTTCTTCCTTGAGGATTTTCTCCAGGGTGCTGATCTTCCCCTTGACCCTTTTTATCTGGATTTGATCTCCGTTGACCACAGCGATTCCGGCTGAATCATATCCCCTGTATTCCAGCTTTTTCAGGCCGTCCAGCAAGACCGGAACCACTTCTTTTGAACCAATGTATCCGATGATCCCGCACATCACTTTTTCCTTTTTTTCCTGGCCCAGTTCTTTTTCTCCACTTGTCTGCTTCGTGAAACGGCCAAGGATTCCGGCGCAACATCTTTGGTGACGGTAGAACCGGCTCCGATATAAGCATTCTTTCCTATCTTCACAGGAGCTACCAGCTCTGTACCGGAACCGATGAAAGCGCCTGTTTCGATAACAGTCCTGTATTTCCTCACTCCATCATAGTTGCAGGTTATGGTTCCAGCTCCGATGTTGACTTTATCTTTCACCTGAGTATCTCCCAAGTAAGAAAGATGACCGGCCTTGGAGAATTTTCCGAAGGTGGTGCTTTTCATCTCCACAAAATTTCCCACTTTAGCTCCCTTTTGAATCACTGTTTTGGGCCGGAGATGGGTAAAAGGACCCAGTTGAACCTGATCTTGTACAGAGCTCTCCTCAATCATGGTGGAGCCTAAAATCTTGACTCTGTTTCCTATTCTGGAACGGAGGATATGAACAAAGGGATAGATGACACACTGGTTTCCTATGACTGATTTTCCTTCAATAATCACCGAAGAATAGAGGATGGTATCCCTTCCTATTTTCACATCCAGGTCAATCCAGGTGGTGGAAGGATCATAGACGGTCACTCCTTCCTCAGTAAGAGACCGGATCTTTCTCTCTCTCAGGACATTGACAGCTTGGGCCAGCTCATAGCGGCTGTTCACTCCTATGATTTCTTCAGGATGGGAGGTTTTGTATGATTCCACCTTTTTTTTCTGGTCGATCAATATCTCGATGGTATCGGTAAGATAGTATTCTTTTTTTCTGTTCTGATTGGAGACTTTGGGCAGTGCCTGGAGGAGGTCTCTGACCTTGAATAAGTAAACTCCGGCATTGACCTCCTTCAGCCTCCGCTGTGAGGCTGTGGCTTCTCTCTCCTCCACCACTCTTTTGATGCTCCCTCCCTGGCGGTAAATCCGGCCAAAACCGGTGGGGTTTTCCAGCTCAGCCGTTAAAAAGGTCAGGGCATTTTTCTTCTTCTGGTGCAGGCGAAGGAAAGGCCTCAAGGTCTCAGGCCTGAGAAGAGGAAGATCCGCATTGACCACCAGCAGGTCTTTTTCTTTTTCTTTTTTTAAAACTTCTCTTGCTGCCATCACTGCATGAGCAGTTCCCGACTGCTTCCTCTGAAAGACAAAACCGACTTTTTTGGATGAAATCTCTTCCCTCACTTTCTCTCTCTGACAGCCAACCACCACGGACACACGCTGGGGTCTCAACCTCAGCACATTATCCAAAACCAGCTGAAGCATGGATTTGCCCATCAGAGTATGAAGGACCTTGATCTTCTCAGATTTGAACCGGGTTCCCTCACCTGCGGCCAGGATCAAAGCTAAAAATTGTTTCATGTCATTCTGGTGATAAGTTTAAATTTCTTATCCTCTCTTATGTCTTCAAAGTCCCTTTCATTCTGGGCTAGAATGCTGAAATATTTATCCAGATGGATGGCTTTCTTCAGATGCTCCAGGCATCGATCCTTCTTCCCCATCCGACAGTAGGCATCAGCCATCAAATAGAGAATTTTGCCTTCTTTGGGCTTCATCTGGTGCGCTTTCTCCAGCAATTTGAGTGCCTCTTTGTATTCTCCTTGATTGACTTTGTAAATCCCTTGATAATAGTAATCATCAAAAGTTTTTAACTGAATCTCTTCGGTCTTCTTTTTCTCCTCACAGATAGAGAGATAAATTTGTGCACGATCCATAAGTTCTCCTTCAGAAGCGTACTTCTCCATAAAGGCTTTCAGGAAATCGGCTGTTTTTTCATAGTCTCTTTTTCGGAAAGCCTTCATGGCCTGCTGGTAAGCTGTCAGAGCTTTTTGATAATCATTTCTTTTGTTTTTACTTTTTTCACCTGCCAATTTTTCCCTCCCTTGTGGACTTCAGATTAGAGTAACCCACATTCTATCTGAGAAGCATGATTTTGACAAGGGGAAAAGCATCTCCATTTCCTCA
>JBKHJA010000141.1:0-3932 GCA_046538375.1 Candidatus Aminicenantota bacterium
CCTCATATACATTGTTTCTAGCGAATTCATGAATAATCCAGGTTAAATAGGCAGACAATAATTTTGACATTATTCTGGTTTTGGTATAATGGGCAGGATTCTGCCCGTCATTCCGGGAATGCCTTTTATGTTGTTCTGGATGATTCTGGCCTGGGTCATGTTGACTCCTCTTATTCTTACAGGCAGGGATCCTTTTTTGGGGAATGAATGCAGGATTTATAGGCCTGGTGTGAACAGTGTGATGGCCAGTTTATTCACCGGGAAAGGGAAAATAAAAAAAAAGGAGAAAAGATAGATTAGGCTTTGGAGGATGGCCATGATGAAAGAATTAAAAAAAGATGTGGATGATTTGACCGCTCAGCTTATCCGGTGGCGGCGTGACTTTCACCGTCATCCCGAGGTCGCCTTTCAGGAGCGGCGAACATCTTCGGTCATAAGGAGGTACCTGGAAAGTCTTGATCTTGCTGTCTCCACCTGTGCTGAGACCGGAGTGAGGGCCGTATTGAAAGGAAAACCGGGAGGAAAAACCGTTGCTTTAAGGGCAGATATGGATGCCCTCCCCCTCAAAGAGGAGGGAGAAAAAGGGTACATTTCTGAAAATCCAGAGGCCGCACACGCTTGTGGTCATGACGGCCATATGGCTGTTTTAATGGGAGCTGCGCATGTTCTTTCCAAGAGAAGAAGTCAGTTTAAAGGACAGATTGTTTTTCTCTTCCAACCTGCAGAAGAGAAAATTCCAGGCGGGGCCAAAGCCATGATAGAACAAGGAGCTCTGGAGGGAGTGGATGCGATTTTCGGTCTTCATCTCTGGCAGCCTCTTCCTACCGGAACGGTGGGAATAGTCAAGGGAGCAATGATGGCCCAGCCTGACGAATTTTCGATCATAGTCAAAGGGAAGGGCGGTCACGGTTCCATGCCTCAGACTGCGGTAGATCCCATTTTGGCAGCCTCTCATCTGGTGGTGAACGTTCAGAGTATTGTCAGCCGCAATGTGGATCCCCTCAAGCCCATAGTGGTTTCTTTTGGCGCCATGAAAGGAGGAACTGTTTATAACATTATTCCCGCTCAGGTCACTCTAACCGGGACGGTGAGGACTTTTGACTCTTCCGTACAGGCCTTGGCGGAAAGGCGGCTGCGGGAGATCACCGAGCAGACCTGCAGAACCTTTGGGGCCACCAGTGTGATTGAATACGAGAAAGGATATCTGCCGCTGGTCAATGATGAGGCCATGGCTGAACTGGTACTGGAGACGGCCAGAAACACTCTAGGTGAGAAATGCATCAGGGACATCGATCCGGTGATGGGAGGAGAGGATTTTGCCTTTTACCTGAAAAAAGTTCCCGGTGCTTTTTTCTTCTTGGGGACGGGCGATGGCATGGAATTCCCTCACCATCATCCAGCTTTTGATTTGGATGAAAAGGTTCTGCCAAAGGCCACTCTGCTTACGGCTTCTCTGGCCCTGGAATATTTGAGAAGATTTTAATAGCCTATTGTCATTCATTTGGATGATATCTTTTCAGGTCGTGTGGCCATCGTCTATCCCGCAGTTATCATTGGTTTTGTGGCCTTCTTTCTAAGTGTAATTGGAGTAAAAGTGGGGCCTTTGCTGGGGAGGATTGTGGGAAAAAGAGCAGAATTTTTAGGGGGATTGATACTTCTGTTCATAGGAATAAAAATTCTTTTTGATCATTTGTAGGTTTGGGAAGATGGGCCTCGTATCAACTGTTTAATTTGGTCTCTAATGAGCGACCCCAAATATACCAATATAAGTTTTATTTAGCTAAATCGGCGATTCCCTTCAAATCTATGTTCTTGCTGATATTTTTGAGCTGGGAAGTATCCTCGAAATCATCCCCTTCCAGACGAACAAGAAATCTATTTTCAATAAGGATATTCAGTTCAGCAGATTTACTGTGGTAACGATAAATCTCTAATGCAGGGTAACCATTAATATTGATTTGTTTAATACTCTCCTCGGAAGTATCCACTTCCATCCCCATCATGGCTTTAAATCCCTGTAAGGCCATGGAGACCATAGCACTGTCCACAATTTCTAAAGTCAATTTCTTATCCCCGTCTCCCTCAGCTACATAATACTGGGAAACTTTGCTCCACTTGTAATTCATCATGGAAACAGATTCTCCATCTGGTTCTCCCTCTTTTTCAAATCCAGGAATATCAATCAGGAAAGGTATCAACTCCCGCCAGTTGACCGGTTCTACAGTTTCCTGTTGTGGGGGGAATGCATATAGGTTTATTGCAGAAATCACGCCCATACACAGCAGTAAAATAAAAGTTAATTTAAGTCTCATTTATACCTCCCTTTTTAAAATGGACAATCTTGATCTATAAAAGGATGAATATTCTAAAACATAATTCTTTAAAAATCAAAAAAGCGGATCAAATCATGGAAAACCTAACCCAAAGCTTCCAAGGAATCGAAAACATAAATATTAGACGGGTGGGATTTTTGACCATTCGAGCTTTTCTGCCTGGCCAAAAGGGTTAAAATGGAATTGTCTTTGAAAAAGCTTTTAGAATGAGAATTCGAATCCAGCATAAAAGGATCTGGGCTTCGCAGGACCATACACATAACCTGAATCTCTATCCACACCTTTATCTAAATCTTTCTGATAAGAATCCAGAAGATTGTAGCCTCCCAAGAAAACAGAGGCCTTAAAGTGCTCAGTGATGCGGATGGGCTTACGGAGCCTTAGATTGACTACCCAGAAAGGAGACGTTGTTTCCAGCCTGTCTTCGTGGATATAGCCAGCATAGTGAGGGGCTTTCATGGACCCCGTATATTCTCCTGAAAGATAGACATCAACCAGATTTTTGTTTTGGTAGCTCATGTTGAAATAGCCATAGACACCAGGTGTTCTGAAAAATTCTGTGGAATTGAATTCCGGTTCCGGTTCATGGAGCCGGCTTTGCTGCAGAGTCAGTCCTGAAGCAAGCGAGAATTTTGGCCCCAGCACCAAGCCCAGGTCAAAAGAAAGCCCGTACACATGGGACCCAGCTCCGTTTATCCTCTCCAGGATTCTTGCCTTTTTTATCCGCTTGATTTCATGAAGGACAAATGTGTTTTGCAGTTTATTGTAAAAGGCTTCTACGCTGAATTGAACCAGATTTCTTCCAAACTGTTTTCCATAGTCAAAACCACTGTTTATGCTGTAAGATTCCTCTTCCTTCAGATCTGGAGAATTGGTGGCCATCATCCCTTCCCCACCCACTTGGGTGATATGGAGATCTTCGTCGAAGACCTGGGGAGCTCTGAATCCAGTGGAGATAGATGTTCTGAAACTCAGATCTTTCATAATGTTCACCAGAATGCTGAATCGGGGGGTGAAAATGATTCTATCCAGAGCAGAGTGTTTGTTGACTCTTATTCCAGTCAATAGAGAGAATGATTTGCCGATTTTAAAATCGTCCTGAATGAACAGTCCGCTTTCATGATAAACATCTTCGATTATTCTGTCATAGCCGATGGCTTCATCTTTGATTTTATCGCGCTTGTACTGTGCCCCTATGGAAAAAACATGTCTCCCCAGTTGATAGTTGAGCTGGGAATTGAGGAATATCAAAGGATTTTTGGTGGCGCCGTAGGCATTAGGGTCTTGGTGGCTCCCATAATAAGTGTCTCTTTTGGCATCCACAAGGGAGAAGGAAAGGTTGTAGTGGAGTTTTTCGGAAAGATAATGATTCCATTCTGAGTTGAATCCCAGTTGATCTGTTTTGACCCATTCAGCCGTGTTGGCTTGATGAGGAGGATTGTCGAAAAGGTCTCCTCCTCTTCTTTCTTCGAATATTCTGAAAAAGCTCAGTTTAAGGTTTGCGTCCAGCTCAGAGAGATAATTATAAAAGTTGATCCCAAAAGAGGTATTGGATATGGTACCCAGCTCGGAAAAGCTGTCTCCGTTCAAGTCTACAGG
>JBKHJA010000142.1:0-3874 GCA_046538375.1 Candidatus Aminicenantota bacterium
CAGACGCCGATAATTCTACCGATATCTCTCACTTTGAGAAAATGCGTCCTTTATTTGATGCGGAGCATGATGTGGTGATCAGCACCCGACATTCCAGGGACGCCAAGGGGGCTTCACAGCACATTTCTCAGCCCTGGCATAAAAGACTTATGGGGATGGCGGGAAATTTGTATATCCAAATGATGGCCGTGCCAGGGATTTGGGATACTCAAAATGGTTTTAAGGCCTTCCGAAATTATGCCGCTCAGAGTATATTTTCAAGGACCAAAATAAGCCGGTGGGCCTTTGATGTGGAGGCTCTGGGTCTAGCCAGAAAATTTGGATACAAAATCGGGATCATACCTGTTCAATGGAGAAATGACCCAAAAAGCCGTGTGAGTCCGGCAGCCTATGTCAAGTTTCTTTTCGATGTGCTGAGGATTCGCTGGAATCTGATGCGAAAGAAGTACAATTAATTGGAGATGATGGAGACCATTTCAGCCAAGAAAGATTCTTATCTTCCTGTTTCATTAGGCTTTGCTATGGGAGGGGTTTTCTTTATCTTGGTTTTGGGTTTCCAGATAATCGGGCCCACTCATATTTCCTGGTTAATGAATGAAATTGATTGGGCACAGCATTTTCTGGGCTGGCATTTTTTCAGAAACGAAGCTTGGCACTTTCCTCTGGGCAGGATTACCAGTATTGTGCATCCGGTAGGGGCTTCCGTAGGATACACGGATTCGATTCCTCTTCTGGCTCTAATTTTTAAGCCTTTGACCCGGATTTTACCCCACCATTTTCAGTACTTTGGCCTCTGGCTGCTGCTTTGCTTTTGCTTACAGGGAGTGTTTGCAGCGCTGTTGATGAGGACTGTGAGCAGCCATTTGTTCATCCAGCTGCTGGGGACAGCCTTTTTTGTGGTCAGCCCCATTTTGACGGCCAGGATCGGGCATCCGGCCTTGTGCTGTCATTGGCTCCTGCTTGCTGGGCTGTGGCTTTATTTTCGGCCGTGGAAGTCCTTATCTTTATTCACACCTTGGAGCGGATGGGCCATCATAGCGGCTCTCGGTGCGGCCGTCCATCCTTTTATGGCTGTAATGACTCTGGGTCTGGCTTCCGCTTTTTATCTCCGTCTTTGGGCCGTGGACCGGAATCTGAGGTTGAAATATGTGCTTTTGAGTTTGAGTGTCCTGATTTTATTGGTGGTTTTTGTCTGGTGGATAGCCGGATACTTTGAGATAGGGCCCCTAGGGCAGAGTTACGGCACGTTTGGCTATGGATATTTTTCCATGAATTTGGCCTCGCCTGTAAATCCCATAGGCTGGTCAGGGGGGATATGGGGGGGACGTGCTTCTGCTTTTCTTAAAGCTTGGCCAGAAGCCACCAAAGGACAGGCAGAAGGTTTTAACTATTTAGGCATGGGAGTGATCATCCTGGGGTTAGGAGCGGTGCTGACTCTGATGAAGCGTCCCCTCAAATTTGCCGCCATCAAGTCTCTCTGGCCCTTAGCCTTTATTTTTCTCTGTTTCACTCTGCTTGCCTTAAGCCACAGAATAACCTTTGCCGATCACACCTTGGTGGAGTTAAAACTGAACCGTTATTTGCTGGGAGCACTGTCGCCGTTTCGATCCTCTGGACGGTTCTTTTGGCCGGTGTATTACGGCCTCCTGTTCCTTATTTTGGCCTTTCTGGTTCGCCGTTATAAGCCCCTTCTGGGAATAGTGATCCTTGTGTTTGGATTAGCCATCCAGCTTTTCGATTTTCATAAGATGTATGGTGCTTACGGAAGGGTCCGCCAGCCAAACAAAGAATGGAACAATCCTTTACAGTCGGAAATATGGCAGCAGATAGGAGCCCGCTATAAAAAAATTATTCTGGTTCCGCCTCGAGTTTGCGAACAGGAACCCTCTGCTCCCTATGAGCCCTTTGCCTATTTCGCAGCCAATCACCACATGAAGATCAATTCCTTCTATCTGGCCCGCTACAGCTATGGGGCCTCATCAAGATATTGTCGGAAATTGATTTCTGATGTTAAGCAAGGAATGATAGACTCAGAGGCGGTTTATATACTGAACAGAGAATATTTGGGTATCATGAAAACAGAAGCCAGCGTGCCTGTGGTGTGCAAGACTGTGGATGGATTTCATGTTTGCCTTCCCCAAAGAGAGGATATTTCCCCTTCACAAATCATGAAATAGTCACAGTTTCGGCAGGCTGAGGTATTCAAGGAATATCATGGGCATCAAAGAAAAAGGAAATGTCAAAAAAAACATACTTCTGGCTCTGGCGAGCGCGTTTATAACATTTTTTGTTCTGGTCATCCTCTACGAAGTCTACCAGAATGTCCGTTATTATAGATTCAAGGCATTCTACCGCAAAAAGGGCGACCTGTACGGAAATTTGACCATAGCCTCACCCAATGAAAAGCTGATTTGGGAATACAGACCAAATGGAGTATGTCAGAGCAAGAGAAAGGAATACAAAGGGGAGCTGAAGGGGACTATCAGAACCAACCGCTACGGCTTCCGGGATTATGATTATGCGTCCCCAGATAAAGAAGAAGGCGTCAATCGTGTGGCCTTTATCGGAGACTCAGTCACTTTAGGTCTTTGGGTGGACTTTGATGAAATATTCGTGAAAAGGTTTGAAGTGAAAGCCAATAAATTAAGCCAGGATCAGAAGATACAGGCTCTCAACTTCAGTGTGGACGGCTACAACACCCTCCAGATCCATGAGATGCTGAAGGCCAGAGTCCTCCCCTTCTCCCCTGATCAGGTTGTCTACGTCATGTGTCTGAATGATTTTGATTTGCATGAAGCCGCGGCCAGCAAGATTTATTATTTCAGGAAACCCAAGAGCTTTTTTCTGAAAAGAATAAAAGAACTTTTTCACCGGACAGAGCGGCCGGAAAAAGAGGACTATTATTTCTTTCATTACCATAGAAATAAGATGAAAGCATTCACCAAAATACTGGAAATGAGAAACATGTTGAACCCCCCTCAGATAGATTTTCTGGTGGTCATCATGCCCATTTTTGATTTTGGAGAAGGATTTGCTAATTACCCATACACGAAGATTCATGCTGAAATCAAAAATTTTCTCAGCAAAAGGGAGGTCCGTGTTTTTGATCTGCTGGAAGTATTTGAGGAAAAGATTGAGAATCCATGTGATTATGCTTACGATGTCTGGCATCCCAACCCCAAAGGCCACAGGCTGATGGCCCGGGCTTTACTGGAGCCAGTGTTAAAGGCGGAGGGTGTTATCCCATAGTGACTTAGCCGTTTGATGATAATGATATAGAAACATCTTTTATCCCTGAACCAGGGGATTAGAGATTCATATATATTCTAATCTTTCCTCAGCTGCTATGGAGAGCTGAACTTGAGGAGGCGGGGGTCTCTCTGCCCCCGCCGCCCATGGCTTATCAGGAGTTCTTGATGGACTCTGAGACAGCCGCAGAATATTTTTCATGATTCTTTTCTGACCAGGGAGGAGAGATCCGCCCAGGGAAGATTCTTCTCCAAGGAGTTTCCCACGGATTCCCATGCGGCATGAATAAATCTTCACAAGTTATGTGGAGCTCCACATAAGGGGTGTAGATTTATCCCGCTCCCAAACGACTGTATGGCGGCAATAATCCCAGGGGTAAGCTCTCTGCCTGCAGCGGCCTTGAAGTATTTCAGAATTGCTTCTTTCCCGCAGAGACAAAGAGCGGAGAGAAGCGAGCGGTTGTACTTGAAAAAGATCCGCAGCATCTTGGGAATGGTGAAGACGACCTGGCGGTGAGGAACATCCAGGATGAGTTCCTCCCGCATCCACTCGCCCCATTGCTCCCGCCTTTTCGAATGGCACGATGGGCAGAATCCTCGATTGCAACTGCAAATTACCTGACAGG
>JBKHJA010000143.1:0-3715 GCA_046538375.1 Candidatus Aminicenantota bacterium
TATTAATACTAAATCCGGAAATAGGTAACATGTCCCCATTTTTTTTTGACTTGCCTATTTTGGTCTGTTATAAGGGAGGTGAGAATAAGCGGCGGGAAAAAAGAGTGGCATCATGAGGGAAATCCAGAGGAAAAAATTAAACAAAGTCATTGTGGTTATGCCTGCCTATAATGCTGAACTCACTCTCCAGAAAACATTCAAAGATATTCCCCAGGGAAGCGTGGACGAAGTTATACTGACCGATGATTCCAGTTCAGATCGAACAGTGGAAATCGCCACACAATTGGGAATAACGGTGATCTGTCATGACCGAAATAGAGGGTATGGAGCCAATCAGAAAACTTGCTATGAGGCTGCCCTAAAAAAAGGGGCTGAGGCTGTGGTCATGATCCATCCGGATTATCAATATGACAGCCGGTTGATACCCTATGCCTTGGGATTTCTCTCTGAAGAAATTTGCGATGTGATCATCGGATCAAGAATCAGGACCAGAGGGGAGGCTTTAAAGGGAGGCATGCCCCTGTATAAGTACTTGAGCAACCGCTTTTTGACCACTCTGGAGAACATCATTTTAGGACAGAATCTGGGGGATTTTCACTCTGGGTTTCGGGCTTATACCAGAGAAGTCTTAGAAACCATTCCCTATATGAAAAATTCAGATGACTTTGTGTTTGATACCGAATTCCTGGCCCAGGCTGTTTACTTTGGATTCAGGATTGGTGATATCCCCATTCCCACCCGTTATTTCAAACAGGCTTCTTCCATAAATTTTGCCAGGAGTGTAAAGTATGGACTCCAGACTCTGGAAGTTATGATGAAATACATCTTCCAGAAAATGGGACTGATTCATTTTGATATCTTCCGCTGATATATCCATATACTCCTGTTTGACAATCAATGGTGGTTATTTTAGAATTTTTCTGACTTTAATCATGCCTGATAAAAAGATTCTCATTGTGGATTTTGACCAGAAAAGTATAGATTCGCTGGCCAAACTTTTTGAGCCCTACCAGATAGAAGTCCTGGAAGCCACGGATGGGGTTTCCGGGTATGAAAAGTTTAAAGCCGAGAAACCTGACCTGTTGATTTTGGAAGCCATGTTGCCCAAAATGCACGGATTTGATCTCAGTTTAAAAATATTTCGCGAGGCCAAAGGCCAGGTGCCGGTGGTGATTGTCACCCGAGTGTATAAAGGCCCCCAGTACAAGAGTGAAGCTCTGCATTCCTTCGGGGCTTCTGACTATTTTGAAAAGCCTTTTGACGAAAAAAGGCTGGTGGATTCTGTGTTGAGGCTGCTGTCAGAGGAAGATGAAATAAAAGAAGAACTTCCCACTCCTGAGGAAGTCATGGAGAGGGTCAGTCAAATGATGGATGATGATTCCAGTTTGAACGAAAAAAGAGAACCTTCAGCCAAAAAAAACTGAGAAAAAAAATAAATTTTCATGGCAAATCTATGGACACGGTGTAACAATTGCCGGCGGATTCTGTACAAACAGGATATCATCGACAATATTTTTGTCTGCCCCGCCTGTAATTTCCACTTCCGGCTGTCTGCTTCAGAGCGACTCAAGATGCTTCTGGATGATGGCCCTTGCCGCCTTATCCATGAAAATATACTGCCGGTGGATGCTCTTGGATTTGAGGATTCTGTGAAGTACTCCAGGAGGCTTCAAGAGAGCAGAAAGCGCTCTTCGCTGTCAGAAGCTGTGCTCAACGCGGAAGGATCCATAACCGAAATAGAAGTTGTGATATCTGTCATGGAATTCAGATTCATGGGGGGGAGCATGGGATCTGTGGTGGGTGAGAAAATCACCAGAGCTTGTGAAAGAGCTCTTCAGCTGAAACGGCCTCTGATCGTTGTTTCCTGTTCAGGAGGAGCAAGGATGCAGGAAGGAGCTCTTTCCCTTATGCAGATGATGAAGACAAGTTCGGCCCTGGCTCTACTGGATGAGGCTGGCTTGCCTTTTATCTCTGTTATCACTGATCCCACCACTGGCGGAGTCACAGCCAGTTTCGCCATGCTGGGGGATATCAACATCGCTGAGCCCAATGCCTTGGTCGGTTTTGCTGGGCCTCGAGTTATCGAGCAGACCATCAAGGAAAAGCTTCCCAAAGGATTCCAGCGGTCTGAATTTCTTCTCCGACATGGCATGCTCGATGATGTGGTGCAGAGACGGGATTTGCGTTCTTATCTCAGCAGAGCTTTGAGGCTTTTCCTTAACCGACCTCAATGAATCACCAGGAATGCCTGTTATATCTGGAGAAGATCCAGAACCTGGGTATCAAGTTTGGATTGGATAATGTCAGAGCCATCCTGGATTCTCTCGGTAATCCCCACCGAAAATATCCTTCTATCCTGGTAGCAGGGAGCAACGGGAAAGGGTCGGTTTGTGCCATGATCACCCAAATTTTATCTCTTCACAACTTGCGGGTGGGCCTTTTTACCTCCCCCCATCTGGTTAGAGTGGAGGAGAGGATCAGGATTGGAAACGAATTGATTTCTGGGCGTAACTTTTGCTTCATTCTTACTCAGCTAAAAGAAAAAATAGAAGAGTTGATACAGGCAAAAATATTGATTTCTCCCCCCACTTATTTTGAGCTGATGACCTGTTTAGCATTGGTGTTTTTTGGGCAGCAGAAGGTGGATATAGCGGTCTTGGAAGTAGGGATGGGGGGGAGGTTTGATGCCACCAATGTGGTGGACCCTTTGGTCACTGTTATCACCACTATCTCAGCCGAGCACCAAAAATTTCTGGGAGAGAGTCTGGAGCAGATCGCTTTAGAAAAAGCAGGAATCGCCAGAAGAGGAGTCCCCATGGTTTGCGGCGTGGAGGAGGAAAAAGTCTTATCTGCCATAAAAAAAAGAACCCAAGAGCTGGGAGCTCCCTTTTATGAGGTCTTCGAGAAGAAAGAGAGTTTCTCTCCCTTGAAATTAAAACAGGAATATTCCTTCACATACAAAACAGAAAAGAGAGAATACCGGTTTTCACCTGCTCTCAGGGGGCTCCATCAGGGATTAAATGCCGCCGTGGCTCTGGTGGCTGCCGAAAAACTCAGCCAAAACTGGAGAAGATTGGATAAAGCAAAGATGATTCAGGGAATAGAAACATGTCAGTGGGAAGGACGTTTGGAGGTGGTCTTTCCACAGCCTGTGGTCATTTTAGATGGAGCTCACAACGAGGAAGGCGCCTGCGCTCTAAGGCAGTATATCCATGATTTTGTCTCTTCTCCCTTGATTTTGATCTTCGCCATAATGCGCGATAAAAAGGTTGACAGGATGGCTGATATCCTTTTTCCTCTTGCCCAGACAGTTATTCTTACCCGCTTTCCCTATTTCCGGGCTGCCACTCCTGAGGAGATCAGAGCCAAAATCACAGGATTTGAGGAGCTTGTGCTCCTGGAAGAGGATCCCGGAAAAGCCTTCCAGCTTGCTCTCCAGAAGGCCACTCCTCAACATGCGGTTGTGGTGGCCGGCTCCCTTTATATTGTTGGCGAAATAAAAAAAATTCTTGTTTCCAAGAGACAGTATAGAGACTCTGCCCTCCGCTGATCAGAGTGCTTCAGGACCTTAATCCTCAACATCAATCACGCTTTTGGAAATGCTTATCTTTCCCGCCGGTTACTTGCTTTTTTAGGGATAAAATGTTAAATTTTTGCCTAACTTGGATTATTCATGAATTCGCTGGAAACAATGTATATGAGGCAGGAAATTGGG
>JBKHJA010000144.1:0-3708 GCA_046538375.1 Candidatus Aminicenantota bacterium
TGTTCGATTTAACAAGAGATGAGCTTGACACCTACGCAAAAAAGACAGGCTTCCTAAAAAACTCTCTGGAAAAGATGTTCAGGCTTCTCAATATTCTTTCTGTACTAAAGACACATCCAGTTACAAAGAATGCTTTTGTTCTGAAAGGAGGGACCGCTCTAAATCTATTTATACTGGATATCCCAAGAATCTCAGTTGATATAGATGTAAATTACATCCAGTCCATTTCTCGATCCTCAATGTTGACAGATAGAAAGGTGATCAATTTTGAGATTCAAAAAATATTCAATTCCTCATACGAAATTAAAATGTCAAGAGATGTTCATGCTTTAACTCAGTTTGAGTTCCGCTACAAAACAACTTCCGGCTCCTCAGATATGTTGAAACTGGAAATAAATTATCTGAAAAGGATCACTCTCCTGCCTCCTCAGATTATGAGGGCGAAGCGTTACAGAACTTTTACAAATCGGGTCAAACAGATATGGATATTTTGTTTCCTCAGAAAGAAATTCAGTATAGGATCCTTAAATCGCCCTCACTCAAGTGGAAAATCAAAAATATTGTCAAGCATCTCTGATTCGCCGCTTTGCCCGTCATTGTTTTAAACGATAGTGATAATGAAAAACTCTCATCAAGCGGCATTTTGCTAATCAGATTATTACAGAGATTGTAAAATTATCCGTCTTGTCTGCTGCGATCCATCCATTTGCTGTCGATAGTCTTTATGTGATAAGCCATGGGTCAGGGTTATAGATGGATTGTGGGTTGGATTCGACTTTTTCAGCCCTCAAGCAGCCTAAAATATTCCTCTCTGCTCAACTGTGCCGTCCTCAGATTGGCTTTGATGATATCGACATCCAACTGATTCATATTTCGGGATGACTACAGATCTATCTGCACCAGGCTTATTCATGAGGAAGTGACTTCCATGAGTCCGTTTGACGACAAATCCTGCCCTGGTTTCAGGCACAATCGTTATTATGGTCAGATCGCCTGCTCTTTTTCTAAGGGCGTCCTCTTTTGATGGGAAAAATTTCTTAGCTGAAGCCGAGTATATCAGGAAGAGGCGGTTCGTTGCCTCTCAAAGTCGGTGAAGAAGTTTTATTACATTTTCCTTGGTCATCATTTTTATATCGGAAGCTCTCTCCATAAAGGGGCGAACGTCCTCTTGAGCTCTGCGCCAATCGATGGCATCCAATTTTTCGGCAAGGATTGAAGGCCAATTCTTCTGATTGACCTCCGGACCATCCCAGCCTGTCTGGATCAATGCGTTTTTCAGAAATTCGATGTTGGGTTTCGGCCATGAGGGATCGGATAAGTACCAA
Organism: Candidatus Aminicenantota bacterium; assembly: GCA_046538375.1. Classification (GTDB taxonomy): domain Bacteria; phylum Acidobacteriota; class Aminicenantia; order Aminicenantales; family Aminicenantaceae; genus JBKHJA01. The sequence goes on from JBKHJA010000144.1 coordinate 1,326, forward strand.
AAAATGTCATAAAGGTCACGGCCCTTGATATAAGGCCGGGCCAGCAGGGCATGGAGCTTTCCACTCAGCAGCGCTGCTTGATCATAGTGTAAGATATTCAATATAACATACCTGCGGATGATTGAGGTATCCGTTTTTCCACCAGGGGGAGGATGACTGTCCAGCTCAATTTTGACAGAAAAAGTTTCGGCCTGGCGAACCGACAGTCCCAGCTCGTAGAGAAGACCTGGGAAGCTTATAAAAACGGATTTGACCGTTTTACCGGCCCTGATTTTCATATTGACCTGGTATGCCTCTGCCTCGAACCATGGGCCGATTTTTGAAACGATCTCCTTGAAATCAAAGGACTTATCAGAGAGTTTTAAGGCAAAATCAAGATCCTCAGAATAACGAGGAAGGTGGTAGAGAAAATGGAGAGCAGTGCCTCCATGGAAAATCCAGTCTCGAAAGGCGCCTCGCTCCTGGAAAAATTGGAGGATTCTCGCTTGAAGATATTCCCTGACCAAGTTTTTGGCCTGGAGAGAATCGGCGGCTTCCGAGATAATCTGTTTGATATATTCTTTCATTCCTCGTTTTCCTTTACAAGGCTGTCCAGTAATTCAGCGGCCCGGATAAGCTTGCGGCTTCCCATATGACCGGCTGTAGTTTTGAGATGCACCACGTTCAAACGATCCAAATTTTGCAGTCTCAATTCACGCAGATACGAAGGATTATCCGAACCAGGGGTCAGATATAAGAGATCCAGCAGAGCCTTCTCCGGAGAAGCGATAAATGCGGACTGGTTATTTCCCACGTCTGTGAGCCTGTAGGCGAAAAAGAATTCTTTTTTGATATGCCTGAAAATAAAAGCGCCTAAGGGGATCTCGAATGTCTGCGGCCTCCCTGTTGTGACGCTGGTCACAGCAGGGACATGCTCTGGAATCAGACCATAGTATTCCAGGGCAGACTGCAAGCTGACATAAGAAGCTCTTTGAATCCGGTTGGCGACATAAAAAGGATGCGGCTGCGTCTTGCTGTAACGTTCGGATAACGCATAGAGGCCGCGGCGAATCTGAATGAGCTTTCCAGATTTTACCCAGCGAGAAAGCTGTTTTCCTATATCAACAGGGTTAACAGATCCTGTTCTTAGGAGACTCGAGGAGAAAACGGGTTCTCGGTCGACAATCTGAAGGAGCTTTTCCCATTTCATGGAATCAATATACCAAATATGTCCTATAATTGCAATGGAAATTTGGCCCGCCATTTTATCCTTCTTTGTCTTGGACGACTGTGGCAGAGAAAAAATCTCATCGGGCTCACTCCGGAAAACTGCCTCTTGGTCCTCTGTGATGCTTCGAGTTACCACGATAGCTATAGATTTAAGCCAAAGGATGTAAAAATTCCTGACTATTTTTTCATCTAATGAAAAATGGTCTTGTTCCCGTCCTCAAAATCGCTTTATCAGGTGGCTGCGTCCTTAACCCCGCGCTGCCAATTCGAAGAGGGATACTACTCTTTTCCATGAAGAGAAAACGCTTAGAATGACCACAGAATGAACCAGGAGGAGATCATGAAACGACCGATCAAATTAAGCGATATAATCGATGCCATGGAATTCCAGCCAGATGAAACAACGGCCTTTTTGAATAAGGAAACCGGAGAAATCGTCGGCGTTTCAGACGAAGAATTCAGAGCTGCGGAGGAAAAGCGCTCCCTGGAGTCCTATCCCGAATGGCAGCGCGGTCTCATTCGTGAGGCTGCACATATCCTGGAAGATGAAAAGGGCCGTTATATCGCACTGCCATCCAGATTCGATATCCATGAATACCACATGATGGAAAGGTTCGCTCTTTCTGTTGACGATGAGTTCTCAGCCGGTCTGTTAGCGGCAATAAAAGGGAAAGGCGCATTCAGACGGTTTAAGGACGGGGTCCGAAGGTTTGGAATAGAGGAAGAATGGCTCAAATTCCGCGGTGCAAAATTCAAAGAGTTGGCCGTAGATTGGTGCGGGGAAAACGAAGTCGAATACCTTGACGATTTGTAGCTTTATCCTGAGGCCTTGAACGAAAACCTTTAGATCTGACTATTTTTGCGGAACAGCAAAATTGATTCTCGGTCCTCTGTGATGACTCAAGTTACCAAGGCTGCAGCAGATTGAACTGCCCCCCAAAACTTGTACCACCACGGCGATGGGATTGGGATTGTTCTCCAGATGGGCAGCCATGAAGAGGTTGTCTTCTTTTTTGGTTTTATGACATGTGTAACAGTTCACCTCGCTTCCTTCCAGGACAGACTGCTAACCGAGTTCTTCTCCCGCCAGGTCTTCGCTCTTCTCCTCAGGGAAGAGCTCATCTCAGAGGGTTATGAGTCCCTTCTTATTTAGATATTCCATCGGCGCTATATT
>JBKHJA010000145.1:0-3704 GCA_046538375.1 Candidatus Aminicenantota bacterium
GCAAAACAGCCGAATAGGAAGAGCACTGCAGCCAACACCTCGCGATACATAGAGTGTGGATTTACCCACACCATACATCCCCGAGACATATTTATCTCCTGTGGCGCTCATGGTGGCCACTGGTCCACGAAAAGGAACTCTGACCTGCCCGCCGTGAGTATGACCGGTCAAGATCAAATCCATGTCGCTCATTCTTTCCTTGGAACAGGCTGGCTGACCTATCCTGTATCTTTTTCTTCCCTGCTCATCCACGGCATCGCTGAACTGAACATAAACCGAGTCGTTTAAGGGATTTCCCTTATAGGCCTTCATCCGCATCCACAGATGATATTTGAGGCCTGTCTTTGCCTCAAAATCCACCTCAAAATAATCCCGGGGATGGATCAGAGGCTGAAAAACCCACTGCTTTTGGGCCGGCAAATCATCCAGGCGGAATCGAAAAAGAGCTGAACGATCGGGTTCTTTTTTCCATTTCCCGAATATTCTTCTCTCGTCAATTTGAGAGGCAGGAACAACCACCAAATCCGGATATTGAGCCAGTTTTTCCTCTGAAGCCAGGAGGCCGTCTATTCGACCAAATTCCTTTGCCCGGAGAAAGGCATCGATCTCCTGATAGGGATTTAAAAGCAGCGTATCCACGCAAACTCCGACTTGACGGCTTTGAACCCGGATGGTATGAGTCCCTTCATCCTGAAAATAGATATCCCCGGTATCCGGGCTGTAATGGGTCCGGTCCATCCAGCCCCATTCCTGGCAGCGGTCCTTCCTCAAAGGAGAATCCAACAGATTGATGACCAGGGCATCGGCACGGGGAAACAGAATATCAGGAGAATGGGCCAGCAGGATGCTGGGCACACCCTCCGGGATTCCTCTGACCGCCTTATCAAAATTATCGAACCGGAAAAAGGGATCATCCACACCCACCAGATAAAGGCTTCTTCCATTAAAATTCATTTCATGGTTCTTGTTGTTCAACAGGGTGACAGAAATGGATTGGAGGGCCAGCCGGAAATCATGGAGATGACGGACAGGATTGAATGTGTGTTCGGAATTGCCGAAAACCGCAAACATTCCCTTTTTCGCCTTCAACCTCTTCAGGGTTTGAATACAGGCGGAGAAATTATTTTTGTAATTGACCACCAGATCGCCGGTCATGAGAATCAGATCAGGCTGTTCTCTGTTCACAACCCGCACCAGCCTCCTCTCTCTCTGGCCAAACCGGGAGATATGCAAATCTGAAAGATGAATGAATTTCAGATGACCCACCACTTCTCTGATTCTGGGGATATCCAGTCGAATCCTCTCTAACTTCAGTCCAGGAAAGGCAATCATTTTGAAATAATGCTTAAGTCGACCAGAAGCCTTACCTTCAGGCCCTGGTCATGTGTTCTTTTACTCTGCGTGCGGCAATATTCTTAAGAACCGAAGCGAGAGTCCGAAAGGAGAGGAGCATGTTGGTGTAACTGGCATTGGCTAAGGGACAAAAACACTTCTTTTCCCGGATAGGCTTTCTCACTGCTTGGGCCTTCTCAGAAAACCAAACTCTCTTGAAATCATACCCGGCTTTTCTGAGATCTCCCATGCTTTCAGCCCTTATACAGCAGGCCCATATCTGGCCGTCGGGAGCTATCTGGGCGGAAATGAATCCTGCGTAACAGGGCAAAACCTGTCTCTTCTCCTTTAGGATTTCCTTGGCCAAATCATAATACTGAAGCCGGAAGGCCTGAGTGAGGGCAGAGATTCCATTGTATCGTCGATGCTTTATTCTTTCGCATAAAAAATCTATGGCTTTGACATATTCTTGGAGAGACGGCGCTATTTCCTCTCCCATGGTTCCCAGTTCAACCCGTTGTTCGGCGATTTCGGTGATATAAGAATCAGGCTGGAACCTGTTCAATTCCTCAAAAATCCTGGGAAAATTATGGACGTTGAAACGGGAAATGACTGTATGGATGCCCACGGTCAAATTGGAATAATTCAAACTGTTCAGTGCTCTGAATGTTTTTAAAGCCTTTTTGTAATTGCCCTTGACACCGCGGATATCATCATGTTTTTCTCCGATTTCATCCACAGAAAGATTGACGATGATGAGGGACTTTGGCGAATTCTGGACAATCCGTTCCACACTCTCGGTGATAAAATCAGACAAAATGCCGTTGGTGGCAATATTGATGATTTTAGGTCGACAATTCTGATAGGCACTCCGGCAGATATCCACAATATCCTTTCTGAGAAAAGGTTCACCCCCGCTCAGAGTTAACCAGAAAACATGAGACCCCAGGGACTCAAAAGTCTTTTCAAATTCCTCCAGGCTGAATTCTCTGACTTTCTTTTGGTAGACATTGCAGGTTCTGCACCTGGCATTGCACCGATAGGTCACACTCACCGTTAAATTGAGAGGGTACAACCGCGGGAATCCGAACTGCCGGAACATCTGGTAAGCCGTTATCTTGGGGATAAGTTGGATCATCTCCTGATTTCCTTGGTGGATTCAGCCACTTCCCAGGCAAACGGATTTTTCCTTTTGATGTAGTAGTCATAGTCACCCAGGAACCTGCCAAATATCTCAAGAAAAACAGCACCGGAAGTCCACAAGAATGTTTTCAGAGAACGCGGAGTGTCTTCAAAGAGCTGATGGTAAAGGGAAAAGAGGTTCCTGATTTTCATGGAGGAAACGGTGTAGTCATGGGTTTTCTGGAGATGTTTATGGCCCACCATAACTCGACGTCTCTGTTTCAGAAAGTCGCTGATGGTCTCTGCTCCCTTGTTGAAGACAACGGCTTCTTCAGCATAATGAATCCTGTAGCCCGCTTTAGTGATAACAGCTTCGATGCTGGCCTCATCCACCGCCGTATCCTCAGGAATTTTACGGACAATATTCCTGAAGGCGATGAGTTCTCCCAGCTTAGGATGATTCAGGGCCATCTCATGGTGCAACCGCCAGAAAAGATTGACTGTAAATCCCATAAAGGAGTCTTTGGAGTCCACAGGGACAGGCCGCCCTCCTGTCATGCCCACGGTGGGGTCATGGAAAGGCCGAACCAAGTTTTCTACGGCACTGGCTTCGGGAATGGTGTCACCGCTTTCTATAACAGCCACATCTCCTTTGGCTCGGGATAAAAACAGATTGATGGCCGAGGCTTTTCCCTCCCGTCTATCCTGAACAGCCAGCTTTACCAGTTTGTTGGAGGCGGCCATGGTTTTGACGATGCGTTCAGTCTGATCGGTGCAGCCGCTGGCCACCACCACAATCTCGTTGATCTCGCAGGAAGAAAGGCGCTGCTTCAACAGGGCCTCCAGTATAAATCTCATGTTGACTTCCTCGTTGAAGGCCATGACGCCTACACAGCAGGAAATTTTCTTATTCATCTTTTATCGAAAATTAAGGAAAAATTTCCATCCAGTCATATATAGGTTTTTGGGAATGGAAGAAGCCACCTTGAAGACCCCGACCCAACCTGACCCAGCCTTCGGAGTTCGGTCTTCGAGGGTAGTCGACAGAGTCGACCTGCGAGTATGTTTGAGCGAAGCGAGTTACGCAGCAGCCGAGAAGTCCGAACGGAGAATGGCGTTAAAAATCTGAAGGGAGCGAAGCCATTCCCAAAAACCTGTCTTTAATTCTTAGATATATCCTCTCATAACCAATTATCCTGCATTATTCATAAATTGAAGGTTTTCCCAGAAGAAGTCATGAATTTAAGGGG
>JBKHJA010000053.1:0-16824 GCA_046538375.1 Candidatus Aminicenantota bacterium
TTCGGTTATCTTTGAATAATTTCACGGTCACTACTTTTGTCTCCTTCGAGAATTTGCTTGACTGCTTCCCGTCTTTTAGCAAAGGTGCTTAAGCTCAGATAACCCACCACCAGGGAAGGAAGCAGAATGGCCAGGAGGAAGATAAAGACGATTTTTCGCCTGGCCAGTATTCCTTGAGTGAAGATTTTCATAGCGGATATCGAGATTTATTATGGATCCATATGCCCTTGATCAGATTATATAGAATTTAACCGTGGAAATGTCAAAAGAATGTAAAACACTGTCTCCAAATGTCAAAGAGAAGATTGGATTGATGCCTTTTCATGTGGGATATATATGCAAAGGGGACTATTTTTTTATAGGAGCAGAAAATAGCCCCCTGTTTGTAATCCCCTATTTGACGATCTGGGAGGCGAAAACAAGCTGGAGATCATAGTCATCGGCAAGATGGAGATTTTCTCTCAACACTTTGAGTGTTTCAGGGATAGGATGGCAGATGCCCAGGGCCCATCCTTCCCTTTTTGCCTGTGTAAAAAGCTCTATCAATTTCTTTTGAATATAATGTTCACCGTTCTCTGTATCTAAAAAAACCTTGCGGTAAGCGGAAGGGACACCCAAGGCCCGGGCTGTTTTATAAGCCACCGTATGATTGGTGGTCCGGCTGTCGATGAAGAACAGGTTTTTCTTCTGCAAATGTTCGAGGATAATCCTCATGAAAACCTGATTGGCAGTGATTTTTGAACCCATGTGGTTGTTGACTCCCACCACATGAGGAACCTGGGCCAAATTTTTTTCTACGGTTTGGATGATTTCTTGCTGACTCATCTGGGAGTGGATGATCCCTTCTGTCTGGTTGTTTTCGTCCTGGCTGTTGATGGATTCCAGAGGAAGATGGAGAATCACTTCCAGACCATTTTGGCGGGCCAGGTAGGCTGTCTCTTTGGCCAGGGGACTGAAGGGAAGCACAGCAACGGTCAGAGGTTTTTTGATGGAGATTAGCTCCCTGATAGCTCTCAAGCTGTAGCCCATGTCGTCGATGATGATAGCCGCTTTGTTCTTTTCTTCTTCTGGATAAAGAGCCTTTTCTGGTCTGGCCTTTTCTTTCACACAGGAGAAAAGAAGGATGACCTTTTGCTTTTCCTTTGCTCCTATCTCCCAGAGGTAATAATTCCTGTCCTCGGTTTGTTGTTCTTCTTTTTTAACCACGGAGGCTTTGACATCAACAAGATCCTGTTCCAAGGGAGACTCAAGCTGCTGGTATTTTTTTAAGGGAAGATCAACCAGGAGATGGAAAAATCCATGGCTGTCCTGATAATGGTCGAGAGAACGGGGTGTGATGCCGTACTGAAAAAGTTTTTCCCTCACCGTGTGCTGGAGTGGGGATTTTTCAGAGGGAGATATATCGCGGCGGGCAAAAAGGTCAAAAACATCAAAAACATAAGACTTTTCTCCTTTCTGCCATGCGATATAATCCAGGCCCAGGGCCGAGAGAAGAGCCACCAGGGAAAAGATGACAAAAAAGCGGGATAGATTTTTTTGGGGAGTTATCCCCGGCAGCAGGCCTTTTTTGGGCATGTATTATATTCTGGAGAGTAGAGTCTGTGTCTGTTTCAAATAAGATTCATCAGAATGGTCGTCCCTTTTTATTTTCACATCAGGAGTAAGGCCATTCTTCCATAATGTCTTACCTGATTTTAGGTGAAAGAGGCCAGAGTTTAAAACCAAGGCACTGCCATCTTCCAGAGGAAAGAAGGTTTGCCGGGCAGCCAGACCAGGAGTGGTTTTCCCTATGATTTTGGCTCGTTTGGATTCTTTCAGTATGGCGGCCGCAGCCTCCGCAGGTCCAAGGGTTGCTTGGTTGACCCATACTATTAGGGGCAGTTTTTCCAGTGAAGGCTTTTCCGGGAGAGAAAGAATTTCTTTTTCTTCTCCTTTTTTCTGGATATAACCGATATTTTTAGCCTGGAGGAAAAGATTGGTGACGGATAAGGCTTGCTCGAGCTGGCCTTCATAACAATTTCTCAAATCCAGAACCAGAGCCTGATTCTGTTCTCTTATTTGAGGAATGAGCTTTTGGATTTGGCTCAGGCATGGAGGATAGAGGTGATGAATCTTTAATAGACCTCCTTTCTCCTTCCACCTTGAATAAGAAACCGGTCCCTCAAACAGCACTTTCCTTTCCAGGATCATGTGTTGAGTTTTTCTTCTACTTAGGATTTTGAGCTTAACCTCTCCTTTTTCTCTGTGTTTGAGCTTGAGGTTGGCTTCGATCATACTCATAGAAAGGGTTGAGGTGTTATCGATGGAACTCACCAGGTCACCTATTTGGATTTCCGCTTTTTCTGCCGGCGAATCTTTTATGATGCCTATCACCTGAGGGAAAGAACCGTAATGCTTGTACAGGATTATTCCTGTTTCCATGAGTTGTTTTGTTCTTTGGTTTTGGTATTTGAGCGCACTCTCCTCATCTAAATAACTGGATAGGACATCCAATGAATCCACCAGCCCTTTAAAGGCTCCTTCCATGGTTTGGGTGGGATTTGGCTCTTCCACATAATGATTTTTGATCAGGTCGATGGCGGTCTCTAACAGCTTGAGATCTTTTGGCTGTTTGGGAGAAAGACCGGGGAGAAAGTTCTTCTCTATCAGGAAGAAAAGAAAGAGGGCCACAAGGAAGGACAGGAGGAAAATATTTGTTCTTTTTTTGTTCATTTCGGCCTTAAATGAAATTTGATTTTATCATCTTCTTTTCAGCCATTGCAAGGGATCCAGGGGTTTTGTCTTGTAACGTATTTCAAAGTACAGACAGAGTCCCCTCAAGGAGCTGAAATCTCCGATGAAGGCGATAGGCTGCTCACTCTTGATAAAATCACCCTTATCAACAAGGAAATCAGAGCAGTGGCCGTAAAGGGAATAATAGTTCAGTCCATGGTCGATGATGATCAGGTTGCCGTAACCTTGAAAATAATCCGCGTAGACCACTTTTCCGGGATGAACGGCTTTGACCATCATGTTGTTTTGGCCGGGGACGATTTCAATTCCGTTGTTTTTGGTGACGGTGTTGAAACGGGGATGTCTCCGCAGGCCGAAAGAGGCAGCCACTTTACCGCCCACCGGCCAGGGGAGGTTCCCTTTTTTCTCGTAAAGGGGGATGAGGGCAAAAGGAAGGCTTATTTCCTGCTTCAACAACTTTTTTATCAGATTTTGCAGCTGTTGGGCCCGTTCTTTTAGCTCATCTAGAGTTTTGAGATGGGTTTTTCTATCCCTTTCAATTTTTGTGATCAAAGCTTTGTGCCTGTGCTCCTGTGTTTGGAGTTCTTTTCTTTTCTGATGGGCATTCTGGAGGAGGCGGGAGATTTCTCCTTTTTTCTCTTCCAGGGCTGATCGAGCTGCCTGGAGCTGGGAGAGGGTGTGCAGGTAGTCTGAGATGATTTCTTGTTGATACTGAGCCAGAAGACTCAAATTCTTACTCTCAGAAATGTAACTTCCCATATCTTCAGCGTGGAGAATAAACCTGAGATGGCTGAATTTGCCAAATTTATACAGTGTGATGAGGGTGGTGGCCATGGATTGTTTTTCTCTATCCAGCTTGGCTTCCAAAGGAGGGATGCTTTTTTTTAGAGAAGAAAGCTCTTGATTGGCCTTATTCAGCCGGATGTTATAAGCAGAAATTTCCTTTTTGATCAGGTTCTTTTGGAAGCCAATCCCATCTAAGCGGGAAAGAATGGTGGATTCTCTTTTTTCCCCTTTTTTTATGCGCGATCTGAGTTCTTCTATCTGCCGGGCTAATTTGGCCAGACGTTTCTGGTATTCAGACACATCCTGTTGAGAAAAGCTTTCAGCGGGAAAAAAGGCCATGGCCAGAAGAACGGCCGCCAAAAGAAAGCAAGTTCTGTTCTTAAGGACTGATGGACAAGTGCGGAGACCCAAAATAATCATTTTCTCACAGAGTAAATGATACCCCCAACTATGCCGATGATCAATCCAAAAGCCCAATCGATCAACCCAAAGGAAACCGCTGTTCTGGGCAGGATTCCGTAGAACTTGAATATCTCCAGATACGACCCTTCTCTTAATCCCAGACCGTTGATGGTGATGGGAACAGCCAGGATGAAAAGAACGATGGGCTGGAAGATGAAGTAATCGAGTAAACCGATACGGAGGTGAAGGGCTTTTCCTATCAGGTAGTAGTGGAGGATCACATTGACCTGAAGGAGGAAGGCCCAGAAAAAGGCTTTGGACAGGAAAACCTTTCTGTTTCTGAAGATCAGGATGGTTTCTCTGAATGAGAGGAGCTTTTGTTTGACTTTGGTAAGGAATTTTAGGTCCGGAATTTTCTCCACTGCCCAACGGCCCGCAGGAAGAAAGAAGATGGTGGTGAGAATCAGACCGAGAATCCCCAGCAGGAGAGCCACCCAGATCACCGGAATTTTACTGGCCATATCCAGGCGGAGGAGGGAGGCAGCTAAAGCAAATACAAGAAGGACCACAATCCCGGTGAACCGGTCCACAATCACGATCGCCGATGATTTCAAAACCGAACGGGAATAGCGGCTCCCATCCCATATGCGAACCACATCCCCCCCAAACCGGGTGGGAAGAAAGTTGTTGAAGAAACCGGCCACCAGGTATGATTGGACCAGAATGCCCATAGGAACAAAATCTCCTTGAGCCCGGATGAGAACCTGCCAGCGGATGGCGCTGATAAGGAACCCGAAGAAATGAAGTAAAAAAGAGACGGCCAGCCAGAAAAGGCTGGCTCCTTTCAGCACTTCCAGGATTCCCTGGATGGATGTCTTGAATATCAAAAGCAGAGCGATGATAAAGAAACTGAAAACAAATTTGAGGACAAACAGGAATATATTTTTTCTTTTAGGCATTAAAGACTGAAAAAACTCAGGGCCTCTTTTTATAAAAATATTTGGTGGTCACTTTTCCCACCAGACTGCTCAGCAGGATAAGAGAGATTAAATTGGGGAAAGCCATCATGGCGTTAGCTGTATCTCCTATATACCACACAATATTGAGATGGACACCTTGAATGATGGAACCGATAAAAAGCAGTATAATAAAGGCCATCCGGTAAGGATACACAATCCTCACTCCGAAGATATACTCCAAACACTTTTCTCCATAATAGCACCACGCTAAAAGCGTGGAGTAGCCAAAAAGAAAAGAGCTCAAGGCGATGATGTATCCTCCATAGGGAATAACCGAATCGAAAGCGGCTGCGGTCAAAGCTGTTGAAGTGAGGCCTTCTGTGGCCCCGAAAGCTGCGGTTTTGAGGTACATCCCGGTGATGACAATGGTCAGGGTGGTCAGGGTGTTGACCACGATGGTATCGATAAAGGTTCCGGTCATGGCGATCAGGCCATTTCTGGATGGATCCGCAGATTTTGAAGAGGCCTGGGCTATTCCTGCTGACCCCAGACCTGATTCGTTGGAGAGAAGCCCCCGCCGGATTCCGATGCTTATGGCCTGCCTGACCGATGTCCCCACCAGAGCTCCTCCCACAGCTTTAACAGAGAAGGCGGATTTAAAAATAACGGCAAAGGCTGCAGGAAGGTTGACAATGTTGGCCAGAATGATGACGATGGCCCCTCCGAAATAGAGGAAGATCATGGTGGGTACCAGCCTTTCTGATACGCTCCCGATTCTTTTTATGCCTCCCAGAATCACCGCTCCCACCAGAGAGGTGATGACCAGTCCGGTCAACCAGAAGGGGACGTTAAACTGGTCATTGAAAACAAGGGCCATGGAGTTGGACTGGGCCATGTTGCCTGTCCCGAAGAGACAGGTGAAAGTACCGCAGACAGCAAAAAACATCCCCATGAATTTGGCCAGCTTCTCGTTTTTAATGCCGTTACGGGCGTAATACATGGGGCCGCCGGACATCTCTCCTCTGATATTTTTTATCCTGAACCTGACTCCCAGAAATCCTTCGGCATACTTGGTGGCCATACCCAGAAAGCCGGCGATCCACATCCACACAGGAGCTCCTGGACCACCGGTAGCGATAGCCGTGGCCACACCGGCGATATTGCCGTTGCCCACAGTGGCAGCCAGAGCTGTCATCAACGCCGCATACGGAGAAATATCTCCCTCTTCTTTTTCCGGCTTATCTTTACCCATGGCTCCCCGTAATACCATTTTCAAGGACAGGGCCAGCTTTCTCACTTGAATCAATCGAGTGAGGAAGGTTAACAGGATTCCCGTCCCCAAAAGGAGAACAAGCATCCAGGAGCCCCACATGAAATCGCTGACTTCCCGGATAAAAACGAGCGTTTTGTCGAGAAGAGAGAGTGATATGAGGAGGTTGAGCTCCAGTGTCTGTTCCTCTTCTTTTATCTCGATTTCTTTTTGTGCGGGAGTCAAGCCGTAAAGATCCATCTTGAGGATGTACTTTCCCGGCTTGAGATCACGGTAGATGAAATTTCCCTGAGGGTCGATAGTGGTTTTGGTGTATTTTTCTGCGCCTAAGGGCATGAGCAGAATGGCTCCGCGAGTGTATGGTTTTTCCTCAGGGGAAAGGGCAACTCTGCCTTTGATCTCAGCGGCGTTTAAATTGTTGATAGGGACTGCAGCTAGACACAGCAAAAGGAGAATGGAGGCCAGGAATTTTTTCTTCATTGCTTCCTCTATCCAGCGATGGTTCTTATAAAAATAAGAATGATGATTATGGCTATGGGAGAGAGAAATTTAACGGAAAAAGTCCACAGCGGACGGAGTTTGAACCGGGTATTGCCGACAGAAATTTCTCCCAGAGCCTTTTTCACGCCCCACACATAACCCAAAAACAGGCAGATCAGGAAAGCACCAAGAGCCAAAGAGACATTGCCGAAAAAGAAATCCATGCGGGTCATGAAATCGATCTTAGAAAAAAGTTTCACTCCCCCTGTAGAAAGAGCAGATGGCACTCCTAAAACCAGAGAGACAAATCCCATAAAACAGGCGGCTTTTTTCCTGGACCAATTTCTTTCATCCACAAAATAGGCCACAGGAACTTCAAGCAGTGATATAGTGGAGGTGACAGCAGCCACGAACAGGAGGGTGAAAAAGAGGATTCCGAAAATATAGCCGCCGGGGATCTGGGAAAAGATAAGAGGAAAGACTTGAAACACAAGCCCAGAACCCGCAGTAGGAGAAATCCCCGGAATAGCAAAAAGGGTAGGAAATATAATGATTCCTGCCAGGATGGCTATGATGGTGTCTGAGAAGCAAACCCAGCCTGCCGAGGAGACCAGATTATCTGATTTATGGATGTAACTTCCGTAAGTGATCATGGTTCCCATGCCTAGGCTCAATGAGAAGAACGCTTGGCCTAAAGCGAAAAGAATAACCTTGCCGCTCAGCTTAGAAAAATCGGGTTTCAGATAGAAAGAAACACCTTTGCCGGCTCCAGGAAGAGTGAGAGCCCTTACAGCCAGGAAGACGATCAAAAGAAAAAGAACGGGCATCAGGACTTTTGTCCATCTTTCTATCCCCCCTTTGACTCCCCTGGAGATGATAAAGGTGGTGATGCCTATGACCAAGATGAGGAGGAGGAGAACCTGGAGGGGATTGGAGCTGAATTCAGTGAATATTTTATCGGTGGCCGCTCCTGTGATCTCTCCCCTGAACGCACCCGAGGCTGTCTTTATGAGATAGCCTGCTGTCCAGCCAGCCACCACAGAGTAGTAGGAAAGTATGCATATGCCTGTGGCAATGCCCAGATAGCCGATGAATTTCCAGAAAGAGCGGGGTTTTATGTGGGCAATAGCGCCCACTGGGTTTTTCTGAGCATGGCGGCCTATGGTGAGTTCGGCGAGCATAACGGTAAAACCGATCAAAGCCACTGCCAGGATGTAGAAAAGGACAAACACGGCTCCCCCGTTTTGACCAACCATCATCGGAAACCGCCAGATGTTACCGAGACCGATAGCCGAACCTGCGGCTGCCAGTATGAAAGCGATTTTGGATCCCCAGTTTCCTCTCTCATCCTGTGCTTCAGGTTTCATATTCCTGTGATATGTGTTGAGTATAAAAATATTTTTTCAATATTAATTACCATAAACAGAGAGGATTGTAAAAGAAATAAGTCCGATAGGGGATTGCATATCAAATTTCATCCCATTAAAATGAAATATCAAAGAAAAAGGAGGTCCAGATGCCAGCCATACAGATCAAACCAGATATCTTCTGGATTGGAGTTAACGACAGAACCACTGACCTGTTTGAGGGTTTATGGCCCATCTCAAGAGAAGGTGTTTCTTACAACTCCTATCTTATCAATGATGAAAAGAAGGCTGTTATCGATCTCACCAAGTCATTCAAAGGAGACGAGTACCTTGCCCAGATTGATGAGGTTACGGATGTCACCAAGATTGATTATGTGGTGGTCAACCATATGGAACCCGATCATTCTGGCCTGATAAGAACTCTGAGAAGAATATCTCCCCAGGTGACCATCCTCGGTTCGGCCAAGACAAAGGAGATGCTGGAAGGATTTTTCTCCATCAAAGAGAATGTCCGGGTGGTCAGTGACGGAGAGACCCTCTCTCTGGGCAAGAAGACGTTGAAATTCTTTTCCACTCCTTTTCTCCACTGGCCTGAGACTATCATGACTTATGAGGCTTCTGATCGGATTCTCTTTTCCTGTGATGCTTTTGGTGGGTACGGGGCCATTCATGACGCCATTTTCGATGATCAGTGCGAAAATCTGGATTTTTACAAGAAAGAAGCGCTCCGCTACTACGTCAACATCGTGGCCAATTACAGTCCCAGAGTTTTGGCGGCGGCAGAAAAGCTGGCTGATGTCCCGGTGGATATCATCGCTCCCTCCCATGGCCTCATCTGGCGCCAGAACAGTTCGCTCATAGTGGACCTCTACAAAAAGTGGGCAGGGTATGCCAAGGGCAGAACCGAGCCGGAAGTAACCCTGGTTTACGGCTCCATGTATGGCTGTACGGAGATCATGATGAATGCCGTGGCTCAGGGGATCTCAGAAGCAGGAGTGCCGGTGGAAATTTTCGATGCCTCCAGGACCCATGTCGGCTATATTCTCCCATCATTATGGAAAAGAAGAGGAGTGATGATGGGCGCTTCCACCTATGAAGTTTCCCTTTTTCCTCCAGTTGGCGAAGTCTTAAACATGGCCGCGCATAAGCATATCAAAAACAAAAAAGCCGCTTTTTTTGGAAGCTACGGCTGGAGCGGCGGAGCTCTGAGGAACCTGAAAAAGATTATAGAGCCTTTAAAGTGGGATTTGGTGGAGGCACTGGAGTTTGTGGGATGTCCGGATGAAGATGAGATAAGAAAGGGTAAACAGATGGGGATTGAGTTTGCTCGAATGTTGAAAAAAGAAGAATAACCCATGCTTCGGTTTTTATGCCTGTGATTAAAAATTGAACTGAAATGTGATAAGATATGGCAGAATCTGGAGAGAAAACAGTTTATGGAAAATTCAGATTGGAAACAAAACCTGGCGGATTTTTTCGAGGACAGGAAAGTCATCGGACACTGCCGGAAAGAAACGGTGGAGAATTTTGCCCAGTTCTGCGAGTTTATCGCCGAACCTGCTTTTGAAAGCCTGGAAGATGAGCTGAGAAAGTACAATGTCAAATCAAAAACCAGAAAGTCAAAGAACAAACTTATTGATTTTCAGATAAATTTTCCGGGTTCCAGGATAGATCATTTCCATTACATTATCCGCCTTCCCCGGAATGTGATAGAACTCAAACTGAAATTGCAGATAAAAGCAAGAATGAACAAAAACGAGTCCCTGGAGAAAAGAGAAGAGGCCTTTATGGAAAAGGTTAAACCTCAGGAGCTGTTGAAACTGCCCAAGGAAGCGATCATCCAGGATGTTATCGAGCATTACAAGAATTTCACCTACCGGACCATCGCCCAGTCTGAATAAGACCAACCCCTCACTCCCTTATCACGGAAAACAGTACACCTTTCTATCTTGCGGAAGCATTTCCAAAACCGTGATGATTATGAATACTGATTGTAAGGGGTGAGGGATGGGGGGAAAATAAGCGTGCTGACGACCCCCCACCCTCACCCCCTATCACGGAAAAAGAAATGCCTATCTTGCTTTTTGGTTGAAACAAGAAAACAGATTTGTTAATTTTGGTTTCTTTCATGAACAGGAAAAAACTGGCACCAGAGATACTGAATATTCAGTTTTTGATCTTGATGTCTTATTCTTCTATCGCTGTCTTGACCCTCCTTCCCCTTTATTTTGAACAGCTGGGTGGAAGCCCCCAGCAAATCGGATTTTTGATAGGACTTTTCTCTCTTGCCGCTTTTTTATCCCGTCCTTTTGGAGGCTGGATTTTGGGCAAGGTCCATCCTCGAGCGGTTCTTCTGGGGGGACTGGCCCTTTTCCTGATATCCACTTTCCTTTATCTTCTCATCCATAGTTTAAATTGGTTTGTGTTTTTTATCAGAGTTTTTCACGGGGTAGGATTTTCCCTGTTCATCCTGGCGGGATTGTTGATCGTTATCTTGGTGGCTCCAGAAAAAGAGAGAGCTTACGCCATTGGCGTGGTATCCACAGGATTCATGCTCCCCCTCCTGATCGTTCCTTATTTGGGTGAGCAGATTATCCAAAAAAAGGGATTTTTTTTGTTCTTCCTCTTTGCTGTTATTTTGGCTTTGATTCCCTTCATGTATGCCCTTTTTGCCCGGTTCAGGCTCCCTTTATCCGCTCCAGAGCCGGAGCTGAAGAGTGTGGGTTTTCTGGGGCTCCTCAAAGGAAAGCGGGTGCTGTTGATTTTTTTATTGACCTTTATCTTTGAAATCGGGTTAAGCTCAAGCCTCAGTTTTGTTCCCCTTCTTGCTCACCAGGGTTCCTCCATGAAAGCGGGATATTTTTATACTTTTCTGGGTTTAACAGCAGTGTTCATGAGACTTTATGCCGGCAGAAGATTAAGATATTGGGGGAATCCAGGGTTGCTTTTCCCTGCTTTTTGTTTCATCTCTGCGGGTGGGGCCCTGATTTACTTCTCTTACCATAATGTCATGTTGGGAATAGCAGGATTGGTCTGGGGAATTGGAGTGGGGATTCTTTACCCCCATCTTTCTGCCTTGATAGTGGAAGGAGTGGCTGCGGTGGAAAAAGGAAAGGTGTTGAGTCTGTTTGCTTCTGCAGTCGATCTGGGCTTTGCCTTTGGTCCCATATCCTTTGGCTGGGCCTCTCAATATTTTGGCTTGAGGATGGCTTTTATTCCTTTTGCTTTGTTTATGTTGGTTTCCTCGATGGCTTTAATTTTGGGAGGGAAGTCCTGGCTTTTTAAAAAAATTAAATCAGAGTGATAGACATCATCAGCAAGGGGGGATATTTTCAGAAATTCCAGATCAGGCGAAGTTTTTCCCTTTTATCCAAACGTGTGATCCCTTCTTCCTTGGCTTGTTTGACTGCTTTTTCATATTCTTCCCTGGTAATCCTTCTCCCTAAAGGAGAATCCGGAGAAATCTCTCCGCAGGGATAATACTGGTCCATGATGTTCACATAGCTTTTCTTTGAGACCTGGGAAGCGAGAAAGTGCATGGCTTCCCGTGTTCCAGCCATTCCCTGGGGAAGGACCAGATGTCTGACCAGAAGGCCTCTTAGAGCTATCCCTTTTTCATTGAGGAGAAGGTCTCCCACCTGGCGGTGCATTTCCTTCAAGGCCAGCTTCACGATCTGTGGATAGTCAGGGGCATGGGAATACTGCTCGGCAGCCGCACTTCCGGTGTATTTGAAATCAGGCATGTAGATGTCCACCACTCCTTCCAGAAGCTTCAGGGTTTTTACAGAATCGTATCCTCCGGTGTTGTAGACCACAGGAACAGAAAGGCCCATTTCTATGGCTTCCGGCAGAGCCCTCAGGATTTGGGGGACGTAGTGAGTGGGACTGACAAAGTTGATGTTGTGACACCCCAGTTTCTGAAGCTCCATCATCATTCGACTCAGCCTCTCAAAAGAAACCTCTCTGCCTTCTCCCTGGTGGCTGATGGAGTAATTCTGGCAGAAAACGCATCTCAGGTTGCAGTGGGTCAGGAAGATAGTGCCTGAGCCGTGGTGTCCCACCAGCGGTCTTTCTTCGCCGAAATGGGGAGCATAGGAGGAAATTTTGGGCAGATATCCCCCCTCACACACGCCTTTTTCTCCTTGGTGCCGGTTAACTCTGCAGTTTCGAGGACAGACAGTGCAGTTTTCAAGCATTTCAAAGGCTTTTTCAATTTTCCCCGGGAACAGTCCCCGGCTATGAGTTTGGATATAAGCCGGTTCAAATTTCTTCTGAGCCATGGAGGGCCAAATTATACCAGCATGACGCCTCCCAGAGCAAAGATTTCCCTTTTTAAGGAATTATCTATGACTACCCCCATCCCTCACCCCTTTCAATCAACTATAACTATATATATATTTATACTCATTACGGCTTTAGGAATGCTTCCCATTTACATTTGCTTTTTGCACTTCCCATGAAAGCGCAATATGTATAAAATCAATGAAGTCATGCGGATTCAGGATCACCGGTTGATAACGGTTCCCCGCTTTGAAGAAATTCCCTTCCTCTATCACGGTTTTGGAACCAGCCACTGGAAGAAGAGCCATTTCAGGAAAAAAGAAGAATGGAAAGATTTCAGGCTGGTCTACCTCCAGCAGATTCACTCCGATATTATCCATTTTATGGATAAGATCCCCAGCCATAATTTAAAAGGTGATGGAATGATCACCAGGCTTCCCTCGCTTTTTCTTATCATCCAGTCGGCAGATTGTCTTCCCGTGCTGATGGTGGAGGAGGAGAAAAAAATTATCGCGGCTGTGCACTGCGGCTGGAAAGGAACTCTTAACAGAGTGATAGAAAAGCCCGTTCGAATTTTAGAGGATGGTTGCCGATGTTTTCCTTCATCCCTTTTGGTGGCATTGGGACCTGGTATCGGGCAGGAATGTTACCAGGTAGGAGAAGATATCCGGCAGAAGTTTGAACAGAAAGGATTTTCTTCACAATTGTTCAGTCCCTGTCCGCAGAGAAAAGGAAAATATCTGTTTGATCTAAGACAGGCCAATGTTCTGCAGCTCATGTCTCTGGGGGTAAAACGAAAGAACATCCATTCTGTGGATATTTGCACTCACTGCCATCCAGGATTTCCGTCTTTCCGACGGGACAGGGAGAAAGCTGGCCGGATGTTGAGCTTTATCGGCATGGCAGAGTGAAATTCTGATGGATTAAAGTTGCTTTTTGGGATTATTTTTTTTATTCTTTAGCTGACATGGAAAAAGAACAATCACACATATCCATCCCAGAGCTTTCCCTCCACAAAAAGGGGAAGGTGAGAGATATCTACGGGTTGAATGACAAACTTCTGATTGTGGCTTCAGATCGAATCTCCGCCTTCGATTTTGTGCTGCCCTCTCTCATTCCCAACAAGGGGAAAGTTTTGACCCAGCTTTCAAAATTTTGGTTTGATTACACCTCACTGGTCTGCCCCAATCATCTTCTAAGCACTGAAGTCCAGGATTTTCCAGCTTCTGTTCGCAAACACAAAGAAACACTGGAAAAAAGAGCCATGCTGGTCAAGAGGACAAAAGTCATACCCGTGGAATGCATAGTGCGGGGATATCTCGCTGGTTCAGGCTGGAAAGAGTACAAAGCTGCGGGAAAAATAAGCGGCATCAAACTTCCTTCCGGATTGAAAGAGTCAGAAAAACTTGAGGAATACATTTTCACTCCCTCCACCAAAGCAGAAGAAGGACACGACCAGAATATATCTTTCAAAGAAATGCAGAAGCTGGTAGGAGCAGAGCTGGCCCAAAAGATCAGAAGCACCAGTTTGGAACTCTACAAAAAAGCTTCTCTTCACGCCATCTCCAAGGCCATCATCATTGCGGACACAAAATTTGAGTTTGGGCTTTTAGATGGAGAACTTCTCCTGATTGATGAAATCTTCACTCCTGATTCTTCCCGATTCTGGCCTTTGGAGCAGTATTCACCCGGAAAATCTCAGCCTAGCCTGGATAAACAGTTCGTCCGCGATTATCTGGAAAGTACGGATTGGGATAAAAAGTCTTCCCCACCCCCACTGCCTCCTTCTATAATTCAGGAGACGGCCAGAAAATACATGGAAATTTACCAGCGGTTAACAGGAAAGAATGAGTTGTAATGAAGCGCCGGTTGATCTCCACATTCATTCCAGCCAGAGCAGCGACGGAGATTTCTCTCCCTTCCATATTGTTCAACTGGCCAAAAAAAATAAATTTCAGGCCATTTCCATTGCCGATCACGACACTGTATCGGCCTATCCGGAAGCTGCCCGCTTTGGCCGGGAAGCTGACGTGGAGGTCATTCCCAGCGTGGAGCTCACCACTCTCTTCCAAAACCGGGAATTTCACCTTCTTCTTCCTTTGGTGAACTGGAAAAAGAAGGCCATAAAAAAGATTATCGCCCGAGTCTCTGAACGGAGGATGGAGGAGGCAGAAGAGAGAGTCCTTAAGCTTCAGAAAATGGGATTTGATATCAACTGGAAAGAGGCTGTTAAAAAGTCAAAGCCTCATCCACCCCTAGGAGTGACCATCGCCCAGATTCTTCTGGAGAAGGCAGAGAGGACAAAAGATCCCCGCTTCCAAAAATACCTGGAAGGGAAAAACCGGCTTTTCGCACCCTATTTTTTTTATAAAGATTATTTTATGGAAGGGAAACCGGCCTCAGTTCCTCGGAGAAATATCAGTTTGGTGGAGATTCTCCAAACAGCTCCTCTGACCGGGGGAGTGCCGGTAATAGCCCATCCCGGAGCTTATTTTCAAAACACCACCAGGAAAGACATAGCCGCTTTAAAAGAGGAGGGGCTGGAGGGTTTGGAAGTCTATTCCTCCTACCATGATGGCCAGCAGACAAATTTCTACAGGCAGATGGCCCGGGAGTTCGATCTGGTTCCTACAGCCGGGTCTGATTTTCACGGGAAAATCAAACCTCATATTCCCTTTGGGTCGTTTAAGATGGGCCAGTACTGGATGGTGGAGGAGCTGAAAAAAAGGAGAAGGTAAATGAATTTCAACTGGCTGGATATCGTTTTATTGGCTGTTTTGATTATTACCTTTATCCTGGGCATCGCCAAGGGACTGATAAGGCAAATCATCGGAATCGTGGCCGTGATCATCGGTTTGATTTTGGCAGTGCACTATTATGCCTATTTTTCCCAGTTTTATTGGCGTCTGATTTCTCATCGTACCCTTTCCCACCTGTTGGGTTTTTTCACTGTGTTCATTGCTGTGCTGTGTATAGGATGGCTGACTGCCTACTGGTTTTCCAAGCTGATGAAAGGACCTTTGAAGTTTTTGAATCATGCTGCAGGAGGAGCGTTAGGGCTTGTCAAAGGAATTCTGATCTGTGGGGTTACTGTTTTCGCCCTGTTGATTTTCCCTGTGAACAAGAAAGTGCTGAAGGAGTCAGAACTGGCGCCCTATTGTTTGGAAATCACCAGGGCCGCTTATTATCTCATACCGGAGAGCCTCAAACAGCAATTTCAGGAAGCATATGAAGATATTCTGGGGAAAAGGAGGAGATATGAAAAAAGAATTTGAAAAAATGAACATCCATCAGAAGATGGAGTTCTTGATCCAAGAGATGGTAGAAAAAGAATTGCCTCTCAAAGATTCATTGAGGGAATTCCAGAAAATTTACATAGAAACAACTTTAAAGAAACACAGAGGAAACAAGACCAGGATAGCCAAAAAGCTTGGAATTCACCGCAACACCCTCCATAACCTCACCAAATCTTTAAACATCACCAAATAAATTAGCACTCTCAGCAAAAGAGTGCTAGATTTTATCATTTTTTTCTTGACAAAGAAATAAATTTGACTTATATTAGCACTCTCCCAGATTAGCTGCTAAAAACAATTTTTACTAAGGAGGTTCAAATGAAGGTGATACCCTTACATGACAGAGTTCTTATCAAACGGTTAGAGGAAAAAGAGGTCAAGAAAGGGGGAATAATCATTCCCGATACAGCTAAAGAAAAGCCCTTGGAAGCTGAGGTTATGGAAGTGGGAAAAGGCCGGGTGAACGAGGAAGGGAAAAATATCCCCCTGGAAGTCAAAAAAGGCGATAAGGTGCTTATCGGAAAGTTCAGCGGTACAGAAGTGGAGATTGAAGGAATAGAGCATGTCATCGTCCGGGAAGAAGAAATTTTAGCGAAAATCACCTAAATTTTGGAGAAAGGAGGAAAAATGGCAAAAGAAATAACACTTGGTGAGCAAGCAAGACAGGCCCTGTTGAGAGGTGTCAACACCTTAAGCAATCTGGTCAAGGAGACCTTGGGGCCGCGAGGAAAAAATGTTGTTTTGGAGAAGAAATTTGGATCTCCCACCAGCACCAAAGACGGTGTGACGGTAGCCAAAGAGGTGGAATTGAAGGAGCCCCTGGAGAACATGGGAGCTCAACTGGTTAAGGAGGTTGCCTCCAAGACATCAGATGTGGCTGGAGACGGCACCACCACAGCCACGGTTTTAGCCCAGAGCATTTATGCCCAGGGGCTGAAGTATGTCACCGCCGGAGCTAATCCCAATTTGATCAAAAAAGGAGTGGATGAAGCAGTGAGGAAAGTGGTGGAAGAGTTGAAGAAGCAGAGCAGGGACGTAAGCGGAGGGATGATCGCTCAAGTGGGATCCATATCCGCCAATAATGATGAGAGCATCGGCAAGATCATCGCTGAGGCCATGGATAAAGTGGGAAAAGACGGAGTGATCACTGTAGAAGAAGCCAAGGGCTTAGAGACCACCATGGAAGTTGTGGAAGGAATGCAGTTTGATCGCGGTTATCTTTCCCCTTATTTCATCACCGATCCGGACAG
>JBKHJA010000054.1:0-16670 GCA_046538375.1 Candidatus Aminicenantota bacterium
ATGGTCAATCACCCTGTACCTGTCGCTTAAGAAAGCTCTAATGGAATTTCCTAATCCCCGGATAAAGAAGTCTTTTTCTTTTTTCTTAAGCCAGGTATTTACGTTTTTAACTAAAAGCTCAGGCGCTTCTGTTTCCATCTTTTGGTAATACTTAAGGGGAATTTCAAGTTTATCTGCAATTTGATTATGGCAGGGTTTTAAGATCGGGAAAGCCTCTTGTCCTTGTAATTGAAACCTTATATGATCCTCAAAAGGAATCATTTCAATCTGAGAGGAATTGATTCTTTTGTCCCATTTTAAAGGTTTTTGTCTTTCAAGCTCATCAATCAAAGATGGTTTGGCTCTATTTTTTACAGGCAAAAGCGGGAAGTATTTATGTTGAAGATTTAAGTACTATAATGTTAGAATTGTTAAAGGGCGAAAAGAAATGAAATTTAAAATATTTATTGAACAGGATGAGGATGGATATTTTGTTGCCGAATGTCCAAATTTGCCTGGATGTATTTCTCAAGGGAGAACACTTAAAGAAGCGAAAGAAAACATTAAAGAAGCCATAGAAGGTTATTTAGAAAGTCTTGAGAAACATGATGAGCCTATTCCTCCGTCCGTATACGAGGATGTGATTGAGGTTAAAGTGTGAAAAAACTCCCCTCTCTTTCTGGGAGAGAAGTAATAAAGGCTTTGTCCAGGATAGGTTACATAGTTGACCATCAGAAAGGAAGTCATATAGTCCTGAGAAATATAGAACCGCCTTACCGAAGACTAACTGTGCCTAATCACCCAGAAATATCAAAAGGAACTTTAAGGGCGATTATAAGACAGTCTGGGCTTTCCCCGGAAGAATTCTTAAAATTATTAAAAAAATAGTATAGTATATTGATAAAAAAAGGATGGCCCGTTAGCTCAACTGGAAGAGCAGCGGACTCTTAATCCGCGGGTTGTAGGTTCGAGTCCTACACGGGTCATTTTTTATTCCCTCTCTTCTTGAATCCTGACAACCTGCCATCATACTGCAATTTATCTTATCCTTTTTCATTCATATCACTCTTTATCTCCTTTATGAGTGACCTGAATTTTTCTCTGTAGTTCGTATCCAATGCCCCGTCGAATTGGGCAAGCCATTTATAAATGTAGTCTTTATCATAGCCAGGATTTTTCAGAAGAATAGTCTTAACATCCTCAACATCCCTGGCTCTTCCCGCTGCCATTTTATGGATAACCACATCTTCCAGTGAGGCAAACTTAACTTGAGTCCCGGCAATTTTGATGCTCACTGCCCTGTTTATCGCCTGTCTTTCATAAGGCGAGAATGAGAATATAAAATCAACCCTGATGCCGTTTTTTTCGTTCATCACCGGGAAGACCATGGTCTCTTTAACAAATTTTTCGATGTTGGTAACTAAAGGTTTCAATCCAAGGCTTTCAGCAACTTTTTTGATTTTATGGACATCCCGGACTCCGGTGCCAAGAGTTATATCGATATCTTTGGTCAACCTTGGCTCTCCATATAAGAGGACAGCCTGGCCTCCAATGACCATGTAGGGAATATTCTTTTTGTGGAGTGCGAGCGCTATTTTTTTAAGGAGCAGTTGAAACACTGTTCACAACCTTTGCAATTGTTATGTCAGTTTCTATTCCTGACAGCGGATCTCTCAAGGGAATAATGCCGAGGGCAACAGCTTCTTCGTACATGGCGTTGAGAAGCACAAAATTCTTGTGTATATCAACCTTAGACTTTCTGATAATTTCTGCCTCAAATCGCTGGTACTTTTCTCTATTTTTTATCATTTTGCCCCGCAAATAAGACTAAGGGATTGAACGGAATATCACTGTCGCTGTACATATCATTTGAATCCATTATATCATAAGATCTCCACCTCAAATGCATGTTTTTTGTTTCTTAAGCATGAGGAACTTCACCTGCTTCTGGAAAAATTCGTGTTGAGTTTTGACATCCCTGAGTGGACTTCACCTGAAGCGGGAAGGTATAACAGAGTAAAAAGGAAGGAGGCTATCCTTTTTTCTTTCCCCAGGAGAAAAGATTTTTGATTTTTTTCCAGCCGCTTTTTTTCTCTTCGGCGTCCTCGATGACCAGCTTCTGGATGGACTGGCGGAAGTAGGCTTTTTGGCCGGTGGAGGAGGTGTCTTTGAGGATTTTAAGATCGTAGGTTTTTCTCTGGGCCGGGTCTTTCAGGTTCTCATAGGCTTCTTCGATTTTATCCAGCATGGAGTGCCTTTCTTCTTCAGAAAGAAGACTGTAATAAGCCAGAGAGTCCCGGCCGTAAGTGTTTTTGCCCAGATAATAAGCTCTTTCTATTTCCCGCTGGGAGGCGCCTTTCTGGACGTTGAGAATCTCGTAGTAGTCCATCTCTTCGATCTTTTTTAGGGCCATGATTTTTCCGTCTATCCTTGCTGTTGAATCCTCATCCGGTCATGCGGTTCTGTCAATTTTCCGGCAATTTCTCTGATGGAGGCAGCAGCTTCAGACTGGGGATAAGTTCTGATGAAAGAGGTCAGGTTCCTGAGGCTGGCGTGAACCCTCTCATCGAAGGGAACTGTACCCAAGAGTTTGACGTCCACCACCAGATACTTCTGGATGACATCGGCCATGGACTCGCCCAGCATAAAATCCCTTTCCTCCCTGGCTTTGTTCACTATCAGACAGGGGTGAAATCTCTGCAGGGCCTTGTACAGGATCTGAGCGTAGGTTTTGTCATGAGATATGATGGCGTTGAAGAAGCTGTAAATGGATCGAGATTGATCTTCAATTTTATGGGAAATGCTTCTTATCAAGTCCTGAATTTTGTAGTATTCGATGTGCGATTTCAGGATTCTCAGTATACAGGATTTTAAAAAGTAATAGGCGTTTTCGATGGAGGTGGGTTCTGGGTTGATAACCAAAATTCCCGGATTGGAAAGGATGAAAAAGTCGATGCAGTTGTAGGCTGTTCCGGTACCGATGTCGATGATCACCCTTCTGGCATCGAAAGCTTTTATGTGTCTGATGAAT
This sequence comes from Candidatus Aminicenantota bacterium, assembly GCA_046538375.1. GTDB lineage: Bacteria > Acidobacteriota > Aminicenantia > Aminicenantales > Aminicenantaceae > JBKHJA01. Next base: position 3,011 of record JBKHJA010000054.1, read on the forward strand.
TTGAGCTTTTTGTAGTAGTTCAGATTAGCCATAAAAGGAATCTTGTCTGTTCCTTTGATGAGTTTCAGGCCGTCAAAGGGAGTTAAGGCCACGGTGTCTTTGAGCTCCGATACTTTGTTGGTGAAGAAATAGCCCACGTCCAGATTGGAGTCGTTCATCCCCAGGAAGGTATGAAGATTGGGCCCTCCCAGGTCAGCATCGATCAGCACCACATCCTTTTCCTGGGCGGCGAGATGAATGGCCAGATTAGCGGCGATGAAACTTTTTCCGGTCCCCCCTTTTCCTCCACCCACCGCCCAGATTGTCCTTTGGGGCGTCTGATGCAGCGATAAAGGTGGATATTTTTTTCCTGGATTCATCCCTTTTTTATATCTTATTTTATCGGAACAAAAATCATTTTAACACATCTGGAAGTGTAAAATCTATTGAATTCCTATCACTTTTTTGGTATTTTTACAAATTATGTTTTCTACAAGAGAGAAGGAGTCCCCATTTGCGGAAGACCTACGGAGATATTGACAGCAAGTTCAAATTTGTTCTGGTTGCTTCAAAAAGAGCCAAGCAGCTTCTCAAAGGGGCCAGTCCCAAATTAAAATCCAAGTCGAAAAGCTTGATTCGCGTCGCTCAGCAGGAAGTGAGAAAAGGGCTGGTGGATTTCGAAATTGTTATGAGAAGGCCGGAAGAGGAATACAAAGCTGAGGACCAGGACTTTATCGGAGAAGAAATCAGCGAAGAGGCTCAAAGCAGGGAGCAGAGCAAGGAGGAAGTAGAGAAGAAATCTGAAAAGGAAGAAAAGAAGAAAGCAAAAGGCAGGAAAGAGGAAAACGAGAAAAAAGAAGAAAAGAAGAAGAAAAAATAACGTTCCCGGGAATCATCCCCTGGAACTTCAAGCTTTATCTTTCCTTTTCATGAGCTGGATATAATCCAGCTTTATGAACTGCTTTTTATTGAATCCCAGCCTCTCAGCCATTCTGGCGATGTCTTCTCTTTTCCCTTCCAGTTCTATGAAATTTCCTGCCTGGGTTTCATCCACACATATTTTCAGCCGTTTTTTTCTGTAAACTGTCCTGTGCTTCTGGTACTGGAAAGCCGGCATCAGGCCCAGGGCCTTCAGGATTTTTTTCAATTGTTTTTCGTTTTTGACCTCAGTTTCGTATTCTGATCTTATTTTATATTTTCTTGATCTCTGAGGAGCACCTTTGAAGGCCAGGAATACTTTTCTGTTTATCCTCCGCACTCTTAAGGCCTGTCTCTTTTTGTACAGGGCTTGGGAGGGAAAGTCATAAAGGGTGTTTTCTTCAAAAAAGCGGTCTTTCTCTAAAACCGCGCCTTGATCCTGGACTTTTTTGGAAATGGAATGGATGTCTTTTATCCTGATTTTAACTTCTGTCTCCACCATTTTCTACTTTTTCAGCATGGACTGATGATGCCGGAAAGTCATTCTCTGGTTTATGCGCTGCGTTTATCTTTTTCTGGTGAGGATATAATCGGAGAAAAGAGTCATGGTATCCCGGTAAACGGAAGGCGGAAATTGATCCATGATCTTTTTCGACCGAATGGAGAATTCTTCTGCTTTTTTGAACGTGTAGTCCAGGGCCCCGTTGGATTTGACCATCTCCAGAATCTCCTGGCGTGATTCTTCCTTCATTTCGCTCTGGCTCAGCAGTTCTGCCATCCGTTTCCGGTTGGCATGACCATCGTTGTTGAGAGTGTAAATGAGGGGAAGGGTAATCCGGCCTTCGCTTATATCGGAGAGAACAGGCTTTCCCAGGTCTTTGGGATCGCCGATGTAATCCAGGAGATCGTCGATGATCTGGAAGGACATCCCCAGGCTCTGTCCGAATTCTACCAGAGATTTTTCCGTTTTCAGGGGAGCATGGGCAATGATTCCTCCTATCTGGCAGGAAGCAGAGAAAAGAGAAGCCGTTTTTTTATGGATGGTATCCAGATACTCTTTTTCAGACACATCCAGGCTGCCGCTCACATAATATTCGTTCAGTTCTCCTTCTATCATATTGGCAGTGATATCCGTCAGCACCTTGATAATTTTACGGTGATCGCTGTCCAGAGAAAGGCCTATGGACTTTATGTAGAGGTAATCTCCCAGCAGAACAGTGATATTGGGGCCCCATCGGGCATGAACAGATTCTCTCCCTCGTCTGATATCGGAATTATCGATGATGTCGTCATGGATGAGGGAGGCGGTGTGAATGGCCTCCACCAGGGTGGACATCAGGATGTGCTCTCCTCCTTTGTAGCCGCACAATTTGGAGCAGAGCATAAGCAGGGCCGGCCTTATTCTTTTGCCAGTTTTTTGAAAAAGATATGAGCTTATTTCAGAGATGAGTCTATTGGAGGTTTGGGTGAACAACAGGAGTTTTTCTTCAACCTGGCTGAGGTCTTTCTGGATATCCTTGTACAGATTCTTCAGGGAAATGTTCTTTTTCAGTTGGCGGTGGAGGAATTTCTGGGAGGAACTCCTTGCCGCTGGCTGTCGAGTCATGCTCTTTCTGCTCCGATTTCGGCACCTATCTTAACATCTCAATTTTTTTATTTCAAACATAAAAAGAGATTTAAAATTTTCTGTGGTTATCCTGGCCAAATCTTCCAGGGCCAGGCCTTTTACCGCAGCCAGGGTTTTGGCCACTTCCTTTACGTGAGCGGGTTCATTCCTTTTTTTCTGTCCTCTGTAAGGAACGGGAACAAGATAAGGAGAATCGGTTTCCACCAGGAGTCTATCCAGGGGGATTTTTTTAGCCAGTTCCCTTAAAGAATGAGCCCTGGGAAAGGTGATGATTCCGGAGAAGGAGAGGTGAAAGTTGTGGTCCACAAAGAGAGCCAGGGGATGAGAGGAAATTTGTCTTCTTGCTATTTCTGACCCAGTTCCTGGATTTTTACTTTGTGCTCTTATTGTTCTAATATTTTTTTCTTCAGGCTGCGCAGCGAAATGGCCCCGTAGCTTAGAATCTTGTCCAGAAATTCTTTTCTGCTGAACGATTCTCCTTTGAGTTTTTTGTATTCCTTTTCCATGTCTGTGATTTCCTGCAGCCCCACATAGCCGTAGGCCGCATCTCCGGGGTTGAGGATGATATTCTCCCATTTTCTTTCTGCTTCTGCTTTGGTCTGGAATCCTCCTCTGGTCATGTAAGCGATGGCCTGTTCTTTGGTCATGCCGCCTTCGTGAATATTGAATTCAAGCTGGAAATCTATGGCTGCTCTTAATCTCAATTTCAGTTGGTTCAGGCGCAGCCGGAGGTCATAGTTGCCAAAGCCAGAATGGGGCAGCATATCTTCGATAAAGGTGGCCCAGCCTTTGACCAACGGCTTATTGGGATACATTTTTCTGACCAGGGAGGGATTTTTCTGGTTGTGAAACAGGGGGACAAACTTTCCGGGGTAGACACGGCGCACTGTCCAGAAGTAGAGGAGGAAGTTGTTGTATTCATGGAGGAAGGAATTGATGTCCTCTTCTTCCCACTGTTCAGGGATAGGGGATATCTGGCTGATGAAAGTGCCGGATGTTTCATACTGTGGGGGGGAGAGAAGGCGGGCCCACCCCTGGCCCCTGATCTCACGGGGCATGGGCTCGATGGTGAGGGTTTCTTCTGGGAGCATGACCAGTTGTTTTTCCTGAAGGAAAGCTTTTATTTCCTGTGCAGAAGCTTTGATCTGGTTTATGAACTCATCTGGGGCCGCATGCTCTCCTTTTATCTTATCCAGAACGTGGGAAATGGTGGTGTTGATCAACTGGTCTTCTGTGAGGTTCGGGGGGGGATTTTCCAGGTCAATTCTGGGGTCCATGATTTTGTAGAAGGGGATGCACACCAGGAACATTTCCCGGCGCAGGTTTTTATAATCGGCCTTGGACCGGGCAATGAGTTCTTGAAGAGGAATGGTATTCTGGAAAGTGAGGCGAATCAAGCTTCTGTGGGCCTGTTCCCCCAGCCGGACACTTCCTGTGGAGCGGCCCAGAAGTTCGTTTTTCAGGAACATCTGGTAGCTTTCCAGGGCAGAGATGACTTTGGGCAGGTTCTGCTGCAGCTTGGGTTTGGAGGAGGCTGGGGCTTGTTCGATCAGCGGAGGAAGCTGGTTCTTGTAGAAATCAAGGATGGCGGGAAATTGATTGATGGCTGTTTCTGTGTGCAGTTGAGGGGGAGTTTTCAGATTTTCTCTGGCGTCTTTGATGAGTTCGGGAATGTTTTTCAGTCTTTCTGCGGCATTTTTGGCCCTGGTTTCCAGGGGTGCAAATTCCTGGGTGAGAAGGGGGCGGATGCAGTTGGTGAGAATGCGGTTGTAAAACAGAGGGTTGTATTCCCATGGAACCAGGCTTTCGTGATTGAGAAGCTCTCGATCCAGGGCATCAATCATCATCAGGTGGTCGATCTCAAACTCAGGACTTAATTTTGTCCTGTCCACTTTGGCTACCAATTCTTGATTGAATTTCTCTAAGGTTTCATGACGCTTTTCGATGTCGCCGCTGTCCAGATCTTCCAGTTTGTCATCGTACTTGTGGTAGCCGGCCGTGGTGGCCGCGGTGGGATAAAATTTCCACAGTTCATCAAAATAGTTTTCCAGGACCTTCTTAAATTTTTGGTCCTCTTTGTTCTGCTGCGGAACCACATTAGTGGATGTTATCAGAAACGTGGAAATGACAAACAACAGAAACACGGTTTTTTTCATTGACTCCTCCTCCGCGAAAGCTTTTTTGTATGGATTGCATCAATCCAAGCAGTATTGAATTGAAATCCTATCATAAAATTGTCTGTGAAGGCAACAGCAGCATGGGCATATTCTTCCTACCATCTGATCACCGCCGAGGCCCAGGTGAAGCCGGAGCCAAATGCGGTCAGCACCGAGATGTCTCCTCCTTTTATCCTCCCCTCTCTGAGGGCTTCATCCATAGCGATAGGAATGGAAGCAGCGGTGGTGTTGCCCACTCGATCGATGTTTCTGATGACTTTTTCCACAGGTATTTTTAAATTTCTAGCCACCATTAAGCTGATCCTGTCGTTGGCCTGGTGGGGAATCAGATGATCCACCTGGTCGATGGACAGATTGTTGTGCTTCAGGGCGGTCCTGACCGCCTCTGGCATTTTTTCCACGGCGTTTTTAAACACGTTCCTGCCGTTCATGCGGGGGAAATATCTTTTGCTGTCCAGGACAGCGGGGGAAAAGGTGGGTTTGTCTTTGGGGCTGGGCTTTTCCATCCACAGGTCAGAAACAAAACGCCCATCTGAGAATAAATGGGTGGAAAGAATACCCCGGCCGTCACCGCTGCTGTTGGGTTCCATGATAACCGCTCCTCCTCCATCTCCAAACAGAACAGCCATATCTCTTCCCTCATCTGAATAGTCCAGGTTTGAAGATTGGACTTCAGCAGCCACCACCAGGATTTTTTGGTAAGTCCGGGTTTTGATGTACTGGTCGGCTGCAGAAAGAGCGTAAATAAAACCGGAACACTGGTTCCTGACATCCAGAGCACCGATCCCTTCAAGGCCTAATTTTCTCTGCACCAGCACCCCGATTCCCGGAAAATAATGATCCGGGGAAAGGGTGGCGGCGATGATGAAATCTATTTCTGACTTGTCGATATCTGCGGCCTGGATGGCCCTGAGAGCTGCTTCATAAGCCAGGTCTGAACTTCCTATTCCTGAATGGGCATAGTGCCTCTCCACGATGCCCGAACGCTGGCGGATCCATTGGTCTGTGGTGTTCATCATTTGTTCCAGTTCCCGATTGCTCATGATCCTGTCAGGCAGAAAATGTCCGGTGCCGGTTATGACTGATGTGATACTCATTTTGATTGCGCATCATTATAATAAATGGGTGCATAAAAAACAACAGCCCGAACCACAGAAAATCAAGAAAATGGGGACATGATACCCATTTCACCCAATTTCCATCATAATATTAATACTAAATCAACGACAGAAATTGGTACATTCCCCCATTTTCTATGTTCCCTTTTTCTGCTTGACTCAGGATAGATGGGGGAGTAATATCCCTTTCAGGGATGGAGGATCAGGGTGAAAAAACGGTTGTTTTTCTGCTCGGGGATCATAACCCTTTCCCTTTTTATGCTGGCTGAAGGAAATGATCTTCTAAAAGTTGAAGCTTCGGTGAATCCCGGGAGGCTTTCCCGGGGTCAGGAAGGGAAAGTGATTCTGAAAGTCTCGGTCAGAGAAGGGATCACCATCAGTCCTCAGCCCTCTTTTAGGATTGAATTCAACTCCTCCCAGGAGCTGGTCTTCCCCAAGAACTTTTTCACAGCTTCTGATCTGGAGATAGAGACCGCAGAGGAAAACGGCAGGGAATACCTGGATCTGGAGGAGCCCATTGAAATTCCCTTCACTGTCAATTTGGAAGCATCCAGGGGCTATCACGTTCTCAAGGGGAGAATAAAATATTTTGCCTGTCATCTGGAGGAGGGCTGGTGCCTGAAAACTCACATGAAATTTTCCGCTCCTTTTTATACCCGCAGGAGCGTGGTCAGGAAGAGATGATCTCACAGCCAGTTGTGCCGCCGATACCAATCCATAGTTTCTTGAATCCCCTGTTTTAAAGAATAGGCAGGATTCCAGGAAAGCTTCTGCTGGGCTTTGTTGACATCAGCGATCCAGCATCTCTCTTTCATGTCTTTGACCCTGTACCGGTTGAGAAGAGCCGGTTTTTTGGCGGCGGCGCCGATCATCTCAGAAGCCATGGCTATCAGGTGGAGGCAGGGAAGGGGGATTTTTAATTTTATCAGTGACTTCCCCAGAGCTTCTCCTGAGGTCCTTCCGAATTCTTCCCAACTGTAAGGCCTGGGGTCAGCGATATTGATGATTTCTCCGCTGTCCAGCTCTTTTTGGGTGCAGAGATGTACCGCTCTGGCCAGGTCCTTCACATAGCAGAGGCTCAAAATCCTGTTTTGAGAACAGAGAGTGGGAAGAATCCTCCTGTTTATGAGTTCAAAATATCGAAGAAAGTCTGTGTCCCTGGGGCCGTAGACAGCAGCGGCTCTCAGGATGGCCAGAGGGAAGTGATCCTTGAATTTCAGAGCTTCTGCTTCTCCCATCAATTTGCTGCTGCCGTAAGGTGTTATGGGATGAGGGGGTGAACTCTCTTTGACCGGTTGACAGTCGATGGAGGGTCCTGATGCAGCGAAACTGCTGAGATAGATAACTCGTTTAGGTTCAACCTTCTGGGAATGAAGCCACTTGAAAAGACTTGCTGTTCCTTGCTGGTTTACTGTATAATAGTCAGCCAAATTGGAGGTGAGAGTTAAGCCGGCCAGATGAAAAACATAGTCAATATCCTGAGGGAGAGAGGGAAGGGAAAAAAGATTGCCTTTTAAAAAATGGATATCAAGCCCTTTCAGCCACTTCAGGTTATTGAGGTCACGGACCAGGGCAAATATTTTCACATCCTTCTCCTTGGATAAATAATAATCAATAAAATGGCTTCCCACAAACCCTGTTCCACCTGTGATAAAGGCTTTCATGGGAAGAATTTTATGAAAATTGTCTGCCCCGGTCAAATGCAATCATTCTTACCTATAGACCGTAATGGATTACTCAGAGACTAAAAGAAAGGAGGAGACGGTGGATCTCTTTGATAAATGCTATGCCTTCACTCGAGCCGAAGAACACCAACAGTCGGGGACCTATCCCTATTTCACGCCCGTCCAGGAGGTCAAGGGAAATAAAGTCAGGGTGGATGGTAAAGAAATGGTCATGGTGGGATCGAACAACTATCTGGGCCTGATCAATCATCCCCGGGCCATGAAGGCGGCTGAGGAAGCCATAGAAAGATACGGAGTGGCCACCTGCGGGTCAAGATTTTTAAACGGAACTTTAGATCTCCATGTGGAGCTGGAAAAAAAGCTGGCCGAATTCATGAAAAAAGAGGCTGCCCTGGCCTTCAGCACCGGGTTCCAGACGAACCTGGGGATCATCTCCACAGTGGCCGGCAAGGGGGATGTGATCATCACCGACCGGATGGTCCATGCCAGCATCATCGATGCCTGCCGCCTTTCTTTCGCCAACGTATTGAAGTTCAAGCACAATGATATGAAAGATCTGGAGAGGATCCTTTCTTCCCTGGAAAAAGAGGCGGGGAAATTGATCGTGGTTGACGGAGTGTTCAGCATGGAAGGAGATTTGGCCGATTTGCCCGCAATTGTGAAGCTGGCAAAAAAATACAATACCAAGTTGATGGTTGACGATGCGCACGGGATAGGAGTCATGGGAAGCCATGGAAGAGGAACAGCCGAACACTTCGGAGTGGAAGAGGATGTAGATATGGTCATGGGCACCTTCAGCAAATCTTTTGCTTCTTTGGGCGGTTTCGTGGCCGGAGAGAAAAAGGTGATTTCCTATATCAAGCATTTTGCCCGTTCCTTGATTTTCAGTGCCAGCATAACCCCTGCTTCTGCGGCCACTGTCCTCACCAACCTTGATATCATCCAGAAAGAACCGGAAAGAAGAGAGCGGCTGTGGCAGATCACCAAAAAGATGAAATCAGGATTCCAGGCTATGGGCTATGACACCGGACCCACCCAAACTCCCATCATTCCTGTGATCATAGGAAACGACGATTTGGCATTCATGTTGTGGAAGCTGCTTCGGGAATACGGGCTTTTCACCAACCCGGTGATCTATCCGGCTGTTCCCAAAGATCAGTCTCTTATAAGGACCAGTTATTCTGCCACCCATACGGATGAGGAACTGGATATTGTTCTGGAAGGTTTTAGGAGATGCGGCCGTGAGCTGGGAATAATCAAGTAGAGAAAAGACCATGATAAGAAAGAAAGCGCCCTTGATCTTGATTTTATTACTGGCTTTTTCCCTCTGTTTAGGAATTGAGGGACCAGAGACCATCATGCCCTTGAACCAGGTTAAAGCAGGGATGGAGGGAAAAGGCCGCAGTGTTTTTGAAGGAGACCGGATCGAGGAGTTTAATGTAGAAATTCTGGGCGTCCTGCGTAACGTTCAGCCCAAGAAGAGCATTATCCTGGCCAGGCTGGAGGGAGATAGATTGAAGAACACCGGTGTGGTCAGCGGGATGAGTGGAAGTCCCGTTTATGTGCAAGGAAAGCTGGTGGGGGCTGTGGCCTACAGCTTTCCTTACGCCAAAGAAGCCATCGCCGGTATCACTCCTATTGAAGAAATGCTCAACATCTCCGGGGAGGAAGAAACTCCAAAATCTTCGTTTTCTCCAAGGATTCCCCTGAAGAAGCATCTGGATCTGGAAGAACTGTTTGAACTGGGAAAAGAGTATTTTCTCTCCAAATCTGCTCTTTTTTCTGAAGGACAAACCTTTAAACCGCTGAACATCCCTCTTGTTTTTGGAGGCTTTTCATCCGCTGTATTCGAGCGGGCCAAATCGTTTTTTTCCCCTTTAGGGTTTGACCCGGTGATGGCCGGTCCGTCCGGCCAGGAGTTAAAAGAGATATCTGCTCCTGATCTTATGCTTAAAGAAGGAGATCCGGTGGCTGTGCAGCTGATCAGCGGCGACCTGAGTATGGCGGCTGTAGGGACAGTCTCTTATGTGGACGGCAGCAGGGTTTTAGCCTTCGGCCATCCTATTTATAATCTGGGTACCGTGGATTATGCCATGTCCAAGGCCAAAGTGATCACCGTGGTTCCCAGTGTTTCCACTTCCTTCAAATTGACCACCCCGGAAGCCACCATCGGGCGCTTCAGCCAGGATCGTGCTTCTGGAGTGTTGGGTGAAATCGGGAAACTGCCTCAACTCATCCCCATCAATGTGAACATCAAGGATGAACAGGGACTGACAGAGTCTTTCAAGATTGAGGTGGTTGACGACAGGATCTTAACGCCGGTGCTGACCAATTTTTCTCTTTTGAATCTCCTGGCGGTGGAGGCGAGATCCATAGGGGATCTTTCCCTCAATCTGGAGGGAGACCTTTATCTAGAGAACGGGATGAGCGTTCACCTTGAGGATCTTTACTCAGGAAATTTCGATACCTCGATCAATGACCTGGCCAGTCTCATCTCAGCGGTGGTTTACTTCTTGGTCAACAATGAGTTTAAGGAACTGGGAATTCACCGTCTGGATATCAACATCCGGTCATCAGAGGAGGTGAAGTTTTCCTATCTGGAAAAAGTCTGGCTTGACAAATACGAAGTCTCCCCTGGAGAAAAAATCAACATCAAGATTTACTCCCGGAGTTTTAGAGGAGAGGGCATGCTTCAAGAATTAAGCATCTATGCCCCCCCTCTTCCATCAGGTTCTGAATTTGACCTGGTGATCGCTGATGCCACCTCGCTTCATCAAATAGAGATGAGCCAGTATAAAAGACAGGCTTTTGTTCCCAGAAGTTTGAATCAACTGATAAGAATTTTGAACCATTTAAGAAAAAACAACCGCATCTATTTGAAAATCATCGCTTCCAAGCCGGGTCTTTTCCTGAAAGGAGAGGAAATGCCGAACCTGCCCCCCACCATGAAAGCCATGTTTTCCTCTCCGCGGGCAGCCGGTTCTTCTCCCACCGAGCTGGACAAATCCACCCTCGGCGAGATCCCTTTGCCTGTTCCTTATGTGTTTAAAGGGCTGGCAGTGATTCCGATCAAAATAAAAAAATAGGAGAGAAAGGGAATGAAAAAAGCAATAATCTTCGGCATGACTGCTGCATTCATCCTGGTTCAAACAGCTTCAGGTGTGGTTCCCCAGAAGTGGGAATTGAGAAGTAAGGATGATTTTCTAGAAGGAAAGTTCAGAGGAATCTCCGTTTCTGATGAAGGCTTCCTCTCCCTTTCTCCCAGAGAAGAAGCCGTGGAGGGTCCTGCTGAAGAGTTTTATCTGTCTTATCTGCAGACATCCCAGGGGACAGCTTATCTGGGGACCGGACACGGAGGCAAGATATATAAGATCAGCGGGTCAGGGAAAGCAGAGCTGTATTTCCAGGTGTCTGAAATGGATGTTTATTGTCTGGCTGTGGATAGAAAAGGAAATCTTTATGCCGGCACTTCTCCCAACGGAAAGATTTACAAAATAACCGCTTCGGGCGAAGGAGAAGAGTTCTTTAATCCTCGAGAAAAATACATCTGGGATTTGCTGTTCACCGAAGAAGGCGACCTGCTGGCTGCGGTGGGGGAAACAGGGGGTGTTTACAGGATAAGCCAGGAGGGGGAAGGCCTTTCTATTCTGAAAGCCGAGCAGAACCATATTCTCTGTTTGAAGATGATGAGAGACGGCAGTGTTCTTGCCGGAAGCGGAGGAAAAGGTCTTCTTTACAGATTTTCTCTGGAGGGGAGGGCTTCTGTTCTTTTCGAATCCCCCTTCGAAGAGATAAAAAGCATCGCCCTGGATGACCGTGGATATATCTACGCTGCTGCAGGAGGAAAGACCGCCAGGCCGGAAGAGGACAAGATCAAGCCGGAGGAAGCTGAAAGCGGGACAGAAATCACTCTCACCGTGACTCCTGAGTCTGGAAAAACCAAAATAGCCTATCCATCCAGGGAAAAGCAGCCCAGCGCTCTTTATAAAGTCAGTTCCCAAGGACTGGCCAGAAAAGTATGGGAGAGCGGCGAAGAGTTGATCTATTCCTTAAGCTGGGATCAAAGAGATCAGAAATTGGTATTCGGAACAGGAAACAAGGGAAGAGTTTATGTGCTCAACAGACAGGAAGAAATATCTCTTCTCCTCCAAAAAGATTCTGAGCAGATCTATTCTTTGGTCCCCTTTGACTCCAAAATTTTTATACTGGCCAACAATCCATCCCAGTTGACGGTTCTGTATCCGGAACAGAGGGAAAAGGGAGAGTATTTGAGCCAGGTTTTCGATTCCAGGACCGTTTCCTCCTGGGGGAGAATACTCTGGCGGGCAGATGTTCCTCAGGGAAGCACCCTCCAGCTTCAGACCCGAAGCGGAAACTCCCAGGAACCCAGTCAAACCTGGAGCGATTGGTCTCCTCCCTATCAAAAGGGGGAAGGGGAGCAGATTCTAAGTCCTAAGGCCCGCTACATTCAGTACAAAATCATTTTTCAAACTCCTTCAGCCAAAACCTCTCCTGTTGTCCAGAAAGTGGTTCTCTTTTATCTGCAGGCGAATGTTGAGCCTGAGATCACCAGCCTGAAACTCCTCCCGCCCAATCAGGTTTATCTGAAGCCGCCGCCTCAGGAAGAAATCATCTGGGGAGAGGACGTGAATATTCGGCCGGAGTCTGAAGCCAGGGACAAAGCCAAAACCGTGGTCATGGCCAAAGAAGTGGAAAGAAAAGGATTCCAGACTGTTCTGTGGAAGGCCTCTGATGAGAACGGAGATAATCTGCTGTTTTCTCTTTATATAAGAAGAGAAGAAGAGAGCCAGTGGAGAGTTCTGCGGGACAAATGGAAGGAAAAAATTTATGTCTTCGATACCTTGACTTTCCCTGATGGGGTTTATTTCATCAAGGTGGAGGCGTCGGATGTCCTTTCCAATCCTCAGGGCACAGAACTGAAGTCAGAAAAGGTCAGCTCTCCTCTGGTTATCGATAATTCCCTTCCAGTGGTCAAGAATTTCCAGGCTGCCAGAGAGAAAAATCAGTTGAGAGTCACCTTTTCGGCTGAAGATTCCATGACTCCGATTGAAGAGGTCCATTACCTCCTCAGACCCGACGCCTGGAAAATCGTGTTTCCGGAAGACGGAATCTGCGACTCCAAACAGGAAAGCTTCAGGCTGAATATAAATTTGCCTTCCCAGTCCGACAATCTTATCACCCTCAAAGTGAAGGACAGCCACGGCAATATGGGGGTCTATCGGCACACCTTCTAAGGACTCTCCACTCTTTCCAGATATTTATCCTCTCGAGTGTCGATGCGGACAAAATCTCCCTTTTTGATGAATTGAGGGACATTGATGGTGAGGCCGGTTTCCAGAACAGCGGGTTTGCTGCTGGCTTGTTGGGTGGCCCCCTTGAGAAAGGGTTCGGTCTTAACCACTTTGAGGTCTACAGTCAGGGGAGGGTTTATTCCCACCGGATTCCCTTCATGCATTTCCACAGAAAAAACCACATTGGGAATGAGATAGTGGAGGCTGTCTCCGATGATATCCTGAGGAAGCTTGATCTGTTCGTAATTTTTCAGGTTCATAAAGATGTACCCGTCCCCTTCCTGATAGAGGAATTCCATCTCCACTTCTTCTAAAAATGCCTGTTCCACTTTATCTTTGGAGCGGAACCTGTGGTCCAGCAGGGTTTGATCCTTGAGGCTGCGCAGTTTTGTCTGCATCAAAGCCTGACCCTTTCCAGGAGTCACATGGGTGGTCTCCAGGACTTTGTACAGGTCTCCATCGATTTTCAGGACCATGCCTTTTCTGATCTGGGTTGCGCTGATCATTTTTCCTTCTCGATTCTATTATTATTATGACCCAAAAATTGCGCCCAGGCGAAATACATAAGTAATATACTATGCCTGCCCCATCAATTCAACATTTTACAGCCTCATGCTGACGACCCCCATCCCTCACCTCCCATCACAGACAAAGAGAAGCATGCTGTTTCCATGGAAGCATCCCCAAAACCGTGATGAGTATAAAAATATATATGTTGATTGAAAGGGGTGAGGAATGGGGGGTGAGGAAGCCCCTATGAGGACTGAGCGGGCATGGTTCCTCTCCGGGGGAGAGGAGAGCGAAGTCCGAATGGGAGCTAATTTTCCTCGCTGGGGAAAATAAG
>JBKHJA010000146.1:0-3638 GCA_046538375.1 Candidatus Aminicenantota bacterium
ATGTACCGGAAATTCGGGACATGTACCGATTTTACCAAAATCGGTAACGTGTCCCGAATTTCCGGTACATGTCCCTGATTTCCATTCCTTTCGTAGTCATTTTATCTAACTTTGTTACCCACTGAAATGTCTGAAGAACCTATTTTTATTACGGATTTGGAGATGCTTTCGAGCAAAAAAAGTAGAAAATCGAGGATGATGCCGCCGTCAGAGGACCATCATGCCTTGCGGGCAGAACCATGGTTGTGGCAGGAATAAATCAGGGGAATAGACAAGGATTAGCGGAATCATCGGCTGTAAGGCTAGATCAATCCCAGGAAAACAGCCAAAAATCGTATGCTCAGCCAGATAATGACGATACCGGCCAGGTTCAACCAGAAGCCGAATTTCATCATTTGAGTAAACCGGACCATTCCTGAACCGTAGATGATGGCGTTAGGAGGAGTGGCTACAGGGAGCATGAAGGCAAAACTGCAGCCAATGGCGCTGCCCAAAACAGGGGGAATGGGATTGATGGCAGCGGATTTTGATATGGCGATGATAATGGGAATGATCATATTGGCTGACGCTGTGTTGGATGTGACTTCAGTCATATAAACGCTGAAAGCCACAGAAAACAGGGTGATAAGGGTTAAATTGGCCGCACTTCCTCCTGAGGCGATAAAGAATTTTCCGATGGTATCAGCCAGGCCTGTTTCAAACATCTGGAATCCTAAGGATAATCCTCCACCAAAAAGGATAAGGGTTCCCCAGTCTATGTTGAGTGCTTCTTTTAGAGAAAGGGTAAATTCTCCCCGGTTCAAATTTACGGGCAGGAAGAAAAGGAGGCCAGCTCCGATGATGGCTGCCACTGACTCAGGAAAATGCTGATCAAACCAGAGGAAAAGCGGGGCTTCTCTTCCCCAGACCAGAGAGATGATGCCGGGAAAGGTCCACAGGAATACGGTCACTGAAAAAGCACAAAGGACGTTTTTCTGCGCTTTGGAAAGCCCCTTTTCTTTTCTGCCTTTAAAAGAAGGGATGACGTGGGTAGATCGGCTGGAATCCTTTTTAGCCCTGAGCTTGAACTTCATGTACAGAAAAAGGAATAAATACATGGGAACAAGCACTAAAAATCCCACAATCATCCACTGGAAAAAAGTGATTCTGTAAAGGGCTAATTTTTCCAGCATTCCTATAGCAATAAGGTTGGGAGGGCTGCCGATAGGTGTGCCGATGCCGCCCACAGAAGCGGAGTAGGCAAGTGTCAGCAGGAGGATGAGGTTGAAGGAGGTTCCTTTATGGTGTCTCGTTTCAGAATTGAAGGCATCCAGGACACCCAGGGCGATGGGGAACATCATGGCCGTAGTGGCCGTGTTGCTGATCCAGAGAGAAAGAAATATAGTGGTCAGTCCAAAGGCAAAAAGAATCCTAGACTTTTTTCTGGCAATCTTTTTCAAGGAGAGAATGGAATAGGCTATTTTCTGGTCAAGGTTGTGGACACTCATGGCTCGGGCCAGAATGAAGCCCCCTAGAAAGAGCATGATGATGGGGTTGGCAAAAGGAGCGAACGCATCTTTGACAGGGGCTATTTTGAAAGCGGTGATGAACACAGGAATCAGAAGTGCGGTGGCAGGGATAGGAATGCATTCTGTAACCCACCAGACTACCACCAGAAGAAAAACTGCAAGCAGGCGGTGGGCTTGAGGATTATGAGGAAGCACAGGACACAGGAAGGCAGACAGGAAAAAAAGAGGCCCCAGGATAAAGCCAATTTTCTTTCTGGTCTCCATTGGTAAGATGTTGAGGTTACGCAGATTTCCCAGGCCAGATCACAGGAATCCCGCTGGGTTGAATAGAGAAAAGGATTATATTTTTTTTAATCCTAAAAGACAAGGTTGTTGTCCAATCCAAAAACACGGAATCAAATGTTTTTACCGTCAAGTTGACTAACATTGAGGATAGATTTATTATGGGCATGGTCATGGAATTTGAATCCGTAGTGGTAGGAGCTCTGGAGACCAACTGCTATGTTGTTTATTGTCCAGAGACCCTGGAGTGCGGGGTGGTGGACCCTGGAGCTGAAGCGGAAAAAATCATCAGAATCATCCTCAGAAAAAAACTGAATCCAGTCATAATTCTCAATACTCATGGACATGTGGACCATGTGGGAGCCAATCAAGACTTAAAAGACAGATTCAACGTACCTCTCTGTCTGCATCCTGCTGATAGATCTATGCTGAAAAATATTCTCCAATCCGATATGGGATTTTTGCTTGGTGCCAAGGAATCGCCTGCGCCGGATAGAGACCTTAAGGATGGGGAAGAAGTCAAAATCGGCCGATCCTCCTTGCGGGTCGTCCATACTCCCGGCCATTCTCCAGGGAGTGTGAGCTTTTTAGGAGACGGTTTTCTTCTTTCCGGAGATGCCATTTTCTATGGAGGAGTGGGCCGGACAGATCTCCCCGGCGGCTCCTGGCAGGAGTTGGAAAATTCTATCAGAAGCAAAATCTTGACTCTTCCCCCTGAAACATCTATCCTCCCCGGTCACGGTCCTTTCACCTCTGTGAGACAGGAAAAAAACTGGAATCCTTTTATCAGATGAAAAGTCTTTCCTCTCCGCCTGAGGACATAATCAAAGCGTTTCTTGATTTTCTTTCTGTGGAGAAGGGATTATCCTTCAACACTGTTCTTTCCTACTCCAGAGACGTAAAAAAACTTTTTGATTTCTTTAAAAAAGAAAAAATTCCCTGGGAAAAAGCCCGGGAAGAAGATTTGATTCGTTTCATTCATCAGCAGAGCAAGGCAGGTCTTTCTCCACGCTCTTCAGCCAGGTTGGTCTCCTCGCTGAAATCTTTTTATAAGTACCTGGTCCTGGATGATATCATCAGTAAGGACCCCGCAGTCAATCTCTCCTCACCAAAAATCTGGATTAAACTGCCCCGGTTTTTAACAGTAGAGGAAGTCAACAGATTGTTGAGTCAACCTGATGAGAGCAGCCTTCGGGGAATCCGAGACAAGGCCCTGCTGGAACTTCTCTACGCCACCGGACTGAGAGTCTCTGAGCTGGTGTCTCTGAGGCTCAAAGACATCAATATAAAAGATGGGTTTCTTCTCTGTCGAGGAAAAGGGGGGAAAGAGAGAATTATTCCCTTCGGAGCATCGGCTGTTCAGGCCCTCCAAAAATACCTTGATCAAGCTCGTCCCCAGTTTTTGAAGAAACCCCATGACTCGCTTTTCCTCACCTCTCGAGGGGGGCAATTTACCAGACAGGGTTTCTGGAAGCTGTTAAAATCTTACGCTGAAAAAGCACATCTTGATATAAACATAAGCCCTCATATCCTCCGCCATTCTTTTGCCACTCACATGCTGGAGAGAGGGGCTGATTTGAGGTCGGTGCAGTTGATGCTGGGACATACCCAGATCACCACCACCCAGATCTATACTCACGTAACCAGACAGAGACTGCGCAAAGTTTACCAGAAATACCATCCGCGGGCTTGATTCAGAAGGAGGGAATGGCGGGGGCAAACACCTAACCTTCTATGATGATTTAACGCAAATACTTTTTCTCCTTTTTTCTTTCTTTTAGGTCTTTTGAACCAATCTTCTATCCGTGCCCTTAACATTCCTGTTATGTCCGCACACACCTTAACATC
>JBKHJA010000002.1:0-54807 GCA_046538375.1 Candidatus Aminicenantota bacterium
AGATTTGCACCAGCTTTTGAAATTTCTTTCCTGCTCTTTGGGCATCGTCCATATCTTCCTCCCTTGAATTATTACAAAGAATATTGTAATATTTTTTATCAATTCAAAAAAGCTATCAGGTAGCATTTGAGGCACTTCAACTCCTTCGATGATACAAAAATTTAGCCTCTTTTCACCTGAAATCAGGTGGGTAAGATGAAAAATAAAGAAAAAAATAATAAAGATAAGACTAAACAAGAAAAAAAAGATAAAACACAAGAGGTAGTCCCTCCTCTTGATTTCAGCTCATTAGTCCTTCCTTTCTATACCCAGGCGCTGATCAAGCTAGGTCTAACCAAGGATCCTTTGTCAGATAAGGAAGAAGTGAATTTGGATTTGGCCAAAAGGCTGATTGATTTGCTGGATCTTTTGAATCAGCGAACTAAAGGCAACTTGAAACCAGAAGAAGAGAAATTTTTGAGTTCCTGTCTCCAGCAGCTCAAATTGAGCTACATGGAAAAAGCAAGAATCATCAAATTATGACTTCATGAAAATCATTGAAGGATTTGAGACCCTTCCTCCTGCTTCTCGACAAACGGCAGTCGCCATCGGCAATTTCGACGGGATTCACATCGGCCATAAAAAGATATTGGAGTTTCTTTCTCATAAAGCCCGTCAATCGGGATTTATTTCCGTGGTCCTCACCTTCTCTCCTCATCCAGAAAAAATTCTGGGCAAAAAAAGGGTGAAGATGATTCAGACTATGGAGCAGAGATTGGAGGAGATCGAAAAATATGGAATTCAAATCGCCTTTGTCATTCCTTTTGACAAAAAATTCTCTGCCCTCTCTGGCCAGGATTTTATCCAGAAGATTTTGATCGATTCTCTCCAGGCAAAAGTGGTGGTGGTGGGCGAAGATTTCCATTTCGGCAGGAACCGCGGCGGAGACATATCTCTTCTCCAGCACATCTCCTCTGCGTTTGGACTTAAAGTCTTTTCTCTACCTTCGGTCACCAAAGACGGAATGGTGGTGAGCAGCAGCCTCATCCGGAATCTTCTTCAAAAAGGAGAAACCAGAAAAGCCAACGCCCTTCTAGGCAGGAATTACAGGATAGATGGAAAGCTCATAAAAGAAAAATCAGGGAGGCAAATCCTGGGATTTAAGCCTGCAAACATCCGATCAGAAAATGAGATTGTTCCTCCAGGAGTATTCATTACCAAAGTGGTCCATGGGTCCAAAGTTTTTCCTTCCTTGATCAGCACCCCCCACTTCCCTGCTTCAAATCAAAAGGAAATAAAAATAGAAGCATACATCCAGAATTTCCATCAGAATCTCTACCAAAAAAAAATCAGAATCTATTTTATGAAGAAAATCAGGGAAAAAATAAAATATGGCTCGTCCGAAGATATTTCCCAACAGATCAGAAAAAACATAGATAAAGCCAAGAAATATTTTGCCACAGCACATCCTGAAAACTAATCGGATCTCTTCACCGATTGATACTCTCTTTCCTCTCCTCTGGTGATTCCATGTGCAGCCCCGGCACTGACGTTTCTGACGCCCCCCATCCCTCACCCCTATCACGGAAATAGAAATACTTACGAACGACTAGACTGTCTTTTCTTGACATTTTTTCTTCAATGTTGCATTTTCATAGGGAAAGAAAAGCCATTTATGACCCGGGCTGGGTCATCATGGAGCAACTGATTCCCGTTCAGGAGTGGATTCATGGAAGAAAAAATCAAAGCCAGGATTATGGACACCCGCAAGATCAAGAGAGTCCTGCATCGGATGACCACAGAAATCATCGAACGCAACCGCAATTTGAAAAATGTGGTTATCATCGGGATAAGGACCCGCGGCATCTATTTAGGGAAAAGGATCTCCAATTTGATAAAAAAATTAGAGAATATAGAAATCCCTGTCGGGGTTTTGGACATCACTCTCTACCGGGATGACTTTTCCGAGCTGGAAGCTCAGCATATGGTGAAAAAAACGGAAATAAATTTTTCTGTTACCGAAAAAGATGTGCTTCTGGTGGATGATGTGCTGTTCACAGGCAGAACCATCCGAGCTGCCATGGACAGTTTGATTGACCTGGGACGTCCCAAAACCATCCAGCTTTTGGTCCTCATTGACCGCGGCCACAGGGAACTCCCCATAAGAGCAGATTATGTGGGAAAGTTTCTTCCTACCTCAAAACGGGAACTGGTCCAGGTCCGATTAAAAGAAATCGATGAAATCGATGAGGTCTTGATTACAGAACCAGTAGGGATAAAATAGGAGAAAAAATTGCCTTTCCATCACAAACATCTGTTAGGGATTCAACAGCTTGCTGCTTCTGACATACTGACCATCCTGGAAGCAGCGGAATCATTTTATGAGATATCTACCCGGGAAGTAAAAAAAGTTCCCACTCTTAGAGGAAAAACCGTCATCAACCTCTTCTTTGAACCAAGCACCAGAACCAGAAGTTCATTTGAGTTGGCAGCCAAGAGATTGAGTGCAGATACCGTCAATTTCAACAGGCTGGCCAGCAGCGTGGTTAAAGGAGAAAGCTTGAAAGATACCATATTGAATTTGGAAGCCATGAATCCTGAAGCTATCATCGTCAGGCATTCTGCAGCCGGTGCTCCCCGGTTCATCAGCACTTTCTGCCGTTCTCACATCATCAATGCTGGTGATGGTCCTCATGAACATCCCACCCAGGCTCTCCTGGATGCTTTCACCATCAGACAGGAAAAGAAAAATTTTAAAGATCTGAAAGTGGTTATCGTTGGAGACATACTCCATAGTCGAGTGGCCCGATCCAACATTTTTTGTCTGAACAAACTAGGGGCCAAGGTAACACTCTCTGGCCCTCCTCCTCTGCTTCCTGAAGAATTTAAGGAATTTGGGGTGGATATCGATTTCAATTTTGATCGGGCTGTCCAGAACGCCGATGTGATCATGATGTTAAGAATCCAGTTAGAGAGACAGCATAAAAACTACTTTCCTTCTATCAGAGAATACAGAAATCTCTACAGCTTGACTAAAAAAAGATACCGAAAAGCCAAAAGAAGTGCCATCATCATGCATCCAGGTCCTATAAACAGGGGCGTAGAAATCTCGGCAGATATGGCTGATTCCGCAAAATCGGTCATTCTCAGGCAGGCAGAAAACGGGATCGCTGTCAGAATGGCGGTTCTTTATCTTTTGCTAGGAGGAAAAGAGCGTGAGCTTACTGATTAAAAACGGAAGAGTGATCGACCCGGCTTCAGGAAAAGATGAGACTTTAGATATCCTTATCCAAAAAGGAAAAATCAAGGCCATCAAACCAAAAATAGAAGCACATGACCAAAAAGTAATCGACGCTTCCCGGCTGGTGGTGGCCCCTGGATTTATCGATATGCATGTTCACCTTCGAGAACCAGGCCAGGAAGATAAAGAGACCATCCGGAGTGGTTCCCTTGCTGCAGCCAAGGGAGGTTTTACTTCTGTGGCCTGCATGCCCAACACGGCTCCGGTCAACGATACCCGAGGTGTCACCGAATATATTATCTCCGAAGCCAAGAGAAAAGCTGTGGTCAATGTCTTCCCTATAGCAGCGGTAAGCAGAAATCAAAAGGGGGACGAACTCACCGACATGGCTGACCTTGAAGATGCTGGAGCAGTGGCCTTCTCCGATGACGGCCTCCCTGTCAAGACCAGCCATCTCATGCGTCGATCCTTGGAGTATTCCAGACTTTTAAACTCCCTCATCATCGATCATTGTGAAGACCGAAGCCTCACCCAGGATGGAGTCATGAATGAGGGCTATTCTTCCTATCTTTTTGGGCTCAAGGGAATGCCTGTCTCGGCTGAGGAAATCGTGGCAGCCCGGGACCTTATCCTGGCAGAAAGAGCTGGTGCCAGGATTCATATCGCCCATCTGAGCTGCCGAGGGGCAGTGGATATCGTAAAAAAAGCCAAGCAAAGGAAGGTCAGAGTCACCACGGAAGTAACTCCCCATCATCTGATACTGGATGATTCTTTCCTTGAAAGCTATGATACGAATTTGAAAGTCAATCCTCCTTTGAGAAGCAAACAGGATGTGGAAGCATTGATCAGGGCGGTAAAAGAAGGAATGGTGGATGTGTTGGTGACTGATCATGCCCCTCATACCGTTGATGAAAAGAACGTTGAATTTGATGAAGCCCCTTTTGGCATCAACGGTCTGGAAACAGCGGTTTCTCTGCTGCTGGACAAACTGGTCAACAGGAATATTATCTCTCTCTCAAAATTCATTGAAATGATATCCACCACTCCCGCCCGCCTCCTGGGATTAGAAAACAAGGGAAAAATTGAAGTGGGAGCAGATGCTGATCTGACCATTCTTAATCTGCATCGGCAGATAGTGGTGGATGTGGAAAAATTCAAATCCAAAAGCCGGAACAATCCCTTTCACGGCTGGAAATTGAGAGGAACGCCGGTCATGACCATCGTGAGGGGGAAAATAGTTTATTCAGAATAATCTCAACATGGAAGTCAGCTTATCTCCATTGGAAAAAAAGATAGGGTACCGATTCAGAAACAAAAACATTCTCCTGCAGGCTCTCACTCACAGCTCTTATGCCTATGAAAATTATCAACATAACCGATCTGATAATGAAGTGCTGGAGTTCCTGGGAGATTCTGTCCTGAGTTTGATCATCGCCGATTTCCTGTACAAGTCTTATCCCGATCTTTCCGAAGGCGAACTCTCAAAACTCAAATCAGCTGCTGCCAGCACCTCATCGCTCTCTTATTTCGCACAAAAGATAAGCCTGGACAAAAAACTGCTCCTTGGAAAAGGGGAAGAAAAAAGCGGGGGAAGAAAAAAGAAAACCATCTTGGCTGGAGCTTTTGAGGCTTTAATCGCCGCCATCTATCTTGACGGCGGTCTGCAGGCGGCCAAAAAGTTCACCTACACCCACCTCCGATTGCTATTCAAAAGAATCGATGTGGAAAAATTTTTTATCAATAATTATAAATCTGCTCTCCAAGAATACTTGCAAAGGGAAAACCTTCCTGCCCCTGATTATAAGACACTTACCACCAAAGGCCCAGATCACAAAAGGAGTTTTGTGGTGGAAGTCCTTTCTGAAGGCAAGCCTCTGGCTAAGGCCAAAGGACCTTCCAAGAAAAGTGCTGAAAAAAAAGCAGCTCAAAAAGCTCTAAAAAATCTTTTAGGAAAAAAAATGAAAGCTTTGACCACTGATACATTCCTGTTGAAGAAAAAGAAATGATTGAATCCTATTCATTTGGTCGCATGGTGATCAACGGTCAAACCTTTACCTCTGACCTGATCATTTTTCCCCACAGGATTAATCCTTCCTGGTGGCGAAAATCAGGCCATCGACTGTGTGTTGAGGATATCAAAGGTGTCCTGGACGAGAAACCTGAAGTCCTGGTAGTGGGGACAGGATTTACTGGCCTGATGAAAGTGGAGGAAGAAGTCAAGCGGCTTGCACAGTCAAAAGAAATTCTGCTTATCATTGAAAAAACCAAGAAGGCTGTGCAAAAGTTTAATGAGCTTTCTTCCCAAAAGAAAACTGTAGGTGCTTTTCATCTGACTTGCTGACCGATTGATTCAGCCTTGCCCACTCTGGTATCATTTATAGTCAACATGGCTAAATGCGCGAAATGCAAAAAAAGGAAAGCCAAACGGTACTGCATCGCTCTGGGAGAATCTTTATGCAGTCTGTGTTGTGGTCTTTTGAGAGAAAAAGAGATCCACTGTCCTCCAGACTGCACTTTCCTCAAGCAGCATAAGCCTTATCAAGAAAAGAGGATGGTTGAAAAAAAAGCTCCCTCCTCACCTGAAAGAGATTTGACAGGAAAAGATATCCTCAATGACCAGAGAATGGCCTGGTTGGCTTTTCATATCGAAATGCCCCTTAAAGAAATGTCGGACAGAAACACACTTTTTACGGACAAGGATGCTGTGTTGGCTCTCCAATACGCAAAGGAAAAGCTAATCAAGGGAAAAGGAATTCTCCTCTTACCCTATGGTGAGATGGGTCCCAAGAACGAGGCAGGAGAAGCCATCTTCAAAAACATGGAAGAATGTCGCTACCAAAGAAAGGTCATCCTTCCAGGAGAAAAAGACACTTACAATCAACAAGAAAAAATCGATTGTTTGGACAGAATCATTCTGTCTGTAAAATTCAAGGCCAAAGGCAACTTCGACGGGCACCGCTACCTCCAGAATCTCCGTCAGCGGTTTGACCGGCTGGAAGAATTATCCGGGGAGAAAAAAATCACTCCTTCTTCTGGTTTAAGAAACCTAGTCCTTACTCATGAGAACGGACACAAATTGAAGTGAAGGAATATTGCTGCACACAATCTTTATGATAGCGGCGATAGGCACTGCCAAAATCATCCCTGGAAGGCCCCACAGCCAGCCCCAGAAAAAAAGAGAAAAAAGCACTACCAGGGGACTCAATCCTAATCCCTGCCCCATAAGTCTGGGCTCCACGAAATTTCCCATGGTCATCTGGGTGATGCCAAGAATGAGCAGAATCCAAAAAGCGGGCCAAAGGGTATCAAACTGAAAAACAGCAATGGTCAAAGGAAGAGCAGTGGCAATTATAGAGCCAATATTGGGGATGTAATTGAGCAGGAAAGTCAAGAACCCGAAAACAATAGCAAAATCTACACCCAAAACCATCAACACCACGGTGGCTATCATTCCGGTAAAAAAGCTCACCACTGTTTTGATGGCTAAATATCTTTGGATTTGGCTGTCTATATTCTGGATAACAGAGATAATCTTTGAACTTCGGCTCTCGCCGAACGATGTTTTTATCTTGTCCTTTGTCTTTCCCCGGCCAGCCAGGATGAACACCAGAAAAATGAAGATCAAAAAAAGGTTGGACATAAAAGAAAAAAAAGGACCTATGGAGGAAAGAAGAAATCCCCCTATCTTGTTCATATCGAACTGTCCCACCCAATCAAAGGGATCTCGCTCCATCCCAGAGAGCTTGAGCCTCTCTTGAAAAGAAGCCAAAATAGAGCTAATCTTCTGCCCGTATTTTGGAAAATCAGAAGCAAAACCCTTACCGCTGGAGTAAAAAAGCATTCCCAGCAGATAAATGAGCAGAAATGTGATGATGAGAATAAAAATAATGGAAATGGCCTTTGGAATCTTCCACCGGGTCAAAAAATCCAAGGCGGGAGAAAGCACAAAAGAGAGAAAGATGGCTAAGAAAAACGGAAAAAGAACAGGCTTGGCTAATTTGAGAACAAGACCAGTTATAAAAATAACAATGATGACCATAGAAGCAGTGGTGACTTTGGTTCCTTGCATGGAATCTCTCTGCTCCATCATTATAGTCTATTTAAGGTGAGAAATAAATCTTCAGCCGAACATGGTGGGCATCCTTATTTCCGCGATAGGAGTGAGGACCAGAAATGGAATCTCACCCCAATATTCACCTTAAAAGGCTATTGACCACATCCTGATCATGCATAAAATCCAAGGTGGGAAAAATTGTGGAGAAAAAATCCATCTTATTCCAAACTAAATAAAACCTAAATTCCAGAAAGAAACGCCATGAAAGTTCTCATAGCAGAAGACGAACTCATAGCCTGTCGAGAATTGGAGAAAAGCATCAGAGACTGGGGATATGAAACGGTTATTGCCAAAAACGGCAAAGAGGCCTGGGAACGTGTAAAAACAGACGAAATTCGCTTAGCTGTTCTGGACTGGATGATGCCGGGAATGAACGGCGTGGAGCTTTGCCGCAAAATTCGTCAAGAATTTCAAGAAAAAAAATCCAAATATATATATATTATCCTTCTTACCGGGCGAGACCAGCAGGGAGATGTCATTACCGGTCTTTCCGCTGGAGCTGATGATTATATCACTAAGCCTTACAGCTTCCTTGAGCTGAAGATCCGTCTCCAGAATGGAGAACGTATCATCGAACTTGAAGACAACCGTCTCAAATTAGCCAGTTATGACAGTCTGACTAAATTGTGGAACAGAAACAAAATCCTGGATTTTTTCAAGGAAGAACTCGAGCGCAGCCGCCGGGAAAATCAATCCACTGGCTTGATTATGATGGACATTGATCATTTCAAAAAAATCAATGATTCTTATGGTCATCACACCGGTGATGTGGTGTTGGTGGAAGTGGCTCTCCGGCTGAAAAAATCAATCCGAAAATATGATAAAGTCGGCCGCTACGGAGGAGATGAGATGATTGTCGTTCTCCCCGACTGCAGCCAAGCCAGTGTGAGAAAGATTGCCCAAAGACTTCTTCAATGTATAGCAGAAGAAAAAATAAAAACAGAAAAAACTCCACTGGATGTGACCATAAGTGCTGGAGGCGTTTCTTCAGATAATTTTCCTCTTGCTTCTAGCGAAGAACTCATTCAAGCCAGTGATAGAGCTCTTTATGCAGCAAAAGAGAAAGGGCGCAATTGTACAGTGATCTTAGATAATATCAACGCAGAAAAAACCAGGAGTTTGTGCAAAGCAGGTGCCTTTCACCAGAAGCATCACTAAATCTTTGATGAAGAAACAATCAAAGTCATTGTTTTGGCCTTTTGGCATCAGGCTCAAGGAATAGGGCTGTTTTTTAGAGATGCCAGCAGGGTATCTAAATATCTTTTTCCCATCTCTTCATATCCATCTTTGATATTCACCACTCCGCAAAGGAAGTTTTCTACCCGGGCAAGATAAATATGATGATAATAGCTGTCTTTGAGATGATATCCACGGTCCATTTTTTTCTGGCTCCGCCCACTTTTGACTTCCAGATATCTCTCCAGCATGTTCTGGGCCTCCTGGGCATCTTCCCCTTCTATGAAAAAACATTGAAAATCAGTTCCTTCAAATTCATAGTCGGCTAAATATCCATCGTGGAAAAATTCATATCCCATGAAGTTTTTCAAGATGAATTTTTCGCTGTTCAAAACGAGCCCTTGTTCAGGAAAACGCCTCACCAGATGCGGAAACTGGCCTTTCTCTTCGATCTTGTTCAAGAATTCTTTAGAAAAAAGCCGGAGAAATTTGTCTGACTTATCCTCACAATCAAAACAGAGCAATTTGATATAATATTTTCCTATCAGAAAATTCATAGCTCCTTCTTCCACATAACCCTGGGTGCCTGCAGAAACAAATTGAGCATCAGGAAACCGTTCTGCGCTGTAGATACCAAAAGAATTTTTTTCATTTCCCATATCATATATCTCCACAGAAACCGAAGCTGTTGTGTCCCTCTTCTTATACTGCCCTACCATCAGTTTCCTGAAATCATAGCTGAGGTATATCTCTGCAGCTCCGTCGATATATTCATAAAGTGTTTCAGGAAAATAAATTTGAGGCTCTTCTGAATATTCCCAGCCCTCCATATCAGGGAGAAGAGAAGACTGTTGGTCTTCAGCCCCAGAAACCCGATTCCCTGGAGAAAGACAAAGAAAAAGAACCACCCAGAAAAAAATAATGGCTTTAGTGTACTTAACTATTTGCATCCTTCCATCTCCGTCCGCTTTTGATTTTCTCCTAATATAATCTCAATGCATTCTTTTGACAAGACCGGAAGCATCTCTAATTCTGTGATATGGGGTGAGGGATGGATTTATACTCATCACAGTTTTGGAAATGCTCCCAGTCAGTGGAAGCGGGTTGACAACCTCTGGCATGAAGAGTAATTTTCTAGGTGGTGAAGATGTCTAAAGTCGTCATAGTCAAAGGAAAAGGAGTCATAGACAGACACCGCAATGTTCATCAAGCTAAACTCATGAACATGTACAAAACTGGGATTCAAACTTTAATGGGGAAAAGAAATTGGGAAGACAGCCTATCATTGCTTTTCTCAAACAAAGACAAAGTGGGAATCAAGATCAACACCATTGCTGGTAGAAAGCTTTCCACTTTACCAGAGGTATCTTTGTCCTTGGCCCATTTTCTCTCTGAGAAGGGAATCCAAAAAAGAAATATCATTATCTGGGATCGGACCAACAGGGAACTGAAAGACGCTGGATACCATCTCAAATCCAGTGGAAACCACATCAAAGTTTTCGGCACAGATACAAACGGAACAGGCTACAGCCGCAGACTGGTCGCTCACCGCAACATCGGCAGTCTCTTTTCCTCCATTCAGAGCCAGCTCATTGATTCTTCAGTAAGCCTGGCTATTTTGAAAGACCATGGCTTGGCTGGAGTGACAGGAGGAATGAAAAATTATTTTGGAGCCATCCATAATCCCAATAAATATCATGATTTCAACTGCAATCCTTTTATAGCTGAACTCTTTGACACTGATCTCATTAAAAAAAAACACAAGCTCACAATCCTGGATGCCCTGATTGTCCAATACCATCTGGGTCCTTCCTATCATTCTCAATGGGCTGAAAGATATGAATCCCTTCTATTTGGCCTCGATCCTGTGGCTACTGATTTTGTTGGCTGGCAGGTGATAGAAAAATTGAGGGCTGAAAAGGGATTGCCCACTCTAACGGAAGAAAAAAGAAAACCTGTTTATTTGAAAACAGCTGCCAGGATGGATTTGGGGAAGGCAAACTTAGGGGAGATTGAAATCATGGAAGAGGAAGTTTGATGGTGGAGTTCAATCCTTTTGGCTTTTGCTTACGGGCCACAAGCTTTATGGTGCTAAAATGAACAGAAGACAATTTTTCAGGACGGCAGGATGTACTGGTCTGTTAGCAGGCACAGGCATGAAGCCATTCCTGGCCGACCTTTATGCTTTCAGCAACAAGGCCAACCTCTCCCAGGTAGAAGCCCGCTATTACAAAAAGCTTCCACATAGAGAAATCAAGTGCGAGCTCTGTCCCCGTTTCTGTAAGCTGGGAGACAAAGAGAGGGGCTACTGTGGGGTAAGAGAAAATAAGGGAGGCACTTACTACACCCTGGTGTACGGAAAAGCCTGCACTGTGCATGTGGATCCTATAGAAAAGAAACCCTTTTTCCATTTTTTACCCCAGAGCAATGCCCTTTCTTTGGCCACTGCCGGCTGCAACGTGAACTGCAAATTCTGTCAGAACTGGGAAATTTCCCAAGTAAGACCAGAGCAGGTCCGTCATTATGACTTTCCACCCCAACGAGTGGCCGAATCCGCCCGCCAGAATCACTGTCCAGTGATTGCCTACACTTATACGGAACCCATAATTTTTTACGAATACATGTATGATTCATCAGTGGAAGCCCGTAAAAAATCAATCAAAAACGTAGTGGTCACAGGAGGGCATACAAATCCTGAACCTCTCCGCGATCTTACCCCAGTGGTGGATGGCATCAAGATTGATTTGAAAGCATTTTCCGAAGACTTCTACGCAAAGTATGTGAGTGGAGAATTAAAACCAGTGCTGGATGCCATTAAAATCGTGCACCAGAGCCCGGTCTGGCTGGAGATTGTTTACCTGGTGATCCCCACCCTTAATGACAGTGAGGAAGAAATCCGCACCATGTCTCGCTGGCTGATGAAGGAGATCGGGCCAGATGTTCCTGTTCACTTTTCCCGTTTTCATCCCATGTATTTGATAAAAAATCTTCCGCCCACCCCTATCACCACTCTGGAAAGGGCGAGAAACACGGCCCTGGAGGAAGGTCTTCATTATGTTTACATCGGAAACGTTCCTGGACATGAGGCGGAAAACACTTTTTGTCCCAGCTGTCATAAGGTGGTCATCGAGCGCATCGGTTATAGAATAAAAAAAATCGACCTGAAGAAAGGCCGCTGTCAATATTGTGATCATCCTATTCCTGGGATTTGGGATTGATTAATTTTCTTCCTCCCTTTCTTCTTGGATTCCTTGCTCTCTCTTTCCAGATCTTCCTGTTGAGAGAGTTCTCTGTCCATTTTTACGGCAACGAAATAACGTTCGGCCTTATCCTTGCCTGCTGGCTGCTGTGGGGTGGGGTGGGCAGCATCTCCGTCTCAAAGGCGAAGTTCGATACTGAAAAGCTCCCTTATATCTATTACGCCATTATTATTCTCTATCCTCTTTCCCTGGTGGGACTTCGATTTTCCCGCTTTATCCTGGGCCATCTTCCGGGAGAAATCACCGGTGTCATCTCCATCCTGATTTTCTCGTTTTCTGTCACCTTTTTGGTCAGCCTGCCGTTGGGAATGCTGTTTGTGTTCAATACTCATTTCCAGAAAGGAAACCTTTCTCGAGTTTACTTCTTGGAGTCTGCTGGCTCAGCCTTTGCCGGATTGGTGGTATATCTTGTCTTTATCCCTGTCTTTCCCAACTGGAAAGGAGCGGCAATCATCGCTGCGTCAGCGGCTGTGCTTGTCTTTTTCTCTTTTGGAGAGAGAAAAAACAGGCTTTTCCTTATTTTTATACTCCTGTATTTAACTCTGTTCAGCCTGTTTGATTTTCCCAGCCAACAAATTTTCTGGAGGCCTTTCCATCTGGTAGAGAGCAGGGATACTCCTTATGGAAAACTTCAAATCCTTAGAACTCAAGAACAGATCTCTTTGTATAACAACACTCTCATCAACTATTCCTACCCCAATCTTTCTGCTGCCGAGGAATCTGTTCATTTTGCTCTTCTTCAAAAGCCTGAAGCAGAAAGGGTGCTTTTGGTGGGAGGCGGGGTGGGAGGAAGTCTGGGAGAGGTCCTAAAATACCCTCACGCCCAAGTAGATTATGTGGAACTCAATCCTGAAATGATCCATCTCTCCCTGAAATACCTCCCTGAGGAAGAACGTCAAATTTTTGACGATCCGCGTGTTCAGACTTTTTATCAAGACGGAAGAGCATTTCTGACTCAAGTCCAGAAAAAATATCAAGTGGTCATCCTCAACCTTCCTGAACCAGCCACAGCCCAGATCAACCGTTTCTACACCAAAGAATTCTTTCTCCTGGTCAAAGAAAAGCTCACCTCAGGCGGAGTCTTTTCTTTCCGGGTCCCTTCTGCAGAGAATTATATCAGTGCTGAACTCCAAAATTTCCTTTCTTCGCTTTATTTCACCCTGAGAGAGGTTTTCCCCGAGGTCAAGATCGTGCCCGGAGATACCAATATCTTTTTGGCCTCCTCCTCTCCCCTGACCATAGACTCTGATAAACTCAGCCAGAGGATCATTGATCTGAACCTCCAGACTACCTATATCAGTCCCCATCTTCTCTTCTCACGACTCAATCCTCTCAGAATCAGCCTGTTGAAGGACGCTGTTTCTGAAGGAAGGAAAATCATAAACCTGGATTTTGTTCCCATAAGCTATTTCTACAGTTCTGTGTTATGGAGCAGCCAGTTTAGGGGTTTGGAGAAAAAAATATTTACCTTTTTGTCCCACCTGAGCCCTCGCTGGCTGCTTGACTTTCCCCTAGCTATTTTCCTCTGTATTCTTGTTGTGTTGTGGATAGCCAGAAGAAGATCATCCTTTTTCCTGGTTCCTTTAGCGGTGATGGGTTTTACCACCATCGTTTTCGAAATCATGGTTATCATTTCTTTCCAGACTATTTTTGGATATCTTTATCATAGAATCTCCCTTCTTCTTGCTTCCTTCATGATCGGGTTAGCAGCAGGCGCCCTGCGAGGGAAAAAAAGGAAAAAGTTTGATTTCACTCGCCTTCTGGTCATCCAATCTGGGTTCATACTGGTTGTTCTGCTCTTTTATGTGTGTCTACAAATTTCTCCTCCAGAAATATTGTTTTTTGTGTTTCTGTTTTCTGTCGGATTTCTGGGAGGTGATTTGTTTGTGGTTTCCAATCATCTTTTCCTAAAACTGAAAAAAAACTATGGTTTGGGTTACGGCTTGGATCTGCTGGGCTCTTTTTTGGGAGCTCTAGCCGCTTCTTCGTTCTTGATTCCGCTGGTGGGACTGCCCCTTTTGCTGAAATATCTTTTTCTCTTTAACTCTTTTTGCTTTCTTTTTTTGGTGGGCGGCCTTGCAAGACGATGATTTTTTGAATTTCCTTGACAGGACTGCCAAATTATGTTTTACTGAAAGGTAATTTTTTCCTTTACAAATCCTATCGCAGTTATAGGTATTTAAAATCCACATTCTCCGGAAAGAGCATTCATATGAGAATCAACATCTCACAAAGAAAAATCAAAAATTCCTTTGTGGCTAAGGTCCAAGAACTGAGCGGCCAAAATCTTCTCGCCTGTTATCAGTGCGGCAAGTGTTCTGCTGGTTGTCCGGCTGTCTCAGAAATGGACATTCTTCCCAATCAAATCATCCGTTTTGCCCAACTGGGTTTTAAAGATGAGCTGCTTCGATCAAAGTCTATCTGGATCTGCGCCTCCTGTATGACCTGCAATGCCCGCTGCCCCAAGGGAATCAACATCGCTGAGGTCATCGAAGCCATCAGGCAAATTTTACTTCGCAAAAGGGAAGACCATGTCAACATAGAAAAACTCTCTGATGAGCAAAAGAGAAATGTTCCTCCCATCGCTCTTGTCAGTAACTTCAGGAAATTTACTTCTTGATTCTATTGTCATGACATACAACCTATTAATATCAAATCAAATAAGGAATCATAATGAAAATAAGTTATTACCCCGGGTGTACGCTGAAAAACAATGCTAAAAATTTCGAAGAATCAACTTTTTGCTCCTTAAAACATCTGGGTGTGGAAGTGGAAGAGCTTCCACGCTGGAACTGCTGTGGAACAGTCTTTTCGTTAGCCACAGATGATTTGATTCATCATGTGGCTCCCATCCGGAACCTTCTTCGGGTCAAAGAATCCAACTCAGATCAAGTGATGACTCTCTGTGCCATGTGCTACAACACTCTAAAAAGAGCCAACCAGCGGGTGAAATCAGAGCCTGAAGATCTGGAGAAAATCAATAACTTCATGTACAGAGAAAATATCGAATATAAAGGCGATGTGAAGATTTTCCATCTTCTGGAGCTGCTCAGGGACAAAATCAAGTTTGAAAACATAGCTAAAAAAGTGGTCAAACCCCTAAAAAACTTAAAGGTGGCCAGCTATTACGGCTGCCTTTTGGTTCGTCCCAAAGAGGTGGGCTTCGACGATGTGGAAAACCCCACTATTCTGGAAAATCTTATCCGTGTCTTGGGTGCGGATCCCGTAGATTTCCCTTATAAGACCGAATGTTGCGCCGCTTATCAAACCGTGGATAAGCCTGGTATGGTGGCTGAACGGACCTATCACATCCTCACCTCTGCCCAAGACCAGGGAGCTGAGGCCGTAGCCTTGAGCTGTCCCTTATGTGCTTTCAACCTGGACCATAGGCAGAAAGAAACTTCCCAAAAATATCCGGAATTCAGGAATATGCCTATCTTCTATTTCACGCAGCTTATGGCCATTGCCTTAGGCTGTTCAGAAAAGGATCTGAGATTTGATCTTCACTATATTGATCCCAAGCCTATTTTAAAAGAAAAGGGATTCATTTGAGGGACAAATGGTTTATTTTGGCGATTTAAAACCTAAAAAAGGCAAAGTTCACATCAACAAAGATCGATGCAAAGGCTGCGGTTTCTGTGTGGAATATTGTCCGAAAGATGTCCTGGAGATGTCAGAGGAATACAATATAAAAGGATACCATCCTCCGTTTGTCAAGAATGAGGACGAATGTCTGTACTGTCAACTGTGCGAGACCATATGTCCTGAATTTGCTATATCTGTCACTCCAAAGGAAGAGGAGGAACAAGGTGAAAAAAGTGAAAGCAGACCCTAAAGGAGTGTTAACCGGAGCCCATTATCTGGATGGAGACTTCGCTCTAGCAGAAGGAGCTCTGGCTGCCGGTTGCCGCTTTTTTGCCGGCTATCCCATCACTCCTTCCACTGAAACAGCAGAAAGGTTCTCAGAAAGGATTCCTGCTGTGGGAGGAGTGTTTATTCAGATGGAAGACGAGTTAGGATCCATGGCTGCCTTGATCGGGGCTTCTTGGGCAGGCAAGAAAGCCATGAGCGTGACTTCTGGGCCAGGTTTTTCCCTTATGATGGAAAATATCGGCTTGGCCTGCATGATGGAAACTCCGGTGGTGATCGCTAACGTCCAGAGAGGAGGCCCTTCCACCGGTCTTCCCACTCTCACTGGTCAGCAGGACATGATGCAGGTGAGATGGGGGTCTCACGGGGACTATGAAATCATCGCTCTCTCCCCCGACTCCCCTCAGGAATGTTTTGATCTTACTATCCAAGCTTTTAATCTCTCAGAAAAGTTTCGTGTCCCCACCTTTGTGATGACCGATGAATGCGTGGGGCATATGCATGAGAAAGTCATCATCCCACCTGCTGAAGAGATAGAACTGGTGGAAAGAAAATGGTACACAGGGCCCAAGGATAAATATCTTCCCTACAAACCAGATAAAGATATGATCCCTTTTATGGTTAAAGCCGGCGATGGCTACCGTTTCCACACCACTGGTTTAACCCATGATGAGCGGGGTTATCCGGAGATCAATGCCAAATATCAGGATTTTTGTGTGCGCCATTTGGTGGACAAGATCAAAAAGAATGCAGATAAAATCATCAAAATCGAAGAGGATGAAACAGACGATGCTGAAGTCATTGTGATTTCCTACGGGATCACTTCGCGGGTGGCCATAAGAGCGGTTAAGAAAGCCAGAAAATCTGGCATCAAGGTGGGGACTGTAAGGCTCATCACTGTGTGGCCTTTTCCTGAGAAACGGATAAAAGAACTGTCCAAAAAAATAAAGGCCTTTATTGTTCCTGAAGTCAACTACGGCCAGATGGTATATGAAGCGGAACGATGCGCTGCCGGCAACTGCCCTGTTATCCATGTCCCCCACTGCGGAGGCTGGGTTCATAATCCAGAAGACATACTTAAGGTCATTAAGGAGGGTTTAAAATGAGAAAAGAAAAACCAGTTGAACAGAAGAGCCCTACAGAAAGTTTCTTGAGGATGGACAGGATCCCTCATATTTGGTGTCCAGGGTGCGGCATAGGCGTGGTGGTCACCTCTTTTACCGAAGCCCTCCGCAAGAGCGAGATAGACCTTGACAAAGTGTCAGTGGTTTCAGGAATCGGCTGCACCGGACGGGTGGCAGGATATGTCAAACTGGACTCTTTTCACACCACCCACGGCCGGGCTGTGCCTTTTGCCACTGGATTGAAGCTTGGCAATCCGGATTTGAAGGTGGTTGTTTTCAGTGGAGATGGAGATATCGTGGGCATCGGGGGCAATCACTTTGTCCACGCTGCTAGAAGAAATATGGATATCGTGGTCATCTGTGTCAATAATTTTAACTATGCTATGACCGGAGGCCAGGTAGCAGCGACCACTCCTATCCAGGCCAATGCCTCTACAGCTCCTTACGGAAATTTTGAATATCCCTTCAATCTCCCCTACCTTGCTGAGGCTTCAGGAGCAACCTATGTTGCCCGCTGGACTGCCCTCCATCTGAGAAGAGTGACCAAATCCATCCAGGAAGCTTTGAACAAGAGAGGTTTTTCTTTGATCGAGGTCATCACTCCCTGTGTCACCCTTTATGCGCGCAGGAACCGGCTGGGCGACGGGCTGAATCTGTTGAAATATTATTATGAAAAGTCTGAAATTCAGCACGGTGCCGACACCAAGACCCTGGATATCAGCTATCAGGGAAAACTCATCGTGGGTAAATTTGTGGACAAAGAAAAACCTACTTTTCTTGACGCCATGAATGAACATTTGGCCAAAGTTTTAGGCGAAAAATATCAAGCATATGGAGTGTAAACCATGAGTGAAATAAGGTTTTCTGGTTTTGGTGGACAGGGAATCATCCGCTGTGGCTTGATTACAGGGAAGGCTTTAGCCATCTATGAGGATAAACACGCCACCATGACTCAGAGTTTTGGCCCTGAAGCACGAGGCAGTGCCTGCAGCTCCCAACTGGTTGTCTCAGAGGACAGAGTCCTTTACCCTTACATCGCCCGTCCAGAAATCCTGGTTTCCATGTCCCAGGAAGCCTATGATAAATACGAGCCTGAATTAAGAGAGGATGGACTTTTGATCATTGATAAAGATTTGGTCAAAGCACGGCCGGCACGGGGAAAAATAAAAATCTACGGCGTCCCCTCCACCAGATTCGCCGAGGAGCTGGGAAACAGGATCATCGCCAACCTGGTCATGCTGGGTTTCTTTTCCTCAATCGCCAAAATCGTCTCTCCTGAAGCCATGAAAAAAGCTCTTCCTGGTTTGGTCCCTGATAGATTCGTCGATCTAAACATCAAAGCCTTCGACAAAGGATACCAGTACGGGGAAGATCTTTTAGCCAAAGAAAAACAATCTAAAGCCAAGAAGTCAAAAAGCAAGAAAAGAAAATGAAAAAATAATTTCAAAATGCATAAACGGGAAAGCTCGTTATGAGAGGAAAAAAATGAAACGGACTGGAGTATTTGTCTGCCACTGCGGCATCAACATTGCCGGCACAGTGGATGTGAAGAAAGCGGCTGAAGAACTCTCTAAGAACAAAGGTGTGGTCCACGCTGAAGACTATGTGTACATGTGTTCTGATCCCGGCCAGAAGATGATCATAGAATCCATCAAAGAAAATAATTTGGACAAAGTGGTGGTTGCCTGCTGTTCCCCCACTCTTCACGAGACTACCTTCAGGAATTGTGCCCAATCAGCGGGACTTAATACTTTCCAGTGTGAAATCGCCAACATCCGAGAACAGTGCAGCTGGGTCCATAAGGACATGGACAGGGCCACCAAAAAAGCCATAAAAATCACCAAAGGCGCTGTGGAAAGAGTTCAACGAAATGAATCTCTGGATCCCATAGGCGTGCCTGTAACCCGGAGAGCTTTGGTTGTAGGGGGAGGAATCGCTGGGATCCAGTCTGCTCTGGACTTGGCCAACACAGGATTTGAAGTCATCCTGGTGGAAAAGTCTCCATCCATCGGCGGCCACATGATTCAGCTCTCCGAAACATTTCCCACTCTAGACTGCTCTCAGTGCATTTTAACTCCCAAGATGGTGGAGGTCTCCAAACATCCCAAGATTAAGCTCATGACCTGCAGCGAAGTCCAGGATGTCACTGGTTATGTGGGCAACTTCAAAGTCAAAATTCTCAAAAAGCCCACTTATGTGGATTCCGATAAATGCACTCTCTGTGATGAATGCACAAAAGTCTGTCCAGTGGTGGTTCCTGATGAATTCAATCTGGGCCTCAGCGGCCGAAGAGCCATCTACATTCCCTTCCCTCAGGCCATTCCTGCCACCTACACTCTAGATATAAACAACTGCCCGGGGCTTCTTCCCATTGCCTGCGGAAAATGTGCCGAAGTCTGCGAGCCTGAAGCTATCGACTACGACATGAAGCCTGAAATTGTGGAAGAAGATGTGGGCGCTATGGTGGTGGCCACTGGATATGACCTTTATGATAAAAAGGTGATGGCCGAGTACGGCTACGGAAAATACGACGATGTCCTGGATGGCCTTCAATTCGAAAGACTGTTATCTGCTTCGGGCCCCACTCAGGGTAAAATTCTCCGGCCTTCTGATCACAAGGAGCCAAAAGAAGTGGTTTTCATACAATGCGTGGGTTCCCGGGATCCAGAAATGCACTGTGCCTACTGCTCAAAGATCTGCTGCATGTACACAGCCAAACACGCCATGCTGTATAAACATCACGTCCACGACGGCCAAGCTTATGTTTTTTATATAGACATCCGTTCTGGAGGCAAAGGATACGAAGAATTTGTCCAGAGGGCTGTGGAAGATGACGGAGTGGTCTATCTGCGGGGAAAAGTTTCTAAGATATTCGAAGAGAAAGGCAAAATTAAAGTCTGGGGTGTGGACACTCTCACTGGAAAAGATATCGAAATTGATGCGGATATGGTGGTGCTGGCTATGGCCATGCGTCCCTCCAAAGGAGCGGAGGAACTGGCAAAAAAACTCAAACTGGCTGTGGACAAGGATGGCTTTCTCTCTGAAGCTCATCCCAAGCTCAGGCCTGTGGAGAGTGTTTCCTCTGGTTTATTCCTGGCCGGTGCTGCTCAAGCCCCAAAGGATATCCCTGAGGCTGTGGCTCAAGCCAGCGGAGCATCAGCCAAAGCCATAGCCATCTTGTCCCAGGAAAGACTCTTCCATGCTCCCACAGTGGCCCAGGTCAACCACAATCTCTGCACAGGGTGTGGAATGTGCGTCCATGTTTGTCCCTATGATGCTCTTTCCCTCAAAGACGGCAAAGTTGAAGTCAAGGAAGTCCTGTGCGAGGGCTGTGGAACCTGTTCAGCCACCTGCTTACGGGCAGCCATCCAGGTTAGAAACTTTGCTCCTCAACAGATCCACGAAATGATAAAAGCATCTCTGGGAGGATAATGATGGCGGAGAATTTTGAACCAAGAATCGTGGCCTTCCTCTGTAAGTGGTGTTCTTCAGCAGGCGCTGATTTCGCCGGTGTTTCCCGCATGCAATACCCTCCCAATGTGGTGCCCATCACGGTGATGTGCTCTGGAAGTGTATCCCCTCTTTATATTTTATCTGCCTTTAACAGAGGAGCTGATGGCGTTTTGGTTTCAGGATGCCATCCCGGAGACTGCCATTATATAAAAGGAAACTACTATGCACGACGCCGAATCGCTTTGGTCAAGAAACTCCTGGAATACATGGGCCTTGAACCCCAGCGCTTCCAAATGTCCTGGGTTTCAGCAGCGGAGGGAACAAAATACACAGAGATCATAAAAGATTTCGTCAAGGAACTCAAGCCGCTGGGTCCCCAAAAGAAGCTGAGGAGTGATCTATAATGGTCAACCTTGATGAGTTGAAAGAAAACGCCAAAAAACTCCTGCAGGAAGGAAAAGTCAAATACGTTATCGGTTACAAGAGAAAAGCCAACGGCTTGATGCCAGTTCCTGCCTTCATCCACAAACCCCAAGATGTGGAGAAGTTCATCTGGGATCCGTCATGTGTTTATAACTTAACCCGCTATCTGGTGGACGAAAAGAGGAAAAAAGCAAGGGAAAAAGAACCAGATGAAAGGCCGGTAGCCCTGGTGGTTAAAGGCTGTGACAGCCGGGCCATCAATGTTTTGCTCCAAGAAAAATTCATAGACCGAGATGAGATTTATCTCATCGGTATTTCCTGTGAAAATACCGGAATGGTGGATGAGAAAAAACTGGCCACAAAGCTCAAAGGGAAGAAAGCCAAAAAGATCGAATTTGATGACCAGGATAATTTTGTGGTGACCACCCAGGAAGGCAAAACCAAGATCCCCGCCAAGGAGGTCATGGCCGATCGGTGCCTGGAATGTCCAGCCAATTTTCCTGTCGTTTATGATGTCCTCATCGGAGATAAGACAAAAAGAAAACCCGCTCCTCCCTTCCAATCTATACAAAAGATTGAATCCATGTCTGAACAGCAGAGATGGGATTTTTGGAAAGAACAGCTCGACAGATGCATCCGCTGCTATGCCTGCCGTTCTGCCTGCCCCATGTGCTACTGTGATGAATGTGTGGTGGACACCATAAATTTTGCTGTCACTGCAGACACCACTGCTGAAGAAAAAGCCCAAAAAATCAAATGGGTAGAAAAGTCTCCTGTTTTATCTGAAAATTTCGTGTATCATTTTGTCAGAGCTATCCATCTGGCAGGCCGCTGTGTGGACTGCGGCGAGTGTGAAAGAGCCTGCCCTCTAGATATTCCCATAAGATTTTTGAATAAAAAATTAGAGAAAGAAGCCAGTCAACTTTTTGGATATGATGTGGGCTTTGATCCCCAAAAACCCTCTCTAGTCTCCTGCTTCAAGGATGAGGACCCGGAGGATTTTATCAGGTGAAATGATGGAAAAGATACTGGAAAAAAAATCTTTAACTTCATGGCTGAAAGAACTGGCGTCTTATGACATCTATGCTCCTGTTAAGGATGGTGATTTCTGGAAGTATGAACTCATCCGGGATCCAGATGAAATAGACCTTGATTATCTCAACACTGTCGTTTCTCCCAAAAAAATCATTTTCCCCCAAAGAGAGGTGCTGCTGGAATTTTTATCCTCAGATGAGGGCGGACCCCAGATCAAAGAACACCTTCCTGAGGAAAAGCCAACCCTTCTTTTTGGGGTCAGACCATGCGATGCCCGGGCTTTGTCTCTTACGGATAAAGTATTCGGGGGTGACTTTGTTGATCCTTACTACTGGAGAAGAAGAGACAAAACTGTTTTGGTGGGACTGGCCTGCAATACTCCTCCCTCTCCTGATTGTTTTTGTACTTCGGTGGATGGATCTCCTCACTCCAGCCAAGGATTAGATATCCTTTTGACTGACCTGGGAAAGAAATTTTTCCTGCAGTCCTTTACCGAAAAGGGAGACAAGCTGATCAGTTCCTCCAAAGAGATTTTTCAATCACCTGATGCAAAAGACAAAAAGGACCTGGAGAAGATCCACCAAGATTCAGAGAAAAAGGTTGAGCGTCATCTCCGACAGGTTAAAGACATCCCTCCCAAGCTGAAGAAAATGTTCGATTCTCCCTTCTGGGAACAAGAATCGCTGAGCTGCCTCCGCTGCGGCATCTGCACTTATCTCTGCCCCACCTGTCACTGCTTTGACATCAACGATGAAGTGACCTCATCCTCTCCCATAAAAGGAAAAAGAGTAAGGACCTGGGATACCTGCCAGTTTCCTGATTTCACCATGCACTCTTCGGGACATAATCCCAGGCCTGATAGAGCCTCCCGCCTGCGGCAGAGAATCATGCACAAATTTCAGTATTTTGTAGAGATCTACAATAATTATCAATGCA
Organism: Candidatus Aminicenantota bacterium; assembly: GCA_046538375.1. Taxonomy (GTDB): domain Bacteria; phylum Acidobacteriota; class Aminicenantia; order Aminicenantales; family Aminicenantaceae; genus JBKHJA01. The sequence goes on from JBKHJA010000002.1 coordinate 22,612, forward strand.
CTGGCTGCGGGAGATGCATTTCTAACTGCCCGGTGGGAATCGACATTATCGAAGTCCTTGATAAGGTGAAAGAATATGAATCATAATGTCTACGTTCCAAAACTGGCTGAAATAATCACCATCAAAGAGGAAGTGGGTGGGGCCAGACCCGTCAAGTCTTTTCGGACTCGTTTTATCAATAATAATGAATTTACTTTCCGCTGCGGCCAGTGTGCTATGCTCTCTGTGTTCGGTAAAGGCGAATCCATGATATCCATCTCTTCCTCTCCACTTGTCAAGGATTACCTTCAATTCAGCATCCTCAAAATGGGAAGAGTGACCTCCGCTCTCCATGAAATGGTGGAAGGAGATATCATCGGAATAAGAGGTCCATACGGCAGTGGATTTCCCCTCCAGGAATGGAAGGGGAAAAACCTCATTTTTATCGGAGGAGGAATCGGCTTGGCTCCTATATGGTCTGTTCTGCAGACTGCCATAAATAAGAAAGATGAATACGGAGACCTGGTGCTTTTCTACGGATCAAGGACATCCAAGGACCTTGTTTTCAGGGATGAGGTTGAGGAACTCAAGAATAAAATGGATGTTTATCTCTCCGTGGACGTGGAGGAACCAGGATGGGAAGAGTTCGTGGGTTTTGTACCTCAGAATGTCACCCAGAAGAAACCATCACCTGAGAACGCCATCGCAGTGACCTGTGGTCCTCCCATCATGATCAAGTTCGTTATCCAAGGCCTGAAAGAGCTGGGCTTCGATGATGAACAGATTTACACCACTGTAGAGAACAAGATGAAATGCGGGATAGGAAAGTGTGGACGATGCAACATCGGAATGCATTATGTGTGCAAAGATGGCCCTGTCTATTCCTGGGCTGAGCTAAAAAAGCTCCCTCAAGAATATTGACAAAATTTCAAACATGAACAAAACGATTCTTTGATTTTCCACCTGAGGAGGAAGACATGAAACAGAAAAAGAGCATTATGGACAGGATCGCAGAATCAAATAAATCTGTAACCACGGGAATTGATGAAAAGGATATCAAGTACTGGGTGACGATTTACATCATGGGAAAGTCTTATAAAGTTCCGGCTGGACTGACCATTATGCAGGCCATGGAGTTTGCTGGATACAGGTTTGTCAGATCTGCCGGGTGCAGGGCAGGATTCTGTGGGGCCTGTGCTACGGTTTACAGAAGAATTGGCGATTACAAACTCCAGACCGCCATGGCCTGCCAAACAAGAGCAGAAGATGGAATGTATTTGGTTCAAATACCTTTCTCACCCGCTGAGAAAGCTGTCTATGACATCAGCAAAGAAGAATTCAATGTAGGAACATTATTCAAATATTACCCTGAGCTGGCAAGGTGTGTATCCTGCAACACCTGCACCAAATCCTGTCCTCAAGACCTGGAGGTCATGGATTATATCCAGTCGGCAATAAAAGGCGATTATAAAGCAGTGGCTGAGGAGTCCTTTGACTGCATTCAATGTGGACTGTGTGCCATCAGATGTCCTTCCGAGCTGGTCCAGTATCATATTGCTCAGCTGGCCAGAAGAATGTACGGGCGCTATGAATGCCCGGAGCCCCCTCATCTTGACAAAAGATTAAAAGAAATAAAAAAGGGAAAATATAAAGAAGACTGGAAAAACCTTCTCAAAGCTACAAAAAAAGAGCTCGAAAAACTGTATGCTGAGAGAGAAAGAGAGAAAGATTGATAAAGGAGGAGAGAAATGTCTGAAATGAAATTTATCGGAGGCTATCCCCAATACATGCGGAAGCTCATAGATGTGGTGAATAAAACAAGAAGCAGGCGGAAAGACTACGAACCTCCTGCCATGAGTAAAAAGGAAAAAGAAGAGGTCCTTAAGCTCCATCCAGATTTTGCTGCTGGAGGGAAAAGAAAAATAAAAATAGGACAGAATAAAGGTGAGATTGGACCCAATGAAGTGGTGGATCTGCTGGAGGCCTATCCTCTTATAGAAAAAGGAGACATTGACCTGTCTAAAATAGATCACGATGTTGATATTTTGATTATAGGAGGAGGTCTGGCAGGAACAACAGCGGCCATCTGGGCCAATAATCAGGGCATTCCGCCTGATAAAATTCTTCTTGCCAATAAATTAAGGCACGGGGATTCCAACTCCATGATGGCAGAGGGAGGAACTCAGGCGGCTGATCGTCCCAACGATTCCCCTCTCATCCACTACCTGGATGCATTGGGAGGAGGACATTTTGCCAACAAGCCCGATGTCCTCAAAGGGCTGGTTGAAGATGCTCCGTTCATCATGAGCTGGCTTTTAGAACTGGGGGCCATGATTGACAGAGAAGATGGCGGAAATTTTTCGGAAAAATGGGGTGGCGGCACCTGCAGAAAAAGAATGCATGCCTGCAGAGACTACACTGGCCTTGAGGAATTGAGGGTGATAAGAGACGAGTTCAGAAACAGGAAAATTTCGTGCTTGGAATACTATCCCGCTGTTGAACTTCTTAAAAACGGCCAGGACCAGGTGGCTGGAGCGGTTCTCTGGAATTTTGAAACAGGCGATTATAAAATCGTTAAAGCCAAAGCCACTATTCTGGCCACAGGCGGTTTTGGAAGGCTTCACATAAGAGGTTTCCCCACCACCAATCATTATGGGGCAACCTGTGACGGTGTGGTCCTCGCCTACCGCGCTGGAGCCAAGCTGAGAGATGTGGACACCGTTCAATATCACCCCACCGGGGCTGCCTATCCACAGCAGATCATCGGTCTTCTTCTTACGGAAAAACTCAGGAGCATGGGAGCTCAGCCTGTAAATAAGGACGGAGAGGCCTTTGTTTTTCCTCTTGAACCAAGAGACGTGGAAGCCTCTGCCCTGATCAGAGAATGCTATGTGAGAGATAAAGGAATCATTACTCCTACCGGGATGAGAGGTGTCTGGCTTGACACTCCCCTCATCGAAGTCAAAAATGGTGAAGGAACCATAGACAGCGCTTTTCCCGGAATGAGAAGGATGTTCAACCGGTTTGACATTGATATGCGGAAGGACCCGGTTCTCGTTTTCCCCACTCTCCATTACCAAAACGGAGGTGTGGAAACAGATCCTGAAGGAAAGACCACGGTGGAAGGACTGTTTGTTGCCGGCGAGATTTCGGGTGGCGTCCATGGAAAAAACAGACTCATGGGAAACTCAACTCTTGATTGCATGGTCTACGGTCGAAGATCCGGGATCTATGCTGCGAAATATGCCAAAAAAACAAAGAAACGAGAAAAGCTTTCACTGGACCATATGAAAAAATATGTCAAAATGCTCAAACAGGCAGGAATCAAGCCCGAGAGAAGAGCACCCATTCTTCTGCCGGATTACAGAGGCAAAGCCGTATTGGCCAGGATGATTGATATCTTTTAATAATTCAATCCACCCTCACCCCCCTATTATGGAAATGGAGATGCTTCCCTACCTCAAATTTTTTTTGACTTTTATACCTGATTTGTTATATTAATAAAAACTGGAAATATTATGGAGGGCGGGTAGAGGGAATGTCCACAGATATTCAAAACAATAATGACTGCTGTGAACACAAAACAAGGTATTGCTTCCAATAATCAACAGGGAGGTCAACAATGGGAGAAAATGAATTGGACGGAAGATCCTGCGTCAGGTTCGAGACTCCTGGGGCCACTGTAAGCTACAAAAAGAAAACATTTTTCTTTTCCAAAGGCAAATATGGGGAGGAATTTTGTCCCATTCTAGACATAAGCCGGGGAGGCCTTAGATTTTTAGCCCAGAAAGATATCAAAATAAACAAAGAACTGAATCTAAAAATATCCATACCCGGCGAAAAAATCCCTCTTGTCCAGAAAGGGAAAGTCCGCTGGTGCTCCTTCAACGTGGGCAAAAGTTATAAGTACCAGATCGGGATTCAGTTCAGTCCTTACGGAGAAAAAAAAGGGCAGAATTATCCCGGAAACCTTACCAAAATCATTGCCCTGGAACAAAAATATGTCCCCCCAGAAAAGAGAACCAAAGAAAAGGCCGGAGAATCCAAGCCCAAAGATTAAATTTAATCCCCGAAAAAATCCTCCCGAATTCTATTTGTTCTCCCCTTCAACCACCACTTGGGAGTAATCAGCCACCTTAAGAAAAAGTTTGCTGATGTCCTGAAGGAGAGCCAACCGGTTTCTTCTGATTTTTCTATCCTCTGTCATCACCAACACTTGATCAAAAAAATTATCGATGGCTGCCCTCATCCGGAAAATGAATCTCTGGGCTCTGGCAAAATCCCCCCTAGAGATCAACGGAAGAGTATTTTTCTGGATTATGGTGAAAGTGGTATAAAGCTCCTTTTCCTCTTTTTCTTGGAACAGATCTGGATTTACCCTGTACCGGGGGTGGTCTCTCAGGATATTATTCACTCTCTTGACAGTCAGGATCATGGGTCCAAAATGAGAGCTGTCCTTTAGATTATCCAAGGCCTTTAATCGAAGGTAAGAGTGGTAGATGTTATCAGCGTCAGCACTAAGAGCAGCTTTAATCAGATCGTAACGGTATCCCTGCCGTTCATAAATGGACTGGAGACGTCCTGAGAAAAATTGGCCGCAGTGGTCTTTTATTTCTTGTTTAGAGAGGGAAAGCTTGCCGATGTAGAGTTTCACCGCTTTATCCAGAAGGCGAGAAAAAGAAAAGTCGAACTTCTTCTCCAGAATGATTTTACAGATTCCCTGGGCATTGCGGCGAAGTCCAAAAGGATCTTTCGAACCGGTCACCTGAATCCCGATCCCTACTGCTCCAACCACAGAGTCTATTTTATCAGCGATGGACAGGATTGCTCCAGTTGCAGTGGAAGGGGAATCATCCTCCAAACTCAAAGGCTGGTAGTGTTCATAAACGGCTTTCCATACCGGGGAAGGATAACCTTCCTGTTTAGCATAAATTCCCCCCACTTTGCCCTGGAGAGAAGGAAATTCCTTGATCATTTCTGTAAGCAAATCCGACTTAGCCAGTTCTGCGGCTTGAACACCGTCCTTTTTTATTTTTGGTTCGCCGATTTTATCAGACAAATAGGAAACCATCTTTTTCAATCTTGCCACTTTATCCCCATAACTTCCCAGTTTTTCTTGAAAGACAATCCGATCCAGGTTTCTTACTCTTTCCTTCAAGGCCATTTTTAAATCCTGTTCCCAGAAAAACTTGGCATCCTCCAGCCGGGCTATGAGCACCCTTTCGTTTCCTTTGAGAATGAGCGATTCCGTGTCTTTATAATTATCAGCCACACCTATAAAATAAGGAAGCTGTTGGTTTCCCTTGACCACCGAAAACAGACTCTGCCCCTTTTTCATGGCTGTACTCAAAATTTCAACGGGTAAAGCCAGATATTTTTTAGGAAAAGAACCCAAAAAAACATAAGGGTATTCCACATCATATATAATTTTTTCCATCAGCTCTTCATCGGGCAGGAGCTGACCATCTATGGACTCCATTTTCATGGAAATCTGACTGAGGATCATCTTCCGCCTTTGCTCCCCTTCCACCACCACCTTATTCTCCCGCAGCTTGACTTTGTATTCAGGAAAAGAATGGATAGGTATCTTCTGGGGAGAGAGTATTTTGTGTCCGATGGAAACTCCCGAAGAAGATATTTTTCCCACCGAAAAAGGAATGACGTCCTGGTTGCATATACAAAGTATATTTTTGATAGGACGGGAAAATTTCTGGGTTTCCTCTCCCCATCTCATCATTTTGGGAAAGGACAGAGAGGTGACCATGTCCGGGATAATCTTCTGGAGTATTTCTGGAGTTGGCTTCCCTTTTTCCACTTTTCTCAATCCCACATATTCCCCCTTTTCAGTCCTGATCACCTGCAGGCGATCAACACCAATCCCGTGTGACCTGGCAAATCCGAGGGCTGCTGAAGTGGGAGTGCCATCTGGAGAAAAAGCCACCACCTTAGGGGGCCCTATCACCTCTTCCTTTCTATCCTTCTGCTGGGGAGAAAAATCTCCTGCCACCGCCAACCGCCGGCAGGTACCCAAGGTCTGGATTTTGTAGATATCCACATCAAAAGAGGAGAGTTCTTGGGTGAACTTTTCTTTCAGCTGCGAAAGAGCAGACTTGACATGAGAAGCCGGCATTTCTTCGGTGCTGATCTCTAAGAGAAACTCCATCAGGATGACCTCTCCTTGTGTGTGTATTTTTTTGCAATCTGAGTTACCACTTCCCTTATCTGAGCGATCATCTTCACCCGCTCGGTAACGCTTATGGCTCCACGAGAATCCAGAAGATTGAAAAGATGAGAACACTTCAGACACATATCATAGGCAGGAAGAAAAAGATTCTGTTTGATGAGACTTCCCGCTTCTTTCACCTGCATCCCAAAAGATTCTTGAAGCATTTTGATGTTGGCCTGGTTGAAGTTATAGTCGGAAAACTCCTTCTCTTCCTGAAACCTCAAATCCTTATAGGTGACATCTCCAGACCAGTTCAAGTCATAAATATTGTCTTTTCCTTCTAAAAACATCTCCAATCTTTCCAGGCCGTAAGTGATTTCTACAGGCACCGGATAAAGATCGATTCCTCCGGCCTGCTGGAAATAAGTGAACTGAGTGATTTCCAATCCATCCAGCAGTATCTGCCAGCCCACTCCCCAGGCTCCGATAGTGGGAGATTCCCAGTCGTCTTCATCAAAACGAATGTCATGTTCTTCGAGCTGAATACCCAAGGCCACCAGACTGTCCAAGTAGATCTGTTGAATATCAGGAGGCGATGGCTTTATGACCACCTGGTACTGGAAGTGTTTCTGAACCCGATGAGGATTTTCGGCGTATCTCCCATCCCTGGGCCGTCGTGAAGGCTGAACATAAGCGACTTTCCACGCTCTCTTATCCAGGACTCTAAAAAAAGTATCTGGAGTCATGGTTCCTGCACCCACTTCAACATCATAAGGCTGGGCAAGATAGCATCCTCTCTCTGCCCAAAATTTTTGGAGATTCATGACCAGGTCTTGTATACTCATGCTAAGATACCAGAACGATTATTTTGTTTTTCTGGCGTCCCTGGCTCCATGCCACCTCAACACCGGCTTTCTGGCAGCTTGAGCCTCGTCCAATCTTCTCACATAAGACTTGTGGGGCGCAGATTTCAAGAGTTCAGGGTTTTCTTCAGTTTCTTTGGAAATCTTCTTCATGGCCTGGATGAAGAGATCAAGATCCCGTTTGCTTTCTGTCTCAGTGGGTTCAATCATCAGGGCTCCATGCACCACCAGGGGAAAAGACATGGTGGGAGGATGCAGGTCAAAATCGATGAGCCTTTTGGCAATATCGATGTTGGTTACCCCATGTTTTTTCTGAAATTTATCAGAAAAAACACACTCGTGCAGAGTGGGTGAGCTGTATTTAAGGTGATAATCCTTTTCCAGGTTTTTTCTAAGATAATTAGAATTCAAAACAGCCGTTTCTGCTGTTTCTTTAAATCCTTCATATCCCTGAGACAGAATATAAGCCAGAGCTTTGACCACCACCAGAAAATTTCCATAAAAACTGTGGATTTTTCCTATACTCTGGGGACGAAGGAAATTGAAAAAATACTTTCCGTCCCTGCCCTCAATAATGGGTACCGGCAGATAGGGTTCCAGATGTTTTTTTACTCCCAAGGGGCCAGATCCAGGACCTCCCCCGCCGTGAGGAGTGGAGAAAGTTTTGTGCAGATTGAGATGGATGATATCAACATCCATCTCCCCGGGTCTGCATTTCCCCACCAGAGCATTCATGTTGGCCCCATCCATGTAAAGAAGTCCACCCCGGGAATGGATGATCCGAGCGATTTTCCTGATATCTGTTTCAAAAATTCCCAAGGTGTTGGGGTTGGTTATCATCAAGGCTGCCACATCTTCAGTCACAGCTCGCGAGAGAGCATCCAGGTCCACTGTCCCTTTCTGGTTGGACCGGACTTCATGAACCCGATAACCGCAGAGATGGGCGCTGGAGGGATTGGTTCCATGGGCTGAGTCTGGAATGAGAACAATCTTTCTGGGATCTCCCTGTTCTTCAAGATAAGCGCGGACCAGCATCATTCCTAATAATTCTCCCTGAGCACCGGCTGAAGGCTGCAGAGTGAAAGCATCCATTCCGGTTGTTTCAGCCAAAAGCTCTTCTGTTTTCTTGAGAACAGCCAGGTTTCCCTGGACCAATTCCTGGGGAAGATAGGGATGAGCGGCGGCGAATTCAGGCTGAGAGGCCAGGTTCTCGTTTATCTTGGGATTGTATTTCATGGTGCAGGAACCCAATGGGTAAAACCCTTCATCAATACAGTAGTTGGTTCGAGAAAGACGGGTAAAATGCCTGACCACCTCCACTTCCGAAACTACGGGAAAATCCTTTATTTCCTTTCTGGTGGGGAGATTTTTGATGATTTCTTTATCTGGAGGAACATCTAATTTTGGCAGAGGAAAGTCACCTTTTCCTTTATCGCTTATTTCAAAGATTAGTGGTTCTCTGATCATCGGTGTTTGCTCACTCCTTCAGGGCTTCCTTTAATTTTTTGATCAGGTGATCGATGTCTTCTTTTTTATGCATCTCGGTCACACAGAACAAAGCACAGTTTTTAAGCTCTGGATAGTCCTTTTCCAGGCTTAATCCGCCGATAACACCCTTCCTTTTGAGAAAGCCATTGATCCTGGACCAGTCTTTTGAGCACTCTATGACAAATTCGTTGAAAAAACTTCCATTGAATTTTTGCCTAAGTCCGGTCAACTTTTGCATCTGCCTCAAGGCATAATGGGCTTTTTGCACGTTTTGCCAGGCTAATTCTCCTAATCCCTGCTGGCCCAGGGTCTCTAAAAAAATGGTGGCTCTCAGAGCGCACCAGGCTTGATTGGTGCATATATTGGAGGTGGCCCGCTCTCGTCTTATGTGCTGCTCTCTGGTGGATAAGGCAAGAACAAAGCCGCGTTTTCCTTCAACATCGGTAGTCTGTCCAGCTATACGGCCGGGAAATTGTCTCAAAAATTCCTTCCGGCAGGCCATAAATCCAAGATAAGGCCCTCCAAAGCTTAGAGGAAGGCCAAAGGACTGCCCTTCCCCTGTGACCATATCTGCTCCTGATTCTCCAGGGGACTCCAAAAGACCCAAAGAGACTGGCTCGGCCACCACCGCTATGGATAAGGATTCATGACGGTGAGCGAGGCCGGAGATTCTTTCTCCCTCCTCTATAACACCCAGGAAATTGGGGGACTGAAAAACCACCGCTGAAGTCTGCTTATCCATCTTTTTTTCAAGGCCATCAAAATCAATCTTTCCTGACTTTTGGTAACCTATTTCTTCCACCTTGATCCCCAGGTTTTTGGTATAAGTCCGGATGACTTTTCTGTATTGAGGATGGAGTGTTCTGGCCACCAAAATCTTAGACTTCCCTTGAAGACGATCAGCCATCAAGACAGCCTCTGCTGCCCCTGAAGCCCCATCGTAAAGAGAAGCATTGGCAATATCCATTCCTGTCAGCTGACAGATCAAGGTTTGGAATTCAAATATAACCTGGAGTGTCCCCTGGCTCAGTTCTGGCTGGTAGGGAGTATAAGGGCTTAAAAATTCACCACGAGAACTCAAATAGTCCACCACCGCGGGGATGAAATGACGATAAGCTCCAGCCCCCAAAAAACAAAGATAGTCCTGGAATGTGTTCTTTTTTCTTAAGTCCTCAAAGTGGCGAATCAGCTCTGCTTCTGTCAGTGGAGAGGGCATATTGAGCTTTCTTTTTAACTTTAAATTTTTTGGTATACAGGCAAAGAGTTCCTCCATCGAGGAAAGCCCCACTTTGGCCAGCATTTCCTTCTTATCTTTGTCGCTCAGAGATGTGTAACTCATGATCAAGAAATCCAGTTTGGTTGGAAAAAGTCAGTTATTCTTCGATTCCTTCAAGAAACTTTTCGTATTCCGAAGCAGACATCAGCTTTTGCAATTCTGTTTCGTCTTTGATTTTCAGCCGGATTATCCATCCCTGTCCATGGGGATCTTCGTTGATCATCTCTGGAGAATCATTCAATTTTTGATTGACCTCAGCCACTTCACCTGCCACAGGAGAATACACATCAGAAACTGCCTTTACGGATTCTATGACTCCCAAAGACTGATGAAACTCCAGTTTTGTCCCCACTTCAGGAAGCTCTACGTACACCACATCCCCCAGCTGCTTTTGAGCAAAATCTGTGATTCCGACTGTGGCCCTTTCTCCTTCCACTTTGATCCATTCATGATCTTTGGTGTAATGAAAATCATCAGGATACATTCAATTCCTCCTCCTGACCGTTGAATCATTGATGAAGGGTGAAGGGAGAAAATGAATTCTCCTGTTCACCCTTACTGATTATACTTCATCTTAGTTATTTTTTGTTTCTTTTGTAGAAAGGGATGGAAACCACTCTGGCCTGGGCTTTTCTATTCCTTATTCCCACCTCAATTTCTGTTCCTTTCTGTGTGTACTCAAGGGGAAGATAAGTCAATCCTATGCTTTTTTTCAAGTACGGAGAATAGGATCCAGAAGTGACTTCAGAAACTTTTTTATGGTCTGCAAAAACAGGATAATGAGGCCGAGCTATACCGGCGCCCAGTATTTCAAATCCTGCGATCTTTCGCTTTATCCCTTTTTCCTTTTGTTTAAGGAGAGCTTCTCTGCCTAAAAAGTCGCCTTTTTCGAATTTCACCAGCCAGCCCAGCCCTGCTTCCAGAACCGTAGTGGTCTCGTCAATATCATTGCCGTAGAGCATGAGAGTGGCTTCCAAACGGAGTGTATCTCGGGCTCCAAGACCTGCCGGTACCAGGCCGTATTCTTTTCCCCCATCAAGGAGAGCTTCCCAAATTTTCTCTGGATTGAGGGAAAGGGTGTAAATTTCAAAACCATCTTCACCTGTGTACCCTGTCCGGGATATCAGAACTTTTTCTCCTTCCAGCTCTCCCCCACTGAACCGGAAAGGTCTCATCTCTTCCAGATTGATTTCAGTCATCGGCTGCAGTATATCAAGAGCCTTTGGCCCTTGCAGAGCGAGCTGTGTATAATCCTGACTTTTGTTCTCCACCTTCACTTCGAATCCCTGCTTATGGCGATGGATCCATTCATGATCTTTGTCCGAATTGGCAGCATTGACCACCAGAAGATATTCTTCAGGGGTCAAGCAGTAGACCAGAAGATCATCCACAAAGGTTCCTTGGGCTGTGGTCAGGGCTGAGTACTGGGATTTTCCAGATGAAAGCCTCCCTGCATCATTAGGGCTAAGATACTGGACCAGATCAAGAGCTTGTTTTCCAGAAATCAGGATTTCTCCCATGTGACTGACATCAAACAGTCCAGCTTTTTTCCGCACTGCTAGATGTTCATCGATGACACCAGAAAATTCGACCGGCATTTCCCAGCCGAAGAATTCAATCATTTTTGCGCCCCATTTTTTATGGGCTGAATGAAGGCGGGTTTTTTTCATTTCCTCGTTTCTTTTAGAGTAATTTACTATCACATAATTTTCGATGATGCAAGAAAAATCCCAGGGTGAGCCTTGTTCATAATCGGAAATTTGCTATAATTAAAAACCAATCATGATCAAATTCAAGGCCTGGTTGAAAAAAGAGATCCACCAGAAGCTCAAAGGCAAGTATCCTGTTGACAGGAAAGAAATAGGTATCGACTACACTCCCCGACATAAAATGGGAGATTTAGCTCTGACTTTCCCTTTTCAGCTGGCCAAAAAAATTGACTCCAATCCCCGCCAGATAGCTGAAGAAGTAATTTCTCATATCTCTCCTATTCAAGGTGTGAAAAAAATAGAAGTGGCTGGTCCGGGTTATATCAATCTTTTTCTGGACCGCCGAAAATTCTTTCTGAACTTGCTCCGTTCCCTTCCCTTATCCTTCCTCACTCCCGAAGAAAAAAAAGTAATCATCGAGCACACCAATATCAATCCCAATAAGGCAGCCCATATCGGCCATCTGAGGAATGCCTGTCTGGGCGATACTCTGGGCCGCTGCCTGAAATACAAAGGGGAAAATGTGGAGATCCAGAACTATATTGATGATACAGGAGTTCAGGTGGTGGATGTGGTGTTCGGCCTGATGGAGATGGAAAAAAAGACCCTGGAAGATATAAGGAAGATTAACGGAAAATTTGACTATTACTGCTGGGATCTATACCCCCGTGTATCTTCCTATCTGGAGGCTCATCCTGAGGCTCAAAAAAGAAAATCGGAAATCCTTAAAAAAATCGAACAAGGCATCAATCCTGAAGCAGAGATAGCTCATCTCATCTCCCGCCGTGTTATCAAAGCCCATGTTCAGACCATGCGGAGAATCGGTGTCAGTTATGACCTTCTACCCTGTGAAAGCACCATTCTTGACCTCAAATTTTGGGAAGAAGCCTTTTCCCTCCTCAAGGAAAGAAAAGCTATCTATCTGGCCGCTGAAGGAGCCAACCAAGGATGTTGGGTGATGAAGCTGGAAGAAGAGGAAGACAGGGAGAAAATCATCGTCCGTTCTGACGGCACAGTGACCTACGTGGGGAAAGATATCGCCTACCAGCTCTGGAAATTCGGCCTTCTGGAAAAGGATTTTTATTATGAACCCTTTCTGGATCAAAACGGAAAAACCATCTGGATCACTTCCTCCAATCCTAAAAGCCGGTCTCCATCTTTCGGCCAGGGCAGTCTAGTGTACAATGTCATTGATCTCCGCCAATCCTATCTTCAAAAAATCGTGGTCCAAGGATTGAAATCTCTTAAATATTTTGACCAAGCCGCCAAGTCCATCCATTTCTCCTATGAGATGGTGGCGCTTTCTCCTAAAAGCCTGAAAGAGCTCAACCTGAGCATATCAGAGGAAGACAAAGACAAAGATTTTCTTGAGGTTTCTGGGAGAAAGGGATTGGGAATCAAGGCTGATGACCTTCTGGACAGACTGGAAGAAAAGGCCCGTTCAGAAGTAGAAAAAAGGAATCCAGGACTTTCATCTGAGAAAAAAGCAGATACGGCCCGAAAAATTGCCAGCGGGGCCCTGCGCTATTTTATGCTCAAATTCTCCAGAAATTCCCTTATCGTGTTTGATTTTGAAGATGCTTTGAGTTTTGAGGGAGAAACCGGTCCCTATCTCCAGTACACCCTGGTGAGAATCAACAGCATATTCCGTAAATTGAAGAAAAGAGAAGGATTTGAAGAAAAAGACCTGCAGTCACTCCTTTCTTCTGCTGAATTTCCCCTGGAGGCGCTATCCGAGGAAGAAAAAGATGACTTCTGGGAGCTCATCTTCTATGCTTCTCAGTTTGAAGAAGAAGTGATTCATTCTGTAAGATCACTGGAATTCTCTCATCTGGCGAAATTTTCTTTTAACCTTTCTCAAAAGTTCAATTCCTACTACCATGTCTATCCTGTTTTAGCTGAAGAAAACCAGAAACTCAAAAGAATGCGGATATTGACTATCTATTACGTCAGAGAAGTTCTCAAACGCACTCTTTCTCTGATGGGTATTCCCCAACCAGAAAGAATGTGAAGAGAGAACCGAGAATCACACTCTGAGATCAAATCATGAGACAAAAGGAGATTAAGAAATGATTGAAGTCGCTCATCTGACCAAAAAATATGGTGAGCTGCTGGCTGTGAATGACCTAAATTTTAAAGTGGAGAAAGGGAAAATTTGGGGCCTTCTGGGCCCTAACGCAGCCGGCAAAACAACCACCATGAGAATCCTGACCGGGTACCTTCCAGCTACTGACGGCCAGGCTACAGTGGCCGGATATGATGTCTTCGAGCACCCCACAGAAGTTAAAAAGATTACCGGCTACCTGCCAGAAAATGTTCCCCTTTATCCTGAGATGACTGTCCAGTCCTACCTCAGCTTTGTGGCTGAAATCAAACAGATCCCCGCCAATCGAAAGCAGGAAGCTTTAACCAAAGCCATGCAGACAAGCGGGCTGGAGTCGGTCAGAGGAAGACTCATCAAGAACATCTCCCGGGGATTCAAACAGAGAGTGGGGATCGCCCAATGCCTGATCCATGAGCCTCAAATCCTTATCCTGGATGAACCCACTATCGGGCTCGACCCGGCTCAGATCGTAGAAATCCGAAAGCTCATCAAGTCTTTGAAAGGAGAGCGGACCATCATGCTCTCCACTCATATCCTGGCCGAAGTCACCCAGACCTGTGACGGAGTGGCCATCATTAACGAGGGCCGATTGATGGCCTCGGACTCCTTGGAGGAACTCACTTCCTCCTTCAGCCAGAAAACAGGGATGTTCATCAGGCTCAAAAAGGCAGACCAAGAAGCCGCTTCCCTGCTGCAGGCCTTTCCCGGGGTAGACAAAGTCAGCCGGGAAGACGATGGCTTTACCGTGGAATGGGCTGAAGGAAAGGATATCAGAGACCAGATCACCAAATTCATGGTGGAAAAAGAACTGGGTCTTGTGGAAATGAGACCTCTGGCCATGAACATCGAGGATCTCTATCTCAGGATCATCTCAGGAGGTGTGAAACAATGAAAAACATATGGGCTGTATGCAAAAAAGAAATCAAAACTTACTTCACCTCTCCCATCGCCTATGTAACCATCACCGTATTTCTGGTGTTGGTGGGATTTTTTTTCTACAGCCTCATCTGGTGGTTCAACTCTCAATCCCTTCAGATGGCCAGAAACCCCTATTACCAGCAGCAGCTCAACATCAACCAGATGGTCTATTCCCCGCTTTTCCATAATATCAGCATTATCCTGCTGTTGATGATCCCGCTTTTGACCATGCGGCTTTTTGCCGAAGAAAAGAAAGCCAACACCGATGAACTTCTGTACACCAGTCCTATTTCTGTCAACCAGATCATACTGGGGAAATATTTTGCTTCTATCTTTGTGCTGGTGGCCATGCTGGTCCTCACCGGAATTCTCTCTATTTTCACATTTGCTTACGGCAATCCTGAAATGGCTCCCCTCTTGAACGGTTATCTGGGCCTGTTCCTGATGGGAGCAGCTTTTATGGCTGTGGGCATCTTTTTCTCCTCTCTCACCGAAAACCAGATTGTGGCTGCTATCCTGACCTTTGGCGCCCTCCTTCTGTTCTGGATTCTGAACTGGGCTTCTTATTCTGCCGGAGGGATGTGGAAGGATGTGCTGAATTATCTCTCTTTCTTCCAGCATTTTGATGATATGACCAAAGGAATTCTGGATACCACGGATGTGGTGTACTACCTCAGTTTCTCCTTTTTTGGTCTGTTCTTAACTCATTCTGTCATTCAATCGCGAAGGTGGAGGTAAAAATGGAAAAGATCAAGAAATATCTGAATTATGTGGCTATTGCCCTGATATTCCTGGCTTTGATCTCTCTTAAAATCTGGCCCTACCAGAAAACAGTGCCTCTGGTATTAGGTTTGCTGGGAGTGGCTGTTTTAATCGTCTACATGGCGTTGAACCTCTCTGTGCTTAAACAAAGCTTTAAGCGAAAATCGTTCCTCTATTCCAGCAATATGCTTCTGATTGTTCTTCTGGTTCTGGCCATCCTGGTGCTTATCAACTATTTTCTGGCCCACCATCACCACCGCTTTGACTTTACTGAAGCCAAGCTTCATTCTCTCTCTGGCCAATCGGTAAAGGTGCTTAAAAACCTGAAGGATGAGGTGAGAATCAGATGCTTTTTCAGAGAGGGAAATTTCAACCGGGCCAAGATGGAAAATCTGATGAAAATCTACGCCTACCATTCTAATAAGATAAAGCATGAATTTATCGATCCTGATAAAAACCCAGGGCTGGTCAAAAGATACGAAATCAAAGAAGACGGAACCACAGTTTTTGAAAGCGAGGGCAAAGACAGCCGGATTACCTCCACAACCGAAGAGGATATCACCAACGCCATCATCAAGATTTCACGAGAAAAGAAAAAAATCATCTACTTTCTTGAAGGACACGGTGAAGCCAGTACGGAAGATTCAGGAGATAGAGGATATTCCCTTGCCAAAAAAGAATTGGAAAAGTTGGGTTATGAAATAAAAAACATCACTCTGGCTCTTTCTGATACCTTTCCGGAAGACTGCTCTCTTCTGGTTATTCCCGGGCCTGAAAAAGATCTTCTTCCCAACGAGCTGGTGACCATAAGGAATTATATTCAACAGGGGGGCAGGGTATTTTTCATGGTGGACCCGGAAAATGCCCCCTGCCTCAAATCCTATCTTCGGGATTTCGGGATGGAGCTTCAAGATGATCTGATTGTGGATACAGTTTCTCGTTTGCTGGGAGGCGACTATTTCATGCCTGTGGTGAGCGAATATGAATACCACACCATTACCGAAAAGTTCCGGTATGCCACCTTTTTTCCTTATACCCGCTCGGTCAATAAAATGGAAGAAATGCCGGAGGGAGTTTCTGTTAATATTCTGGCCAAAAGCAGTCCCAATTCCTGGTCAGAACGTCAGCTCGAGCAGAAGGAAGTCACTTTTGACAAAGATAAAGACCAACAAGGGCCCATTCCCTTGGCCGCTGTGGCCACGGTTGAATACAAAGAAGAAGAAAAGAAAACCCAGGAAGGAAAAGAATCCCAAAAAGAGGAGGGAACCACAGAAGAGTACCAGCCAGAGAGAGAGGGACGCCTGGCTGTTTTCGGTGATTCAGATTTTGCCGCCAACACCTACTACAATCTCTCAGGAAACGGAAATTTCTTCCTCAACACTGTAAACTGGCTGGCCGAGGAAGCAGATCTTATTTCCATCCAGCCAAAGACTTCTTCCCCCCGGACCATCCATCTCACCCCCTCCCAGGGCAGGATGATCTTCTTTGTCTCTATCATCATTCTGCCTCTGATCGTGCTGGTTACAGGAATTTCTATCTGGGTAAGGAGGAGATCCCTATGAAATTCAGGACAACTCTGATTCTGCTTCTGGTTTTTATAGTGCTTCTGGCTTTGGTCTACTTCTTTGAGATCAGGGGAAAAGGTGAACAGGAGACAGAAGAAAAGCTGGTTGATCTTTCCTCTGATGAGGTCCGGAAAATTGTGTTTAAAAGGGATGATGAATCCATCACTTTCAGAAAAGAGGAAGAAGATTGGTTGATCACTGAACCCCTGGAAGCCAAGGCAGACAAATATGAAGTCAACCAGCTTGTGGATAACTTCTGTCAACTGGGGATAGAAAGAGTGGTAGAAGAAACGGCGGCTGAAGAGGATCTTAAAAAATACGAAATTCCTCAGAAGGAAATTATCCTTCACTTTAAAGCAAAGGCACACCCGGTCAGGATAAAGGTGGGGATGGAGAATCCTTTGGATAACACGTTTTTTGCCCAAAGAGAAGGTGAACCTAGAATTGTACTCATCCCCAGCCATCTCAAAACTCATATGGAAAAAAGTGTGTTTGATTTTCGTAAAAAGGATATCTTTTCGTTCGATACAGATCAGGTGAAGAGCATCCGGGTTCGAGCCAAGGAAAGAAGCTGGCGTGCGCAGAAGAAAGAGGATGAATGGTTTCTGAAAAAGCCGCTGGAATCTCTGGCTGAGACAAGCAAAATCAACAGTATTCTGAATTCCCTCTCCAGTCTGAAAGCCAAGGAATTTATTTCAGAGAAAAAAAAGGAAGAAGAGATAAAAAAGTACGGACTGGACCGTCCTGACTATGAAATCCATCTGATCCTTCCCGCAGCCAGCCAGGAGGCCACCTTTTTTCTGCAGGAAAAAGAAGATAAACTCTACGCCACCACTTCCCTCTCTTCTAAAATCATTGCTGCTGAGGATACCATCCTTTCTGACCTGGAAAAACAGGTCCAGGAATTGAGAGATAAAGAAGTCGCCCATTTTTACAGTTGGGAGGCAGACAAACTTCACATCAAAAAAGCAGAGCTGGATTGGATGCTCAAAAAAGATGATGAGGGCAACTGGCGGTTTGAATCACCGGTGAAAGAAGAGGCGGATAAAAGCAAGGTGGAGACTTTTATCCGCAAAATAGAAAGCCTGGAAGCTGATGAAATCATCGATCCTCCTTTGAAACTCAAACATTATGGACTGGACAGTCCTCAGGCTGAAGTGAAAATCTGGACTGAAGAAGATGAAGAAAAGGGCAAGGAAATCAACATCCTTGTAGGATCTGAAATCATGGAAAAAGTAAAGGAAGAAGAAGAAGAAGAAGAAGAAGAGGTCAAGCGGGTTTTCATCAAAAACGTCCGATTCGACTATATTTTCAAGGTGGAGGCCAGCTTCCTGGATGAATTTCCCCAAGGTCTCAAAGACTGGAAAAAAGCAGAAGAAGAAAAAGAAAAATAGAACATTCGTAGTTTTGATTGACCATTTCGAGTATTTATAATATTACTTAGAGGGTGGATAAAAAGAGGGAAACTCCAGAACTTCTAGAAGATTATTCACTCCAATCCGTTCCCTTAAACAGAAGAAAATCCTGGATCAACCTGGCTGTGATCTGGATAGGGATAGCGGTGGTCATGTCAGCCATTTTCCGGGGGATGATGATCGGCCTGGGCCTAGGAAAAATATCCAGCGTGATTTTCTCATATCTCCTGGGAGAAATCATCCTCATTGCTATGATGGGCTTTACCGGTTTCATCGGAGCTAAAACAGGATTTTCCACACCTCTAATCGCCAATTTCTCTTTCGGCCGCCTGGGCGCCATCCTCATTTCCCTATCCATCGCTTTTTCCTTGATCGGGTGGTTTGGGGTTCAGGCCGCATTTTTTGCCCGCACCATCCAATTCTACTTTGGTACTCATCTTTCTCTGCCTCTCCTTTCTTTCTCCTGCGGAATTTTGATGATGATTCCAGCTATCTTCGGTATTCGAGGCTTAAGTGTTTTGAGCTGGATGGCTTCACCGTTTATGGTTTTGATCTTTTTATGGGGAATCATAAAGATGGGTTTTCAATTCCTCCCTTCCCCGTGGTTAGTTTCACTGGCTCTCCACCATAAACCCGATCCTTATCCTTTGACTTTAGGAGCAGCCGCTTCCATTGTAGCAGGAGGATTTATAGTCGGCGCTACCACCAGCGCTGATATCTTCCGTTATGCCAAACCCCGGCTAAAAGACATCTTCTCTGCTGCAATATTAGCCATGCTGTGCAGCGCCTTTCTCCATCTGGTGGGTTCTATCTTGGCCATGAATACAGGACTCTACCACGAGAGGCTTCCTGAACTCATCATCGGCCAGCAATACCTGGGACTGGGATTTGTGGGATTCCTGGTGCTCCTGCTGGCTCAATGGACCACTAATGACAGCAATATATATTCCTCAGTGCTGGCATTAAACAATATTTTCAGAGTAAAACGCTGGAAAATCACCGTCATGGCCGGTATTTTTGCCTCCCTTCTCGCCGCCTTCGGTATTCTGGAAAGACTTGAACTTTTCCTTGTTATCCTCACTGTGAGTATTGGCCCCATAGGGGGCATATTCATCTGCGATTACTATTTGCTGAAAAGGTTAAGAAAAAAGAATTTCAGACAGAAATCCTTTTCCAAAATAAGCTATAAGGCTTTAGGCGTTTACATGGTTTCTTTTCTTATCGGCTGGACTACTTCCGGCCATCCCTTCACCATCCGAATTTTCCCTTTTTCTGTATTTGCCTTCAACGGCATAATCTCATCTATTTTTCTTTATTATCTGGTTATGAAAATTTTTCCTGACAAGGAGTCAAACCATGGCTTTAAAACAAGTGATGGAAGTTTATGATCTTCTGGAAACTCCAAACATAGAAAAAGGAGAAATCCAAGATTTTTTCACCCAAAAAGGCCTTGACCGATCAGAAACACAATTTCAGAGGGTCAAAGAAGATAAGGGAGAAACCCAGTTTGTGAACATTCATATCAAAGGAAAGGAAGGATATTCGGAGGCAGGAGAAGCTCCCACCTTGGGAATAATCGGCCGTCTCGGAGGAATCGGCGCCAGACCGCATAAATCCGGACTGGTTTCAGACGCTGATGGAGCCATAACCGCTTTATCCGCTGCCGCCAAAATTGCCGACTTGAGGAACAAGGGAGATCAACTCACAGGTGATGTGATGGTAGCTACCCATCTCTGTCCCCACTCCCCTATCATCCCCCATGAACCTGTTCCTTTCATGGACGCACCGGTAGCCCTGGACACCATGAACCAATACGAAGTGGATGAACGGATGGATGCCATTCTCTCTGTCGACACCACCAAAGGAAACAGGATCATCAATTGCCGAGGATTCGCCATCTCAGCCACAGTCAAGGATGGGTATATCCTGCGGGTGAGTGAGGATCTTTTGGACATCATGCAAACAGTTACCGGCAAACTGCCGGTTGTCTTCCCCATCACCACTCAAGATATCACTCCCTACGGGAACCAGATCTTTCATCTCAACAGCATCCTCCAGCCAGCCGTTGCTACTCATGCTCCTGTTGTTGGTGTGGCGATTACGACTGAAGTGGCTGTTCCAGGATGTGCTACGGGAGCCAATCATGCATTGGATATGGAAATGGCGGTCAGATTTGTGGTGGAAGTGGCTAAAGCTTTCGGTAGAGCCCAATGCTCTTTTTATGATGAGGAAGAATTCCAAAGACTAACCTCTCTTTATGGATCCTTAGAACATTTGAAAACTCTGAGAAAAAAATAAAATGTCATTGCGAATCCTTCAGGGACCACGCAATCTCATAATCCTTAAATACAAAAAAGCAATTTTCTCATGGATAAAATAAAAATCGGATTCATTACTATAGGCCAATCGCCAAGAAAAGACCTTATACCTGAAATCAAGCCTTTTCTGCTTACTCATATAGAAATTGTTGAATATGGCTTGCTGAACCATATGAGGAATGAGGAAATTGAAAACATGAGCCCAGAAGCAGATGAAATCCCTTTGGTTACACGCTTAAGAAACGGAAGCCAGGTTCAATTAGGCGAGAAGAAAATAGGCGAACTTTTGCCCAAAGCCATCGACTTAATGAAGATCAACATGGATGTGAATGCTGTGGCCGCCCTCTGTACTCATGATTTTCCAAAAATAAAATCGGCCTGTCCCACCATATTTCCTTATGATTATCTTCAATTTCTTATAAATTGTATATTAGAGCCAAGAAAACTCGGAGTGGTGATTCCTTTGGAAAATCAATTTGAAATGGCCAAGAAAAAATGGGGATCAGACAGGACTATTGTCGAAGTGAAATCTCCATACGCCGAAGATAAAACATGGGAAAAAATAGCAGAAAATTTTGCTCAAAAAGAAGCAGGAGCAATCCTTCTTGACTGTATAGGATATAAACTAAAGGACAGGCAGGCTATACAAAGATCTATCAAAATCCCCACCCTTCTGCCAAGAACAATCCTTGCCTTCGCTATCAATCAGCTCTTTTAATATTTTATGTATTTCACCGCTTGCAATTGTCTTAAATTATAGATGATGTCAGAATGCTAAGAGATTCTTTTTATGATAACCAGGGTCATGTCGTCCATTGGGTCAGTGCCTGCAGTAAAAGCATCCACTTCCTGTTGAATCTTTTCCACCAGTTTCTGGGCTGGAAGCTTGGAATGTTTTTGAATGAGCTTTATCAGTTTCTCCTCTGTGAATTCTGTGTTGTCTTTGCTCCGGCTTTCAGTTATTCCATCTGTGTACAGAAACGCCATCTCCCCTGGATTTAAGGCAATATCCTTTACTTCATAACGCGAAGAAGGAAACATGCCCAAGCACAAGCCGCAGCTCTCCAAGCGATGAATTTTCCCCTTCTTATCCAGAATAAGTGGTGGATTATGTCCGGCATTGACAAACTTCAATTCCCCTGTCTTTTTATTCAATTCTGTGTAGAAAAAAGTGATAAAACAACTGGGTGAAGAGCTGCGCTGGACAAAATCATTCAGCTTACAGGCCATCTCTTCCAATTTGTATTGAGCGTGAACTTCTGAATGAAGAGAAGCCCTTAAAGAAGCCATAAGAAGGGAAGCACTCACTCCTTTCCCGGAGACATCAGCGATAACTATCCCCAACCTGGAAGGATCTATAGCGATAAAATCATAATAATCGCCACCCACCTGATAGCATGGAACATTGGATCCGGCAATTTCATAATTCTCAAGTTCTGGATTCTCTTTGGGAAGAAAGTCTTTTTGGATCTGGGCAGCAAGAGCCAGTTCTTTCTCCATTTTTTCCTTCTCTATGGATTCTTCAAAAAGCTTGGCATTTTCGATCTTGACTGCTGCAAGATTGGACAGAAGAGTCAACAGTCTTAAGTCATCATCTGAAAACTGTTCCAAATGAAGTATGCGGTCGGCATAGACAATGCCTATGATCTCTTTGTTGTTCCATAAAGGAACACACATGGCTGAATGGATGTTGGAGCCGACAATGCTCTGCTGCGATTTAAAACGGGTATCAGCCTGGGCATCGTGGGTGAGGATGGAGGAATGCTTATCCAGGGCCAGGTTGACTATACTCTGGCTCACCTGAATCTTCTGCTTTTTCAGGTTCTGGCTGTTTATCCTTACCACTTTAGGGATGAGCTGAGGAGGATGTCCTTCTTTGAGGATCAGAATCCCCCTGTCCATGGGAAGATTCTCACAGATGAGGTCCATGACATGGTCCAGGAGTTCGTTTAGAGGCTTGTGAAGAATAAGAGCCTTACTGACTTCACTGAGCACCGAAAATGCTTTGTGATCTGTCCTGATCCTCTCCAGATCAACTGGAGTAGGGGCAGCTTTCAGGGTAGTGTCGATATCCGGCTTTTTCAGGATTTCCTTGAGATTCATTATGGTGTTGATATTGGAAGCAGAAGAAGGAGTCTGGGTGACTTCAATGTTGGCTGCAAACTTTTTATCAAAGACCACCCTGGTGGAGCCTATAAGGACTTCATCTCCCTTTTTGAGTTCTTTTTCTGCCTGTATTCTTTTGCCGTTGAGGAAAGTTCCGTTTTTGCTTTTATTATCCCGAACCCCATATCCTTTTTCGGTGGGATAAAAAAAGGCATGATGTCCTGAAGAGAAAGGATCCGCAATGGAGATGTCGTTATCAGCGGAGCGGCCTATGGATATTTTTTTGTCCGGAAGGGTGAAGGTGAAATCCTCTCCTTCTTTCGGGTAAATGAACAGTTTAGGCATCTTCCCTTACGCCATTATAAGCGGAAGACAGGAAATATTTCAACAAAATAGTAATCCTTTCCATTTCCTTGATAGAGGGTGAGGGATGGGGGGTTGTCAGCACGCTAATTTTCCCCATCCCTCACCTTCTTTAATCAGTATATACTTTTATAATCATCACGGTTTTGGAGATACCCCCAAGAAAATAGTAAATATGCTTGTTCACGCAAGATAAAAAGCGTTGTTACAGGTTCAGCTTTTCTCCAAGGTTTTGTACAGCTTCCTGCATCTTCTCACTTTATCTTCAAAAGGAAGATCATCGATAAGAGGAAGGAGAAACTCTTTTGTGTCTTTCTTTATCATGTTATCGAGAAGCTCCACAGAATAATCAATGGCCTTTTTTGTTCCCGCACAGATGTTTTGATAAGCCTTGATGATATCGTCATGAGGGTAGATAAGGCTGAGCAGTTCAAAAATCTGTTTGAGCAGTCCAGCCAAATTATTCTCTAAATGGGGAGCCAGAAGGGCTTTCTTCTTATCGCCTTTTATTTCATGCAGCTCCATCAAAACCAGATAACACTTTCTTATCTTCTGTATGATCTCGCTTCTTATGATATTCTCTTGAAATTGAAGCTGAGGATGATTTGATCTCATTTTGTACATGGCTTCTATGATTTCAGCCTCCACCTCCTCCTGATCTTTTCTCATTTCCATAGTTAACAAATCTGCTGCTCTCTGAGTTCCTATCCGGGATAAGATATCAGGAATGGCTTTCCGTAAACCAAGTTTTTCTTCCTGGTCTCCCAGATAATCCTTCAAGGTTCCTGCGATTTTCGTTCCGTACTTCACTAATGCCTTACTGGCTCCCCGCTGGGTGGAAGGCTTTTCCAACTGCTGGATTATGAGAGGAACAAACTCTCTTCTTTTCAGTTTTCCTGCACTCTCTACGGCATAACGGACAACATCTGGCGATTTATCCTTTAACAATTTACTGAGGTCATTTATGACCGGAGAGTTAGGATCCATCATGCCCAGAAGCTTGGCTGCTTCCATTCTTGAGACCTCATCTCCCTCCTCTTTCCTGCTGACAATTCTATCTATATGCTCCTTCATCAACTCCTGGTAGACATCCAGAGACATGATTTCCTTGACCTGGGAATCCAGGGTTTCCTCATCCAGAGATTCATCCAGTTCCGGGATCAAGACTTCTCCATCCAACTCCAGAAGAGAATCCATGGAGCTGGCTCTGACCTCATCGGATTTTTGGGATATGATTTTTTTCAGCTCAGGGCTCATTTTCCTGCTCTTTATCAGGTCAAACAGGTTCATGGCGTAAAGAACCGAACTCCTGTCTCTGCTGTGGAGGGTATCGAAAACCAGTTTGGCCATGTCCACATCCATCTTTTCTCTTACAAATTTGTCAGCATCCTGCCATTTGATTCTCAATTTTTCCTTCACTATGCCCACATAATCCCTGTTGATCCTAACGATGAGAAAAATCCAGAGGGCAGTAAAAACTAGGGTGACGAAGCTCATCTGCCGGACAGAAAAATGCAAGACCGTAAAGAACAGAAGGATGAGAAGAGCACTGAAACCTTTGGCAAACTTGTTGATGAACATATCGATAAACACCTTGGCCCTGTACTTGACACCAGGAGAAACCGGAATATACAGGAGCTCTCTCACCGATTGGCTCAAAGAATGAGCCAGGCTCTTGTCTCCTCCTTTGATGACAACCGCCCAATAGATCAAGTAGGCCATGGGAACCAGAAAAATTGCCGCTGAACTTATCACTAAAAAGAAAGGAGCAATAAGAAGAGCCGTGCGCATGCCAAAATTCTTCAAAATGCGGCTGGTGGCTGAGACATGGAGAATGTAAGAAAAGACAAGCAGGGCGGTAAAAAAAGTCCCCAGAAAAGATGTCCGGGAATCTATTCCCGCGTAAATCCGTTCCACCACTGTGTTGAATTGAAAATCGACCAGGGTGGTGACCACGATAGCAGAAGCCATGATTCCGGCCAGAGTCATCAAATAACGGTTTTTCTTCAACAAAAGAAAGCTCTCGCCATATCCAATCTTGGCCTTTCTTTTTTCTCTAGGCTTCTCTGTTTCTTCCTTTTTCTCCTCTTTCTCCTCAGGCTGAAATCTGTACACGGAATTGACGATGACCAGGCACACAAGCAGCATGACCGGACAAATCAAAAGAAGATCTTCTGTTCCCATAATCTGAGCCAGACAAGAGGCCAGCACAGAGCCAGCGATCCCTCCCAGAAGTCCTCCGCTGACAAAAAAGCCCACCAGCCTTTTGGCCTGACGAGGATTATAGATATCATTGACTAAAATCCAGAATTGAGTGACTGATGCGGCAACAAAGATATCTGACCAGAACCAATAGATCATGGAAATCCAGGGCCACTGACTCTTGAACAACCACCAGAAAAGGATGAGATTGGTGATAAAAAATGCAAGAGACAGGGAGATGAAAAGCTGGCGCCTCAGAGTGTGCAGCAGCTTGGAATTAAGAGTGACCACAAATCCGATCAAAAGAGCTGTCAAAAGATAAGCATAGGGAAGTCTTTCCGAGGTCAGCCATCCCAGGAAAAGAGAGACCTTAACCGGTTTTATTATGTACGCTGGACAAGTGATGAGGAAAAAATAGAAAAACATGAGCAGAGAAGGGATGGTTTCCCCGGGCCGTATATCCACCAGCCGGGATAAAACTTTATACAAAGGATTTTCATCCATATGGTTTAAAACCAGGATAAGTCTTCAAGAGACTGCGGAATCTTTTTACTCTTTCCTCCTCAGAGAGGTCCTCAACAACAGGAAGGATGATATCTTTCAATTCTTTTTTCAAGATGTTATCAAGGAGTTCCACTCCATAACCTACCGAATCTTTGGTTCCATCCTTCACACTCTGATATGCCCTGATGATGTCCTCGCGGGGATAAACAAGTTCCAAAAATTTGAAAATATCCGAGAAGGCTGCGGCCAGATTTCTGGCAGTCTTCTCTCTCATTTCCTCTTTTTTATCCTCATACCGTGAATCATGGGACTGGATGATCATCTGATAATATTTTTTCACTTTTTGGATTATTTTTGCTTCTATCACTTCTCTAAAGAACAGGATATCAGTATTCTCAGCCCGAATTTTGTCCAGAGCTTCGATAAGTTCCTCTTCCAGATCTTCGCTGTTTTCCGCCAATTCCCGGCACAATAAATCTGCTGCATCTTGACTGCCGATTCGGGCTAAAACCGAGGCTGCGGCTCTTCGCACCTCAATATTCTCTTCCGGGTCCCCCAGATAATCTGACAGAGTGCCCACAATTTTTGAGCCGTACTTTTTGAGCGCAGCACTGGCGTCCTCTCTGGTGACAGGATTCTCTAATATCTTGATTATGGATGGAATATATTCTTTTCGTTTCAGTCTGGCCGCACTTTCCACTGCATATCTGCCCACTTCCGGTGATTCGTCATCAAGAAGCTCTTCCAGATTGTCGAGCAGAGGCGAAGACTGATCCATCAAGCCCATGGCCTTGGCCACTTCCATCTTGGCTGTCTCTGCTTCTCTCCCGGTCTCGGTCACCACTTTTCCCATATAGTCCTTCATCACCTTCTCATAAACATCCAGCGACATGATTTCTTTGACATTTTTCTCCAGGTCTTCTCCCTCCAAATACTCTTCCATCTCCGGATACCAGGTGGTTTCTTCGACTTCCAGAAGTGTTCCCAGCGAAGCCGCTCTTATCTCATCTGATTTGTAAGAAATCAATTTTTTGATCTCTGGAGTGAGTTTGTCCTGCTTTATCAAATCGAAAAGATGCATGGCATACAGGACTGAACTCCGATTTTTACTCTCCAAAGTATCAAACACCAGCTTGGTGTAATCCATATCCACTTTTTCTGCCAATATTTTGTCAGCCCGGTCCCACTTCATTTCCAGATTTTGTTTGACAGTCCCCACGTATTCATTGCTGATTTTAAGGTTGAGTAAAATCCAACCCATGATAAAAACAGCGGATGCCAAAGACACCAGCCGCACCGGCGGTATCCCCAGAGGAAAGAAAAGCAGGATCATAAGTATCACCGCTCCTAGACCTTTGGCAAACCGATTGAGGAACATATCTATGAAAATCTTGGCTTTGTACTTGAGTTGGGAAGAAACAGGAATATACAGAAGCTCTCTCACGGATTGATTGAGGGAATAAGAGAGGCTTTTGTCGCTTCCCTTTAGCAGGACGGCGAGATAAATAGTGATGAATACAGCGATTCCCAATGAACAGGCAAGGAGGACTATTGGAAAAAGCATCAAAGCCATGCGGATACCGTAACGCTTTATAAAACCGCTGGTCATGAAAAGCTGAAGAAAAAAAGGAAGAATTAACAGCCCGGCATTAAAGTATCCAAAGAAAGAGGTTAAGTTTCCGCTTACCGAAGGCGTATCTTTGATGACCTTGTTGAATTGAAAGTCTATCAGGGTGGAAACGATCATGGTGATGGCCACCATACCCGCCATAAGCTTCAGGTAATAATTCTTTCTTACTGTATGGAAACACTCCCCAAATCCCACTTTGGTTAAGTTCTTCTCCCTCTCCCTGAATTCTCCCTGGCTTTTAGGGGTACCAGGCTGCCCCCTCTTTTCCAGGATAAATATCCCATACACCACCATGACACACAAAGCCAGAAGCCCGCAGGAAATTAGCAGAAGATGGTGAGGTGTTTCAGAGGGAGCTAAAAATCCCGCCACCATTCCTCCAGCCACTCCTCCCAATATGCCCCCGCTTCCGAAGAAGCCAATCAGCCTTTTGGCTTCTCTGGGATTGAACACATCGTTGACCAACATCCAGAATTGAGTCATTAAGACTAAAATAAAAATGTTGGCCCATATCCAAAAAACGAGAGGCAGCCAATCCCAACCCAGGGGGAAAAGAAGCCAGAAAATGAGTGCGTTGAGCAGGAAAAATAAGAGGCTGGAAATGAACAAAATTTGTCTTTTAATTCTGACCTGGAGTTTTGAATGCAAGGCCACCACAAAGCCCATAAGAACGGCTGTCAACAAATAGGCTAAGGGAAGATTGACCGCTCCCAGTGTTTCTAAATAACTGGCATTTCTCAAAGATTTTATGATGGTGTGAGGGGCGGTGATCAAGAAAAAATAAAAGAAAAGAAGAAATGCCAGCGAAGCTTCGCCGGGTTTAATCTCGACTACAGGAGAAAGGATTTTCTGAAGACGGTTTTTTGCCATAGAATGGCTCTATAACAGGACTTCAGCGGGATTTAGTCCTTAAAAAAGCTACCCAGGGCCGTTTCCTCATTATCGAAAATCTCAAGAACATTGGTGAGCATGGTCACCTGGAAGACAAGATAGAGTTTCTTGGAAATTTTTGCCAGCTTCAGCTTCCCCCCCAAATTGTTGGCCGATATATAGCTGGCTAAAATCTCCCCTACCCCGAAGCTGTCTATAAATTCAACATTCTGGAAATTGAGAAGAATATTCCTTTTGCCGCCTTCCAACTGCTCCTTAACCAGTTGATGAAGAGTCACATCTTTTATATCCGAACGCCTGATTTCACCTTCTATGTCAAAGATCACCACGTCGTCTTTCTCTCTGGTGTTTATGACCATTTTCTCCTCGCCTCTCTTCTTTAAGCTTTTATCAGAAGAAATATGTAAAGTCAAATATCCCCCCTTTAAGCATTTCCTCACTAAATTTCCTGGATGATATTTCACTCTACATCCGCTCTTATGAATCAAGAAATGCCCATAAAAACGGCCAATATATAGACCTGCCTGGTTTATTCTGATATAAATGTTAATGAAAAGAGTTGACTTGAAGGGGAGAAACTATAATTTTACAAGCTTAGGATACAACCTGGGATGAGCACCATGATCAGATCAACAAGAAAAGTCAAAAAATTTACAGCTCTCCTCCTTTCTGTTTCCCTCATCACTGTTTTTCTTTATGGCAGCAGCACACAATGCGTATGGAGTGATATCGAGAAGATTGTGGCTGTGGGAGATATTCATGGCGATTACAAAAACTTTGTAAAAATCTTAAAGGGGACAAAACTGATCGATGAACAGCTCCATTGGACAGGGGGAAAAACTCATCTCGTCCAAACCGGTGATATCATGGACAGAGGGCCTGATGCCAAAAAAGTGTTTGACCTTTTGATGAAACTGGAGGAAGAAGCAGAAAAAACAGGGGGAAAAATTCATGTTTTGATCGGAAACCACGAAGAGATGAACATCACGGGTATAGCCTTTGACTACGCCGGCTATGTCACTGTGGAGCAGTTTGTTTCCTTTCTTCCTGAAAAATACAGAAAAAAGAAAAAGAAGGAATTTACAGAAAAAACGGGAGAAAATGAGATAGATCAGGATAAGTATTTAGATAACAGCTTGAAGAAATATTGGCTGGAGCTTATGAAGGAAAAATCAGCCCGAAAGAAGTACGTGGATAATTTCAATGACAAATATGGAAAATGGATTCTTTCGCACAATGCGGTAATAAAAATCAACCACGTCATATTTGTTCACGGAGGTATCAGCAGGCAATTCTCCACCTGGAAAATAGAGGATATAAATGAGCAGCTTCAAGAGGAACTCTGCTTTCTGCAAAAAGCAGCCAAACGTCCCCGGTCATTCAGCGGTTCTTATAATCCAAAAATTGTCTACAAGAGCGAAGGGCCTCTCTGGTACAGGGGTCTAGCTCTTGAGGATGAACAGAATCTCAAACAAGAAGTGGATAAAATTTTGGAGAATCTGGGAGCAAAATACATGGTCATTGCCCACACCCCACGTGCTGGCAGCAGGATAGTCTCCGAAGAGTACATGAGCCGATTCGATGGAAGGATATGGATAATCGACACAGGAATATCAGATTATTACGGCGGATTCTTGAGCGCTTTGATCATCGAAAACGAAAATTTCACTCTGTGGAGGCCTGAGCATGAAAAATAAAGAGACCCCAGCGGTGATGTTTTCTTTGCTTTTGACAAGCGGCCTCTTCTTTCACTGTCACTCCTCCAATATCAACCAAGAAGAGGAGGAACGAAAAAAAATAGAACATTACTTAAAAACGGCTGAAATTGTAACTGTGGAAAAAGATGAACAGGCCGGGAGAACAGCTCCCTGGAGAATAAAATTGGATGACGGGAAAAAAGCGCGTCCAGGTCTTTTCAAGCATTTAGACCGGAGAAGACCTTCCCTTTTTGCTGACAGCTACAAATATGAATTAGCCGCTTATGAACTGAATAAACTTCTTCATCTCAACATCGTTCCTCCTGTGGTGGAAAGAGAAATAGAGGGCAAAAAAGGAGCTCTTCAGTTGTTCATCCAGGATGCCCTACCAGAAAGCAACCGGAAAAGAAGAAACATTGCTCCTCCTCGCTTGGAAGACCACCAAAACATCCTGGAGATGATCAACGTCTTCGAGAACCTGGTTTATGATGAGGAGTGTTTTGACGCCGAGGATACGTTGATAGACAGGAAAGAGTGGAAAGTGTGGCGGGTGGATTTCTCCATGGCCTTCTCCCCTACCTCAGGTCTAATTCCCGGCTGCAGAATCAGCCGCTGTTCCAGGAAGCTCTATCAAAATCTGGTGGAGCTGGACGCAGATACAGTGAGAGCTGAGCTTAAGCCTTATCTTAACCCACAGGAAATCGATGCTGTTCTGAAAAGGAAGAGCATCATCATAGATAAAATCAAAAAATTGATTGAGGAAAAAGGAGAAGATTCAGTCCTCTTCCTTCAAAAGCATAAAGGAGGGCTTTCATGGAAAAAACATCCTCAGGTCTCATTCATAAGACACTCAGAATTTTCACTGTTATCCACCCTGACGAGGTCCCCACAGCGCTGCTTTTGACCGTTAATGTTTTTTTGCTCCTCACAGCCTATTACATCATAAAACCAGTGAGAGATGCCTTGATGCTGGAAAGCTGGCCCCCGGAGGTCAAAAGCTATCTTTCTGCGGCCATAGCTGTCCTGCTTATTTTTGTGGTTAAAGTCTTCAGCAGGATTGCCTCCAGTTTTCCGCGGCAGAAGTTGGTTACCTGGGTAACACTCTTTTTTATTTCCAACTTGGGACTTTTTTATATTTTGTATTTATCAGGTGTGGGCTCTGGAGCTATGGGAATTATCTTTTTTTTATGGGCAGGAATCTTTAACTTGATTGTTATCGCCCAGTTCTGGGGCTTCGCTAATGATGTGTACACCGAGGATGAAGGAAAGCGGCTTTTTCCTTTGGTGGCTTTCGGGGCCACTTTTGGAGGCTACGCCGGAGGAAAGATAACCGATTCTCTGGTGGTGCTCCTGGGAATCTTCCAGCTCATGCTGGTATCAGGAGCCATATTGGGGATTTGCATTCTTTTCACCTGGATCATTCATCGACGGGAGATCAGGAGAATCCATGTTAAACCCGTTAAACCCATGGAGAAAGAAGAATTCAAACCAGAAGAACAGGAAAAGCCTCTTGAAAAGGGAGGAGCATTTCAACTGCTTTTTAAAAACCGATATCTTCTTTACATCGCCTTTTTTGTGCTGCTTATGAATTTCATCAACACCAATGGTGTTTTTATGCTGGACACAGTGGCCCAGGATGCTGCCGCTAAAGCCGTAGAAACAGGCACAACAGGAGGACTGAGTAAAGGACAATTCCTGACTAAATTTTATGCTGGGTTTTACAATATCATGAATATCTACGCCATGTTTATCCAGCTGTTCGTGGTCTCCAGGATTTTCAAGTGGTTTGGAGTCAGAGTGGCTATCTTCTTTTTACCTGCCCTTGCTCTGGGGGGATATTTTTGTATCAGTTTGGGTGCATTTCTGGTCCTGGTGAAATGGGTCAAGGCCTTTGAGAATGGAACCGATTATTCTCTTATGAACACCACCCGCCATTCCCTTTTTCTTATAACCACCAGGGAAGAAAAATACAAAGCTCAAGCTGTCACCAAGACTTTTTTCCACCGGTCAGGCGATGTTCTTTCGGCGGTGATGGTTTTCCTGGGTACAACTTATCTGGCATTCAATGTGGAAAAATTCGCTGCCTTCAACGTGGTTCTGGTGGTTATTTGGATATTCATCGGCATTTTAATCTTCCGAGAACACAAAAGACTGTCCGAAGCCAGAAAATTTGCTCAGGTGGCCCTTTAACCTGGATTATTCATGAATAATCCAGGCGTACCTGCATTATACAGAAATCA
>JBKHJA010000003.1:0-54328 GCA_046538375.1 Candidatus Aminicenantota bacterium
GATAATGCAGGATAACTGACATGCGCAGTTACGCAGGCGCTGAGATGGACGGTGAGGGAACGGCGTGAAAAACCTGGACGGGAGCGAAGCCATTCCCAAATACATGTTCTTAGTATCTCACCCCGGAAAAAAAGATGCTTCCGATATTTAGTAAGCGTCTCTATTTGCGTTTTAGATTTGAAATAATAATTTCCAATGTGATACAGTTTTGGAGATGCTCCCAGATATTTGTAATTGCAATAAAATCAGATAATTATAGCGAAATAAATGAGTTGTCCCTTGTTGACAAAGTAAGGCAGGATGGTATAATAGTTAAACTTATCCGGGAGAAAGAAATGATTATTGATGTAGATCGACTGCCTAAAAATGGATTAAAAATCTGCAGAGATTTTGAGTTTTTCAGCACGGACCTGGTAGAGGAAAGTGCTGTTTTTCTGGAACCTGTCTATGCGGAACTCACCGTAAAGAAAGTGGACGAAGAGATTTCCGTAAAGGGACGGATCAAGATCCGCCTCAGCTTTATCTGCAGCCGCTGCTTGGTCCCCTATGAATTTCCTGTCGATTCCAGCTTTGACCTGGTTTATCTTCCCGAGGAGTTTGATGAAATTAAAGAGGAACTGGACAGCGAGGATATAAACAGGCTGTTCTATTACAGCCGAAAAATAGACATCCACAGGGTGGTTTTGGAACAAATGAACTTGACTTTTCCGGTCAAGCCTCTCTGCTCAAAAGACTGCCCAGGGATATGTCCGGTGTGCGGAAAAATCATCAAAAATGGCCAATGTTCCTGCGTGAGGAGCGATTCAGATCCTCGCCTGGAGAAGTTGAAAATATTCATAAGAGATAAGAGATAAAATGGCGAACCCCAAAAGAAAACATTCTCATTCTCGAAAAATGAAAAAGAGGACCCATCAGTCCCTCAAAGTCCCCCCCTTATCTCTATGTTCCAACTGCGGCAATCCTAAGCTTCCTCACCGGGCTTGTCCGGAGTGTGGATATTACAAAGGGAGACCTGTGATTGAAGGAGTTGAAGAGTAACCATAAGTGAGGGCTAAATGAGGGTCGCTGTTGATGCCATGGGAGGAGATTTTGGACCCCGGGTTATTGTGGAAGGAGCGGTTAAGGCCTCCCAGGAACTTCAGATTGAAACCCTCCTGGTGGGAGGAGAGGAGCTCATAAAGAAAGAGTTCGAGAAAATCTCTCCTTCTGGAGCCAAAATCACCATCGTCAATGCTTCTGAAACCATCGGTATGGCTGAAGGTCTTTTTTCCTTCCGTAAAAAAAAGATGTCCTCCATCCGCATCGGGACTCAACTGGTTAAAGATGGCCAGGCGGATGCTTTTGTGAGCACCGGAAATACGGCGGCCATCGTTTATATTTCAAGAAAGGTCTTAGGCGCTTTAAAGGGAGTGGAGAGACCTGCTTTATCCCTTCTTGTCCCCACTTTAAAAGGAATGAGTCTGCTGATTGATGTGGGAGCTAATGTGAACTGCAGCCCCCACCACTTGGAGCAGTTTGCCATCATGGGCCAAATTTTTATGGAAACCGTGTTGGGATTAAAAAATCCTCAAATTGCCCTGATGAGTATAGGAGAAGAGGATACCAAAGGAAATGACCTGACCAGGGAAACTTTGGAGAGACTCTACGCCTCTCCTTTGAACTTTATCGGCAACATGGAGGGCAAAGATATCTATTCCGGGAAAGCCGATGTCATCGTCTGTGACGGGTTTACCGGAAATGTCGCTTTGAAGGTCAGCGAAGGAGTTATAGAGACTTTCTTTAACATGGCCCGCCATGAGCTCATGAAGAATATTTTCTCTAAAATTGGTTTTTTTCTCATGAAGAGAAATTTGAAGAGGCTTTATAAGAGGGTGGATTATTCAGAATACGGCGGTGCTCATCTTCTGGGATTGAGGGGCGTTTGTATCATCGGCCACGGACGCTCTACCCCTAATGCTGTGAAGAATGCCATCAAATTAGCCAAATATTTTGTGGTCAACAAGGTTCAAGAGAAGATTCAGAAAGAAATAATCCGTTTATCGCCTGGTTTTGACGGGGTAAAAGGTTAGGATGCTTTTTTCTGACCGGGTTTCCGTTGTTACCGGAGCTTCTCAAGGTATCGGCGAAGCCATAGCCCTCCATCTTGCTGAGGAAGGAGCAGAGATCATCCTGGTTGATATCCAAGAGGACAAACTGGAACAGCTGGCTCAGAGAATAAAGGATAGAAAAGGGAAAGCCCACCCTTTGGCTGCAGATGTTTCCAGGATGGAAGAGGCCGCCAAGGCCGCAGAGAAGGTGTTGACAGATCACCACAAGATAGATCATCTCGTCAACAACGCAGGGATAACTCGAGACAACCTGTTTTTGCGGATGAAAGAGGAAGAGTGGGATGCGGTTTTAGCCGTCAATCTGAAAGGCGTATTCAATTTTTGTAAGGCCGTTATCAGGGCCATGATTTCCCGCCGTTACGGACGCATTATCAACCTCTCTTCGGTAGTGGGACTGATGGGAAACGTGGGGCAGACCAATTATTCCGCCTCCAAGGCAGGGGTGGTGGGATTCACCAAATCTTTGGCCAGGGAAGTGGCTTCCCGGGGAATCACGGTGAACGCTGTTGCTCCAGGTTATGTGGACACGGCCATGACCCAGAAGCTTCCTGATTCAGCGAAAAAAGCTTTTCTAGAGCTTATTCCCATGCGGAGGTTCGCCGCTCCTGAAGAGGTGGCTCACCTGGTGAAATTTCTTCTGTCTGATGAGGCTGCTTATATAACAGGTCAAGTGATAAATATAAACGGCGGGTTGCTTATGTAGATTTGACCTCATATTTTAGGGACTAATCTTATCAAAGAGGAGGAAAAACATGGAAAGAGAAGAACTCCTGAAAAAAGTCAAAGCTATCGTCTCCGATAAACTGAGCATCAGCGAGGACCAGGTTACTGAAGAAGCTTCATTCATCGATGATTTAGGGGCGGATTCGTTAGATACAGTGGAACTGGTCATGGCACTAGAGGATGAATTCAACATGGACATTCCTGATGAGGAAGCAGAGAAACTGACCACTGTTGGGAAAGCCATAGACTACGTGCTGGAGCACCTATCAAAACAATCCAGTTAACCTGCCTCCCCAATTTCTGATGAAAAGATCCTCTGATTCTGCTCAAAAACTGTCTCCCAGACGAGTGGTGGTGACAGGGATAGGTCTGGTTTCTCCCTTAGGGACAGGGACGGAGACAACTTGGAAGAACCTTATAGCAGGAAAAAACGGGATCAGCCTCATATCTAAATTTGATCCTTCTGATTACTCCTCTCAAATAGCAGGGGAAGTGAAGGATTTTGATCCGCTTGACTTCATTGAAAAAAGGGAAGTCCGGAAAATGGATCCATTCATCCAGTATGCTGTGGCTGCGGCTCAACTGGCGGTTGAAGATTCAGGCATTGACCTTGAATGTTTACAGGGAGACAGGTGTGGTGTCTACATTGGCTCCGGGATCGGCGGAATCAGCTCTATCGAAGATACGCATAAGAAATTGCTGGAGAAAGGGCCAAGCAGGGTCTCTCCTTTTTTCTTAATCTCTACCATTATCAACGAGGCTTCGGGGCAAGTCTCTATCAAGTATCGAGCCAAGGGTCCCAATTCAGCCACCGCCACTGCCTGCAGCACCGGAACCCATGCGGTGGGCGATTCTTTCCGGATCATAGCCAGAGAAGAGGCAGAAATCATGATTGCTGGTGGTGCCGAGGCCCCCATAACTCCTTTAGGAGTGGCTGGATTTTGTGCTATGCGGGCTCTTTCTTTAAGAAATCACCAGCCCCAAAAAGCTTCCCGTCCTTTTGATGCCCAGCGGGATGGATTCGTGGTAGGCGAAGGTGCCGGGTTGCTTATCCTCGAAGAGCTGGAGATGGCCCGTAAGAGGGGAGCTCGAATCTATGCTGAAGTGGTGGGCTATGGTATGAGTGGGGATGCCTATCATGTGACAGCTCCACCAGAGGACGGAGATGGAGCCTACAGGGCGATGAAAAGAGCCCTTGATGATGCCTCCCTCAATCCTCAGGAAATCCAGTACATCAACGCCCATGGCACCTCCACTCCTTTTAATGATAAAATCGAGACTTTGGCCATCAAGAAGCTTTTCGGAGCCCATGCTTATAAGATAGGGGTCAATTCCACCAAGTCCATGATAGGACATCTTTTGGGAGCAGCCGGGGGTGTGGAAGCTGGAATTGCAGCCCTCGCTCTTAAAAACCAGATCATGCCTCCCACCATAAACCATGAATATCCTGATCCTGAATGTGACCTGGATTATGTTCCCAACCAGGCCCGCCCGGCAGAAATCCGGTATGCTCTGAGCAATTCTTTTGGCTTTGGGGGGACCAACGGAGCTCTTGTTTTCAAGAAATATGAAGAATAAGCCATATCGAGTTTTTTTATATGACTTTGTGCCAAAGTGACGTGATAGAAAAAGGAGTGAAATGTTGGAGGAAAATGTCTCCGCTCTAGTTCAGATTTTTAACGCCATTTCCTCCTGGTTTTCCTCGGGCCTGCGGAACTGCGCACATTCGCTCTCTTCTCCTCATTCTGTCTACGGCTTACTCTCTCTCCGTCATGTCCTTCCAATGCTCAAACAGTCCTCGGCTCCGGCTTCGCCGGATCCCCTCAGAAAACCACTCGGAAAGGCTTGGTGGGTTGGGACGGGGTCTGAAATGCCGCTCCGACATTTACCCTCCAACATTAATCATATCTTCCAATCACGTCACTTTGGGACATCCTCTTTTATATAAGCATGGTATGAAGTGCGAGAGGAGGTATAAATGAATATCTATGTTCTTGTTAAAAGGGTTCCTGATACAGAATCCAAAATAAGGATAAACCATGAGACAAATTCAATCATGGAGGAAGGATTGAATTTTGTATTGAATCCTTATGATGAGTATGCGGTGGAAGAGGCTCTTCGGATAAAGGAGGGCCAAGGGGCCAAAGTGACTGTTGTTTCGGTGGGGACAGAAGAGGCGTTAGTGGTGCTGAAAAAATGCTTAGCCATGGGAGCCGATGAAGCTGTTCTGATTAAAGATTCCACCGAAGAAGCTTATGATGGATTGAGGACAGCCAGAATTATTGATCAAGCCTTCCGGACGAAGTTTTCTGATCACAGTTTGCTCCTGTTCGGGAAACAGTCTGTGGACGCTGACAATTCACAGATTCCCAGCATGGTGGCAGAGCTTCTAAGTTTGCCCCAGGTCAATGTGGTCACCCGTCTGAAGATAGAAGGGAATAGGGGAACAGCCCACCGGGAGATTGAAGGGGCCACGGAGAAAGTTTCTTTCCCTTTACCCGCGGTGATCAGTGCCCAGAAGGGATTGAACGAGCCCCGGTATGAAACCTTAAAGGGAATAATGATGGCCAAGAAGAAAGAAATTCCTGTGATTTCAGTACAAGAATTGGATCTCAAAGAAGAGGATCTGGCTGGGGGGCTGGAAGTGATGAACATACAAGGACCTCCTGTCAAAGAGCCAGGAAAAGTGGTGGAGAAGGAACCCGCCGAGGCTGCCAAAGAGCTGGTAGATTTCCTGCACCAGGAAGCCAAGATTATCTAACTTGGATTATTCATAAATTGAAGGTTTTCCCAGATGCAGTCATGAATTTCAGGGGAAATCGGGACATGAATCGAATTCTCCTGAATTCGGTATGGTGTCCCTGATTTCCTTTTTCATGGAAATCAAAAACCTATATGAATAATGCAGGCTAAGGAGGAGGAAAAGCATGATTCTGGTATTCATAGAAATCAGAGAAGGAGAAGTGAAAAAGTCTTCTTTAGAGGCGGTCTCTGAAGCAAAGAGAAGAGCGGATGAGATGGGCACCGAGGTAGCGGCCGTACTGGTGGGTCACAAATTGGAAGATTATGCCCAGAAGGTTTTCCCTTACGGGGCAGCCAAGAGCTATGTGCTGGAGAACTCTCTCTTAACTCGGTATACACCTGAAGGATTTGCTCTGGCCCTCTCCAGTTTGGTGGAGGAGCTCAACCCAGAAGTCATTTTCTTTTCAGCAACCGCTATGGGAAGGGATTTGGCTCCCAGGCTGGCGGCTAAGCTGGGAGTGAGCCTTGCATCGGACTGCACCAAGACAGCAGCCAGAGGCGGGAAATTGGAGGTTGTTCGTCCCATTTTCGCAGGCAAAGCTTTTTTAAGCTTGAGCCTCCGTTCCTCTCCCCAAATAGCCTCTCTCAGGCCCAATGTCTTCCCTCTTTTAGACCCTTCAGATAATGAGGGAGAGGTTATCCGCAAAGAAATAGTCATCGATGAGAAGCAGGTCAAGTCCCAGGTCATAGAAATATTAAGGGAAGAGGGAGCAGAGATGGATGTCACTGAAGCAGAGATTGTTATCTCTGGCGGAAGGGGGATGAAGGGACCAGAGAATTTCGACCTGCTGAGAGAACTTTCCTCACTCCTTCCCCATTCGGCCATAGGAGCTTCTCGTTCGGCTGTGGATGCAAACTGGATAGACCATCAGCATCAAGTAGGGCAAACCGGGAAAACAGTCTCTCCCAATCTGTATATGGCCTTCGGGATATCAGGTGCCATTCAACATCTGGCCGGGATGTCTTCTTCAAAATACATCGTGGCTGTCAACAAGGATCCAGAAGCACCTATTTTCAAATTGGCTGATTTCGGTGTGGTGGGAGACCTGTTCCAGGTGATCCCTCATTTGAAGGAAGAGTTAAAAAAGATGAAATAAGCCTTTCCTCTAGGCCGCAGTTTAATCCCTATCAGCGTTCGGATGTTTTCAGTAAGGTTCTAGAATATCCAAAAGCACTCTGTTTTTCTCTGAACGGCTTTCTCCTACACTGGTGACATAAATAGCCGGTTCATCCACCACTGGACATTTGGTCTCACATATCCCACAGCCGATGCAGATTTCTGTGTCCACAACCGGTGAAGCCGGAGTTGTTATGGTTCCATCCGGCCGTTTGATTTCTGTTTTTACCAGCTTGATGGCTTTTGGAGAGGTGGGACAGTGCTCCTCACACACGATACAAGGAGTGCCCATAACATAAGGAAGGCAGCGGTTCTTATTCACCCACGCCGTGCCGATGGTTACCTTGGTCTTCTCTCCCACCGTAAGTTCGTCAATAGCTCCGGTGGGGCAGACTTGAGAGCAAAGAGAACAGTAATATTCACAATAGCCGATTTTGGGGACCAGCACCGGTGTCCATAAGCCTTCAGGGCCTGCTTCCCAGAGTGCTGGCTGGAGAGCATTGGTGGGGCAGACCTTCATGCATTCCCCGCAGCGGACGCATTTCTGCAGAAACTTCTCTTCAGGGAGAGCACCGGGGGGACGAATCAGTTTGGGGGAGGCGCGGTTGGAGGCCGGAGAGAAGCGAAAAAAAGGAACAGCGAGGGTGCCCAGGATGGAAGTAAAGATGAGTTTCCTCCTGGAGAGATTCACCTCGGGCAGGGGTTCTGAAGCAGATTTTGCCGGAAATTGGATGGCGCTGGTGGGACAGATGGCACTGCAGGTGTAACAATAATCGCATTCTGAGCTTTTCCATTCTTCATCTGGAAAGGGGTGGGCCTCGGTTTGACAGTGAATATTGCACAGGTCGCATTCTATGCATTTTTGGGGATCTATCCGAAGCTTGAACACATTCCATCTTGAAACCAATCCCAGAAATGCTCCCAACGGACAAAGATAGCGGCACCAGAATCTTTCTCTGGCCAGGTTGAGAAGGACCAAGCCAGCAAAGACAAGCCCGATGAAGAATCCTTGAACAAAGGTGGCGTTGAGAGCCAGATTTTGGATGAATTGAACCAAACTGTCTCCCAGGGAGTAAACCTTGATCTGGTAAAGAAGATCGAGGAAGACCGAGGAGAGGTAGCTCAGCACTGGGAGAAGGCTTACCGTAAAAGAACGATAGAGAAGGGAGAGGGGGTCAAGGATGCCCACCAGATTCAGGGTGAAAATCGAGCTAACCAACAAGAATATCAGCAGATAATATTTCCAGGATAAAGGCCCTGGGGATTTCTTCTGGGGGGATAGGAGTTTAGTTTTTTTGAAGAGGAAAGAGAAGAACTGATGGATGGATCCAAGGGGACAGACCCATCCGCACACTACCCGGCCTAACACCAAGGTGAAGAGGATGGTCAGCGCGGAAAATACGAAAGTAAGGAAAACCGTCCTGGCAGCCAGAAGGGTAGCCACAGCCAGGAGAGGGTCGAAATGGAAAAAAATTTCTACCTGACCGATGTAATCTTCTCCTGGAAATCGGGTGTTCAGTAAAAGGTAAAAAAACAGAGAGAAAAAAATGGTTTGGCTGAGGATTCGGAGAGCCTGAATGATGCGGTATTTTCTAGATCGTTCTCTCTTCAATATGGAGTTTCTCCAGGTTGATTTCTCCGAACCCTCTTTGATGGGCAAGCTTCAGAAAAGGCAGCTCAGAAGGTTTTATGTTGAAAAATGTCGCTCCCGCGGCATCCACAGCCACATAATCCTTTCCCCCAGCCACTGTTTTGAATAATTTGGCATCAGAAAGCCTTCCTCCTTGCGGTCCATTCCTGATGAGAATCCGGAAGCCGTCCAGTAGAGTCAGGCAGGGGTTGAAGAAAGCGGAGAGATCAATCATAGCCTGGTCAATTTTCTGATGGAGCTGGTTGCGGTTGCCTCCCAGAGCTCCCAGCCAGTTTTTCATGCCCATGGTCAGCCGGGAAAGACTGTGGGTTTTAGCGATAGGAAGGTTGATGATTTTGTCGCATTCTATAAAGTCTGTATACACTTCCCATTCTTTGAGCCATTCTCCTTCAAGAGAGATGGTTTTTAGTCGATGAGGATTGGGGAAGAGAACTTTGGCGCCTGCTCGTTTAGCGGCTTCAGCAATACCTGATCGGGCGTAAGTCCGGCGGGCTGGATTGCAGGGATGATCCATCACTTTGACTTCCTTGGCTCCGCCCTCAAGGCAGAGCCGGACCACAGACTTGACCACTTCCGGATTGGTGCAGGCCGCCTGCTGAGGAGTCCTGTCCCAGCCGATATTTGGCTTGACCATCACCACATCACCTTTGGAGATAAAGCGGCGGATTCCTCCCAGAAGTGAAATGGCTTTTTCAGTTATCAGGGCCGGCGAGTCGCCGTGAACAAGGGCCAAGTGAGGATAGCTTTTTTGCTGGGCTAAAACGGAAGAAGGGAAATGGAGGAGTAAGCTGCCCAGGCTCAACTGTTTAATAAACTCTCTTCTTTTCATGGTTGTCCTTTGCCTAAGGAGTGCAGGTAGTCTAGAATGCCTTGATAGATTCCCTGAGCGACCTGTTGGCGGTAGTGAGGGTCCTTTAATTGCTCCTCTTCTTGTGAATTGCTCAGATGAGATATCTCCACCAGAACAGAGGGCATTTCCCCTCCGATGAGAACCCAAAAAGGGCCGCCTTTGACTCCCAAATCTTTGACCTCTCTGTATTTCTGGGAGAGACATTTGACCAGGTTTTTTTGTATTTTTTCTGCCAGATCTTTGGATTCCACGATTTTGCTGTTCTGGACAATTTTTTTGATGATTTCTTTCATCTCACTGATGTTTTTGGTGGAGGTGGCATTTTCGCGGGCGGCAATTTCATTGACCGAAGGATCTTGGCTGAAATTGAGAAAGAATGTCTCCACGCCGCGGCGCTTCTTGCTGGGATGAGCATTGGCGTGAATGGATATGTATAAATCTGCCATTTTTTGATTGGCGATCACTGTCCGATTTTCAAGGGGGATAAAGATGTCCGATTCTCTGGTCAATACCACCTCCAGGCCCATATTTTGGCTCAGCAGTTTTTCCAGCCGACGGGAGACATCCAGGACAATGTTTTTTTCTTGAAGGCCCTTCCTGCTGATGCACCCTGGATCCTGGCCGCCGTGGCCGGGGTCTATGACCACCCTTTGGATTCCCAATCCCAACTGACGGGCGATACTGTATCCTGAGCTGGATGGTTCTGGAGGCTGGGGAGTCTTTGACGAAGAGGGCTCAACATCTGTGGCTTGAGGGTAGATATCGAAGACTACCCTGAAGGGGTCGAAGAGATGCCAGACGCGGTATTTCTTAACCTTTTGGAAGTCGAGATCAGCCACTACCCTCACCGTGGTCCTTGTTTTTTGGGCAATGCGTATCTGGTGGAGATAGGCATTTTTGACCAGAAATGTTTTTCCGTGGAGAATAGGATTCAGTTTGGCCTGATAGATATCCACATACACCCGGTCAGGATTTTGCAGTTGATTGTAGCTGTACTCCCGAAGAGTCCCGATATCCACCACAATCCGGGTATAAGTAGGATGAGTGTAGGAACGAAGATCATAGATTTCTACGCGGGTGTCCTGTTTGGCAGAGGAAAGCCACTGCCAGGAAAGGGTCAGCAGAAGAAAGAGGATAGGTCGCAGATGTTGATGCTTCATGATTGACTATGATATGTGGACTTTACTCTGCACTACCTTATAAATTCTATATAAATTATAGATTACTATCAATGCCACTCTTCCCTCACGCCCCGAATTTTTTCAGCTTTCCGGCATGAGCCAGCATCAAAGACATGGCGTAGACAGCCGGAAATCGGCCCAGATGACCACGGCCGCACTCTATTTCAGAGAAGAATTTCACTTGATCGGTGCGGACATTTTGGGAGTAAAGGAGGAACGGGTTAGGATGCCAGGAATGGGATTTCAGGGAACAGGGGGTGGAATGATCAGAAGTCACCACCATCACATCCGGTTTCAGGGCTAAAAGGCGAGGAAGCAGGCGGTCGACTTCTTCGATGACTTCTTTTTTGGCCTCAAAATTCCCGTCTTCACCAGCGGAATCTGTCTTTTTGACATGGATGTAGAAAAAATCATAACGGCTGTAGTTTTTCTCAACTGACTGGAAAAGAGGATTCAGGCCCTCTTCAGGGTGGACGATATCCATCCCTATCAGCTTGGCCAGGCCCTTATACATGGGATAATGAGCGACGGCCACAGGTTTCAATTTGAAGAGTTCTCTCATGGTGGGAATAGAGGGATGTTTGGAAAATCCCCGCAGAAGGATAGTGTTGGCCGGGGAAGAATGGCTCAGCACAGCGGTCGCTTCATCCAGAAAATCGTTGACTTTTTTGGCTGTCTCCTCTGCCTCTGAGGCGAGAGGACGGACATGAGCCCTGGGCATTCCTTCTTTTTGAGGGTCCGCATCGGTGAGGGAGTCAGAGAGCCCTTGGCCTGTGAATTTGGCCACAAAACGGTGCTCTTTCCCTGGGAAAACGGCGATCTTCGTTTCTTCTCGCTTTTTCAGGGAACTGTTGAGTTTTTGGCAGAGCGTCTGGTTCTTGCTGGTAGGAATTCTCCCAGCTCTGCGGTCAACAATAAGGCCGTCTTTCAGAGTGGCAAAGTTTCCTCTGGCTACCAGATCGTTTTTTCCCACCTCCACTCCTATTCCCAGTGCTTCTAGAATGCCGCGGCCCAGCATGTACTTTGTAGGAGAGTACCCAAACAGGGCAAGATGGGCGGGCCCGCTTCCAGGAGTGATGCCCATAAAAACAGGATCTGTCAGGCCACAGGCGCTTTTAGCTGCCAGATCATCCAGGTGAGGGGTAGCGGCAGCTTCCAGAGCTGTTTTTCCCTCAACAGGAAGATCGCCCAGGCCATCCATGACCAGCAGGAGAATTTTTGAGGGTGTTTCCAATGATAATTCTCTTGCCATATCTTCCCAGTCCATCTTAGGAAAAAACTATAAGAGATTATGCCCATGAAGTCAATCATTACAAAAACTTGAGCCTTTCCATTTTTTGGTCTGCGGCTGTCGGAAATGACGGGGATGTGCCGTGAAAGAACCCATACCACCCACCAGAAAAAATGCAATCCTTACCTGAAAACATCTCCAAAAGCGTGCTGACGACCCCCCATCCCTCACCTCCTATTACGAAAATTGAAATGTTTACACCTTTTTTACTTTTTTGTTTTTGTGATAAAATCGATACATGGATAAGGTCCTCATCCTCGACTTCGGCTCTCAATACACCCAGTTGATTGCCAGGAAGATAAGGGAACTGGGTGTTTATTCTGAGATTGTTCCTTCCCATTTTTCCTTATCTCGAATAAAGCATGAAAAACCAGCGGCCGTGGTTTTTTCTGGCGGTCCCAGGAGTGTTTACCAAAAGAACGCCCCTCTTCTTTCCCCAGAAATTTTCAACATGAAAATTCCTGTGTTGGGTATTTGTTATGGACTTCAGCTCATGGCCTATCTCTTAGGAGGCAAGGTTCACACATCGATAAAGGGGGAGTACGGATTGGCGC
The DNA here is from genome assembly GCA_046538375.1 of Candidatus Aminicenantota bacterium. GTDB lineage: Bacteria > Acidobacteriota > Aminicenantia > Aminicenantales > Aminicenantaceae > JBKHJA01. The sequence continues at coordinate 12,278 of JBKHJA010000003.1, forward strand.
AGTTAAAAGTTCTGAACAGGAGAGGATTGCTTGCCGGGATAAATGACAATACCCAGGTGTGGATGAGCCATGGAGATAGAGTGGAAACCGTTCCTGCTGGTTTTGCGGTTTCGGGAATGACTGAAAATTCCACTGCGGCGGTGATGGAATGGCCGCAGAGGAAAATGTTCGGAGTCCAGTTTCATCCCGAGGTTATCCACACCGAACAGGGGGATGAGATCCTCTCCAATTTTCTCTTCTCCCAGGCAGGCTTGAAAGCCGAATGGAAGATCAGCTCTTTTCTCCCCAGAAAAATTGCCCAGATTAGAAGCCAGGTGAAGGAAGATAAAGTTATCTGTGGTCTCAGCGGAGGAGTGGATTCTCTGGTCACAGCATTGATCATGCGCAAGGCTGTTAAGGAGAACCTGACCTGCATCTTGGTCGACAATGGTCTGCTGAGAAAGGGGCAGTACCAGGCATTGATGAGGAAATTCAGAGACCGGTTTGACCTGAATGTCATCGGCGTGGATTCTTCGCAGATGTTTTTGGAAAAACTGAAGGGAGTCACTTCTCCGGAAAAAAAGAGGAGGACAATCGGCCAACTGTTCATCCATATATTCGAAAAGGAAGCAGAAAAGATAGGAGATATCGAATATCTGGCTCAAGGAACCATTTATCCTGATGTGATCGAGAGCAATCCAGTCAAAGGGCCTTCTTCTTCCATCAAATCTCATCATAATGTGGGAGGTTTACCTTCTTCTCTGCCCTTCAAATTGATTGAGCCGTTAAGAGAGCTGTTCAAGGATGAAGTCAGGAAGCTGGCTGAGGAGCTGGGTCTAGAAAGAAATTTCGTCTTACAGCATCCTTTTCCCGGCCCCGGATTGGCTGTGCGGATGGTGGGGGAAGTCACTCCAGAGAAGATTGATCTTTTGAGGAAAGCCGATGATATTCTCCTGCAGGAAGTGAAACGGGAGGGTTTGTACGAGAAGTTATGGCAGGCTTTTGCGGTTTTGCTTCCGGTAAAAACAGTGGGAGTGATGGGCGATAGGCGGACTTATCAGAGAGTGGTGGTGATTCGCCTTGTTCGCAGCCTCGACGGGATGACCGCTGATTGGTATCCTGCTTCGCCCCAGTTTTTAGCCCGCATATCCAATCGAATAGTCAATGAAGTTGACGGAGTCAATCGTGTTGTTTATGATATTACCACCAAGCCTCCTGGCACCATAGAATGGGAGTGAGAAAGGATCTGCAGGGCGCTTGGGATGAGACCGAAAAGTCCAATCTTTTTAGAGAGTTCAATCCGCCATTCATCGGTCGGACAAAATTTATTGAAAGGTCCAAGCCGTTCCATTCCTGCGATGGCATCCTCTCATAGAGTGATTTCCTATCACGGGAAAAGAAATGCTTGGCTGAGAGTGAGATATGGAACCTGTTTTCGTTCATCTTCATAATCATTCAGAGTTCAGCATTCTGGATGGAGCTTTAAAGATAGACTCCTTGATTGAAGCAGCCTGGAAGAGCAACATGCCGGCCTTGGCTCTCACCGATCACGGCAACATTTTTGGAGCAGTGAATTTTTTCAGGAGGGCCGAAAAGAAAGGAATCAAACCCATCCTGGGGTGTGAACTCTATGTGGCTCCACAAAGCCGCTTCCATAAAAAGGCAGAGAAAGGGAAATCCGTTCATTTTCACCTGGTTGTTCTGGTTAAGAATGAAAAGGGATACAAAAATCTCTGTCAACTCATCACCAAAAGTTATTTAGAGGGTTTTTACTACCGCCCCCGGATAGATAAAGAAATTTTGGCCCAGTATGGAGAGGGCCTGGTGGGACTATCAGGCTGTATCAAAGGAGAGATCAGCCATTTTCTTTTATCAGGAGAGGAGGATAAAGCGGAGAGAGCAGCCTTGGAGTATGCTTCCATTTTTTCCAGGGGGGATTTTTATCTTGAACTCCAGGATCATGGGCTTAAGGAAGAAAAAGAAGCGAATCCTCTCCTAGTCGCTCTCGGGAAGAGGCTGGGTCTTCCTGTAGTGGCCACCAATGACTGCCATTATCTCCATAAAAGTGATGCAGAGACTCAGGATATCCTCATCTGCATCCAGACAAATAAAAAAGTTGGCGATCAAGATAGGATTCGATTCGGGACTGATCAGTTCTACTTTAAATCCAGTTCGGAGATGATGGATTTGTTCAAAGATGTTCCTGAGGCGGTGAAGAATACAGCCAAAATTGCTTCCCAGTGTCATTTTAAGTTTCCCACTTCAGGTCACTTCCTCCCTCAATTCAAAGCTCCGGGAGGAATCCCGCTGAGTGAGTATTTTGACCAGGTGGTTAAAGAAGGATTTGAAATCAGCGTGGAGAAGGTTCTTAGAGAGGAAAAGGAAGACCGTGCCCTCACTCTTCAGCAGTACCATCAGAGATTGGAGAAAGAGATGGAGCTGGTCAAGGAAATGGGTTTTGAAGGGTATTTTCTTGTTGTCTGGGATCTCATTCAGAAGGCCAAGACCGAGAAAATTCCTGTGGGACCAGGCAGAGGTTCGGCTGCTGGCAGCCTGTTGGCTTACAGTTTAGGTATCACTGACCTTGATCCTTTGGAGTACAATCTTCTTTTTGAAAGATTCCTGAATCCAGAGAGAATCAGTCTTCCCGATATTGACATCGATTTCTGCGGGAGGCGAAGAGATGAGGTCCTACATTATGTGACTCAAAAATATGGCCGGGAAAACGTATGCCAGATCATCACTTTTGGCACCATGGCAGCTCGTCAGGCCGTCCGTGATGTGGGCAGGGCTTTGGAGGTTCCGCTTCCTGAGGTGGACAGAATCGCCAAGATGATTCCTCCTTTCGGTCCGGACGCCACCATAGGAGGAGCAATCAATAATATCCCCCAGTTGAAACAACTGAGGGACAAAAACACCAAGATTGCTCACCTCCTGTCTATTGCCCAAAAATTAGAAGGTCAGGTTCGTCATCCTTCCATCCATGCTGCCGGGATTGTCATTGCTCCCCGGCCTTTGGTGGAGTTTATGCCCCTGTATCAATCGACCAGAGGCGAGATAACCACTCAATTTCCGATGCAGGATATCGAAGCCCTGGGGCTGCTGAAGATGGATCTTTTGGGGCTTCGCAACCTGACAGTGATTCAGGATACCGTTGAACTCATCAATAGAGATTCAGGGAAGAAGATCCAATTGGATGATATTCCTCTGGATGATCAAAAGACATTCGATGTGTTTAAAGCTGGAAACACGGATGGAGTTTTTCAATTTGAAAGTCCAGGCATGAAAGATCTGCTCAGAAATTTCAAGCCGGAAAGTTTCCGAGATTTGATTGCTTTGAATGCCCTTTACAGACCTGGCCCTTTGAAAAGCGGGATGACCGATGAGTTCATAAAAAGAAAAAATCATCCGGAACGAATCAGCTACGAATTTGCCGAGCTCGAACCAATCCTGAAGGAGACCAAGGGAATTATCGTTTACCAAGAGCAGGTGATGCAGATTGCCACCGAACTGGCCGGTTTTTCACTGGCTGAGGCTGATATCCTTCGCAAAGCCATGGGGAAAAAAGAGACAGCCATGATGAAGGCTCAAAGACAGCGGTTCATCCAGGGGGCCAAGAAAAAAGGAATAAGTGCTTCCAAAGCCAGCAAGATTTTTGACCAGATAAAATACTTTGCCGGATATGGTTTCAACAAATCGCACAGTGCAGCTTATGCCCTTTTGGCCTACAGAACGGCCTATCTCAAGGCTCATTTTCCGGTCTATTTCTTAGCCGCCCTCCTCACTTCAGAAGCAGAAAGAGGAGCCACTTCCCAAGTGGTGAAATATACAACCGAATGCAAAGAAATGGGAATTAAAGTTCTGCCTCCTGATATAAACGAAAGTGAATTCAATTTTACCGTGGATCACGGGCATATCCGCTTCGGACTCTCTGCTGTTAAAAACGTGGGAGAGGGAGCGGTGGAGGCTTTACTCAAGTCCCGCAGTTCGAGAGGGAAATTTACTTCTCCTTTTGAGATTTTCCAAGAAATCAATCCCAAAGTGGTTAACCGCAAAGTGGTTGAAAGTCTGATAAAAGCAGGAGCTTTTGATTCTTTAAAATGGAAGAGATCCCAGCTTTTCCACATGGTAGACAAGATGATAAACTATGCCCATGACATTCAGAAAATCAAATCGTCGAAGCAGAATCTCCTGTTTGGCCGCCGAGAACTTGAACCTCCTCCCATTCCTGCGGAAATAAAGCGGATGCCGGAATGGGATGAAAGCCTTTTTCTTTCCTATGAAAAAGACGCCTTAGGTTTTTTTATCACCGGTCATCCTCTGGCTCAATTCGGCAACCTGCTGAAGCGGCTGGTTTCTCATTCCATAAATCAGTTGGATGACGAGAAAGATTTTGACAGCGAAATAAGAGTGGCCGGGGTCATTTCCTCTTTAAAACCCCTTAAGACCAAAAAAGAAGAAAGAATGGCCACTTTCATCCTAGAAGACCTCAGCGGTCGGATAGAGGTGGTGGTTTTTCCCGACAGTTATAAAAGGCATTATGAATACTTGAGCGAAGATCTGATGGTATGGGTGAAGGGAAAATTCCTGGGAGAAGGCGAAAGTCGAAGAATTCATCTTATCCACCTCATGCCCCTTGAAGAGGCTTTCCGTGAGCAGGCCAAGAGAATGGTCCTGAGGATTTTTCTCCCCGGGATCGAGGAGTCGATCTTTGATAACCTGAAGGCCATGCTGGACAAGAACCGAGGCCCCTGTCCAGTTATCTTTGAGCTGGAAACACCTCATTCCTACCGGATGGTGGTTCAGTCTGTGGATATCCAAGGGGTTTCTCCTTCAGAAGAGCTCACTAAGGATATAGAACGATTGTTAGGGGATGACTCAGTCTTTATTGAATACTGAAAGCTTCTGTTTAGCCTATTCTAAGATTTTCGAAAATTGAGATGGCTTATAAAGTGATGGTGGCTCACAGCAGCCCGGTGATTCAGAAAGCAGCCCGGATGGCTTTCTCAAGTCCAGAATTTGAAATCTATGTTTTTGATGATGGGCAGGAAGTGCTCAATCAACTTGACAAGATCGATCCCCATGTCATCCTGCTGGGGCTTTCTCTTCCCCGCAGGGATGGTTATGAAATAAGTCGGTACCTGAAGGCTCAGGAACAGTTCAAAAAAACAGCTCTTTTTCTGCTGCAGGGAGTTTTCGAGCCTATGGACAGGAAAAAGAGCGCTGAACTCGAATATGATGATATTATTCAACTCCCGTTCGATTCTCAAAGCTTGATCCATCTGGTAAAGACTCATGTCCAGAGAAAGAATGATCCTCAAACCCTTCCCGAAGAACCCACGCCAGGAGTTTTTTTTGATCCGGAACAGGAGGAAGAGCTTGAAGCCAGAATCAAGGCCGTAGTAAAAAAAGAAAGTTTGGAAGTGGAGAGGGAACTGGAAAAGAGAATCAAAACCCAGCTTCTGGCAGAGATGGAGTCCTTCATCATGGCCAAGCTGGAAGACATAAAAAAGAAACTAAAACTGAACAAAGAAAAGAAAAACGTGAACTAAATTGGTAAAATAGGGATTCCTATTTATCAGATTGTGGAGTTCAGGATGAAAAGACAACGTATTCTGGAAAAGGCCTATGATCCTAAACCGGTGGAGGGGAAGTGGTCCAAATTTTGGATTGATCAAGGGCTGTTTGTGGCTGAAGCGCCTTCGCCCAGAGAAAAATTTTCCATGGTTCTTCCCCCTCCTAATGTGACAGGGTCCCTGCATATGGGACACGCCCTTTGCTTTACCCTCCCTGATATCATTGTTCGCTGGAGGCGGATGCAGGGATACAATGTTCTTTGGCTGCCAGGAACAGATCATGCCAGTATTGCTGTCCACAATGTGATGGAACAAAAGTTAGCACAGAGAGGACAGACCAGAGAGGAAATAGGAAGAGAGGAGTTTCTCAAAATGGCATGGGAATGGAAAGAAGAGTACGGAGGGATCATCACTCGTCAGTTGAAAAGGCTGGGAGCTTCACTGGATTGGACTAGAGAAAGGTTCACCATGGATGAAAAATTTTCTCAAGCCGTCAGGAAAGTGTTTGTGGACCTTTACCATGAAGGGCTTATCTACAGAGATTATTATCTGGTTAATCGCTGTCCCCACTGTGGAACAGTGCTTTCAGATATAGAGATTGAGCACAAAGAACGAAAAACCAGGCTTTATTACATAAAGTATCCCCTTTTGGACAGTAAAGAACACATTGTGGTGGCCACCACCCGGCCCGAAACCATGTTAGGAGATACTGCAGTGGCTGTTCATCCCCATGATAAGCGGTACAAGAAGTTTCATGGGAAGAGATTTCTGCTGCCAATAGTGGAAAGAATTATCCCTGTTATCACAGACCAGAAGGTGGATATGGAATTTGGGACAGGGGCAGTGAAGGTGACTCCTGCCCATGATCCAGTGGATTTCCAGTTGGGGAAAGAGCATAATCTTCCGCAGGTGATTGTTATCGATGGCTCCGGTAAGATGACAGAAGAGGCGGGGGAAGAGTTCAAAGGTTTAGACAGGTTCGAGTGCCGCCAGAAAGTCCTCTCCCAGCTTGAAAAGAAGGGACTGCTGGTGAAAACAGAAGAGTACCAACATGCTGTGGGGCACTGTTACCGTTGTAAAACCATCATTGAGCCTTATCTTTCCTGGCAGTGGTTTGTTAAAATCAAGCCTTTGGCTGAAGAGGCCATCAAAGTGGTGGAAGAAGGGAAAATTCAGTTCGTGCCCCCTAATTGGGCTAAGACCTATTTCGAGTGGATGTACAATATCCACGACTGGTGCATTTCCCGTCAACTCTGGTGGGGGCACAGGATCCCTGCCTGGTATTGCCGGGATTGTTCTCAATTGATGGTGGCTATGGTAAAGCCAGAGAAATGCCAAAAATGCCAGAGCAGAAACCTCATCCAGGACCAGGATGTTCTGGATACATGGTTTAGCTCTGCGCTGTGGCCTTTTGCCACCATGGGGTGGCCGGAGCAGACTGAAGATTTGAAAACTTTCTACCCCACTGATCTGATGGCCACAGGATTTGATATCATCTTTTTCTGGGTGGCCCGGATGATCATGATGGGCCTCAAGTTTACGGGAGACATCCCCTTCCGTCATGTTTTCATCAACGGGCTGGTGAGGGATTTTAAAAGGAGAAAAATGAGTAAGTCAGAGGGGAATATTATCGATCCTCTGGAAATGATGGATAAATACGGCACAGATGCCCTTAGGTTTACCCTGGCAGCTCTGGCCATTCCCGGCATGGATATTTCCCTTTCTGAGGAAAGAATGGCCGGCTATAGTGCCTTTGCCAACAAGATCTGGAATGCTTCCCGCTTTGTGCTGATGAACTTGGATGAGCAGCTCATGGAGATAAATGAGGAAGAAATGACTCTGGCTGACAGATGGATTCGAAGCAGATTGGCCAAAATCAGCCAACAGCTTAACCAGGCCTTGGAAGAATACAAGTTCTACGAGGCAGCAGACAGGATTTATCATTTTATCTGGCATGAATTCTGTGACTGGTATATCGAGTTGGTGAAGCCTGCCCTGACAAAGGGAAATAAAACAAGCCAGGCTGTCCTGGTGGAAGGTTTAGACCAGATAATGAGACTGCTTCATCCTTTCATGCCCTTTATCACCGAAGAAATCTGGCAGCATCTTCCTTCCACTGGAAAGTCACTGGCCGGGGCTTCATTTCCTGTGGGCCAGGATGATCGCATAGACGAGCAGGCAGAGAAGGCCATGAAGCGCCTTCAGGAAGTTATCGTGGGAGTAAGAACCATTAGGGCTGAAAACAGGATTACTCCTAAAAAGAAAATAGGGCTTTGGCTGAAAACAAAAAAGGAAGAGGATAGAAATCTCATCCAGGACTACCAGATATACGTCCAGAGTCTGGCCGGTGTTGGAGGTGTTCAGGTTTGGGATGAGTTTCCGACGGAAAAGAGGCTTTTGAAAGGCGTGGCCGGATTATGGGAAATTGCCATCCCTCTTAAAGAAGATATGTTCGATTTAGAGCAGGAGAAAAAGAGAGTGGAGAAGGAGCTGGCTAAGGCCGAGGAAGAAATCAGGAAAATAGAAAACAGAGTCCAGAATACACGGTTTCTCAAACAAGCTCCTCCAGCAGTCATCCGCAGGAACCAGGACAGATTGAATCACCTTCAGAGAAAAAAGGGAAAACTGCAGGAAAGCCTGGACCACATTCTCTCTCTTCAATAAAAGAAGCGAAGGGATATTCTTTTCATTTTTTCTGGGTAAAGTGATGGAGATCGGGAAAAAAATTCGATGGGTACGGAGCTGTCTTTCTACCAATGATCTGGCCAAAAAAATGGCCAGGACAGGCGAAGAAGAAGGAACGGTGGTGGTGGCAGAGGAGCAGACTGAAGGAAGAGGAACGCGGGGAAGAAAGTGGTACTCACCAAAAAACAAAGGACTTTACACTTCAGTGATTCTCCGCCCTCCCACCCCTTCTGTATCGCTTCTTCCTGTAGTGGGGGGTTTGGCAGTGAAGGACGCGGTTTTCCATGCCCTGGGAGTGAGGCTCTGTTTAAAATGGCCAAACGACCTGATCGGGGAAGGCAGGAAGGTGGGGGGAATCCTGTGTGAGAGTGGATTTTTAGGAAATCGCCTCCATTATGTTATCATGGGCATAGGACTGAACCTCAGTCATGAAAAAAAGGATTTTCCTCCAGAAATTCGCGGTCAGGCCATTTCTTTAAAGCTTATAAAGAAAGAGCCTATAAGGATGGATGAAATTCTTCCCAGCCTGTGGACTTCCCTGGAGCACTGGTACAGTCTTTTTCTAAAAGGAGAAGAAAAGAAAGTCATCAAGGCTTTCCAGGCCGGCTCAGTCCTGCCTCTGCACAGAAGAATAACTGTGCTTACCGACCAAGGGATATTTCGAGGTGTATTTCAAGGGATCGACACTTCGGGGAATCTGATCCTGGAGGAAAACGGGAAGAAATTAAAGTTCTTTTCTGCTCAGATAGAAACCATCGAAAGTGCGTAAAGGAGGGAGGGGATGCTTTTAGCTGCGGATATAGGAAATACCAATATCGTTATCGGTATTTTTAGAGGCCGGAGTTTGATCAAGAGCTGGAAGATCAGAACGGAAAGAGAAAAAACATGCGATGAATACGGAATCACCCTGTTGAACCTCTTTTCCTCAGCAGATTTAAAAAAACAAGAAATAAGATCTGTTATTTTCTCCAGCGTGGTTCCCCCGCTGACACCCGTTTTTCAACAGCTGTCCAGGGATCTGTTTGGAGTGAAGGCATTGGTGGTGGGCCCGGGATTGAAGACCGGAATGCCCATCCTCTACGAGAATCCTCTGGAAGTGGGTGCAGATCGGGTGGTGGCAGCAGTGGCTGCCTTTGCCAAATACGGAGGACCAGCCATCGTGGTTGATTTTGGAACAGCCACCACCTTTGATGCTGTTTCGGAAAAAGGAGAATATTTGGGAGGAGCTATTGCTCCGGGAATTCAGATTGCAGCGGAGGCGCTTTATCTCAAGACAGCGAAACTGCCTCGTATTGAGATAAGAAAGCCCCAGAAAGCCATCGGCCGAACCACAGTGAGCAGCATGCAGTCGGGTCTTTATTATGGTTATATTGGTCTTATTTCTCGTATCATAGAAGAGATGAGGAAGGAACTGGGAGAGAAGACCAAGGTCATCTCTACGGGAGGATTCGCAGCCGTGATCAGCCGGGATATTCAGTCTATTCAATTTGGTGAGCCCTATCTTGTGCTGGAAGGCCTCAGGATCATTTTTGACAGGAACCGGGAACAAGAAACTTCACAAGCGAGGTGAGTGAATATCTTTGCCCTGGATTCACTTGCTGCTCCAGAGTGAAATCAGTCAGTAAAGCTAGGGAATAAGTGGACGAAAAAAAAATCGGAAAAAGAAATCGGTATTTTCAGACTGTTACCCGACATTTTATCAAACAGAGGGGAACGCCTTTTTTTCTTTCATCTCAGGAGCTTGATCTCATAGACCGTTGGGAAAAAAAGGGCATTCCCCTGCGAGTGGTCTTGGAGGGGATAAAACGATCGTTTGAAGATTCCAGAACCAAAAGGAGAAAAAGGGAAAAAATCTTTTCTCTTTTGTACTGCGATTTTCAGGTGTTAAAAGCTTTTGGGCAGTACAAAGAAAGAAGAGTGGGGAAAAGAGGCTTGATTTTCGAAGGAGAGGAAAAAAGGAAGAAAGCGAGGGCAGAAGTGGTGAGATTTTTAAGGAGACTTCCCTCTCCAGTAGGCTTTCTTGGAGACCTCTATTCTGAAGCCCAAGAGATGCTTTCCAAAAGGGAATGGGAAGAGGAAGAGTTAGAACAGCTGGAAGAGAGGATTGAGGAGCTTCTGTGGGAAGACGCTCCGCAGGAAATGAAAGAAAAAGTCAGAAAAGAAGTGATGAAGGAATATGAATACCGGGATGAATATGAATTGGATTCCATGTTAAAGATAAGACTGGTGAAGTTTATGAGAGAGAGATACAAAATTCCCCATATTTCTCTGTTTTATTATTGAGTCAAAGGATGGTTGACCGCATCATTTCTCTGTTGAAGAGGAAAAAAGGGGGGATGAGTTTTCAAAAATTAGCCAGTCAACTTCGTCTGTCTCCTCCACAAAAACAACGGTTAAAGAAGACCCTGCGGGAATTGGAGAGCCAGGGGATTGTTTTCAGGGTAAAACGCAGGTATTTTGTTCCCGCCTCTCCTCATCTGATAACAGGGAGATTTATCCGTTCCCGGAAAGAATACGGATTTGTGGCTGTCCAGAAGAAACCGGGGGAGGACATTTTTATTCCCCCCGGCCGTTCCGGAGGAGCCATGCACGGGGATACGGTGGAAGTTCTTTATAAGAGGAGGGGTAAAAAAGGGAAGCCGGAGGGAAGGATTCTGCGGGTCCTGGAAAAAGGAAAAGAGAGGGTGATCGGCCAGTACCGGGAATACGGAGGGCAGCCCTATTTTCTCCCCCTGGATGCTCCCTTTTCTGAGGAACTGCCGGTGGTGGTGAGCAGGGAATTTTCCCCTGTTCCAGGCATGTTGGTGGAGGTGGAGAGAAAGACCATGGGTTTGACAGATATTCTGGGAATGCCGGATGAACCAGGGGTGGATACAGAAGCGGTCATGCGCAAATATGGATTACGGTCATCCTTTTCCCCTCAGTCACTCCAAGAAGCCCAGAGTATTCCTTTTCCTGTTTCCGAGCAGGCCAAAGAGGGAAGAGTGGATCATAGAAGTTGGCTCACTGTGACTATTGACGGCGAGGAGGCTCAGGATTTTGACGATGCGGTGAGTGTGAGGAAGCTCGGAAACGGCGGATTTTTGCTGGGAGTTCATATTGCTGATGTTTCCCATTATGTCCAGCCCGGAACCCACCTTGATGAGGAGGCTTTGGAGCGAGGGACCAGTGTTTACTTTCCAGATCGGACGCTGGCCATGCTGCCCGAGAGGCTGTCTAATAAACTGTGCAGCCTAAGACCGGCGGAGGACAAGCTTGCTTTTTCAGTGATCCTGAAAATAGACCCTGAAGGAAATGTGGTGGACAGAGTATTCCAGCCCTCTTTGATCAGGACCGAAGCAAGGATGACCTACCGGTCTGTTTATAAAATTTTTTTAGGGGAGGAAGAAGAGAGAGCCAGATTTTCAAAACTTGTCCCGGATTTGATGATAATGAGAGATCTGGCACGGCTTTTGAAAAGGAAAAGAAAGGAGGAGGGAAGCCTGGATTTCGACATCACGGAGCCGGAGCTCATCTACAGAGAGGGAAATATCGTTTCTGTTCTCCCCTTGCAGCGGAACGAGGCTCATCAGGTTATTGAAGAGTTCATGGTCGCTTCCAATGAGGCGGTAGCTTCCTATCTTGCTGAGAAAAGAGTCCCCCTTCTTTACAGGATCCATCCCCAACCAAGAGAAAGGGATTTGGCGAAGCTTCGCAAAATATTGCCTCACTTCGGCGTTTATCTGCCCGAAAAGAAAAAGATAGAATCCAAAGATATCCAGCATGCGGTGGAACAGGCTGAAGGCAAACCTTATGAAAAGTTTGTTAACCTTCAGATTCTCAAAAGCCTCAGCCTGGCTGTCTATTCGGAGGAGAATAAAGGTCATTTCGGTCTGGCCAAAAAGATATACACTCATTTCACCTCTCCCATCCGGCGCTATCCTGATTTGGTGGTTCACCGCATCCTGAAACAGGTCCTGAAACAGGAAAAGCCACCATGGTCCTCTCTTTCTTCTGTAGCCCACCGATGTTCTGAACAGGAGCAGAGGGCAGATGAGGCAGAAAGGGAGCTTTTGGAATGGAAAATCTATCAGTTTCTCAAACAAAAGCTGGGAGAGGAGATGGAAGGCACGGTCATTGATATTTCTAAGGCAGGTTTGGAGGTGGAGTTGGATGATTATTTAGTGAGCGGAACAGTCTTTTTTTCTGATTTGGCAGATGATCATTATGTGAAGAGGTCAGAAAAGACTGTGGTGGGAAGAAGAACGGGAAGGAAATTGGAAATGGGAGACAGGATAAAAGGGATTTTGGCTTCAGTTGATCCTGTCTTCAGGAGATTGACCCTGACTTTGACTTCGCATAAGGGAGGAAGACGCAGGTGATGACTTCCTGTTTCGACGCTGTGGTTGACTTCTCTCCTCAGCAGGAGAAAAAGTCATTCCAGGCCTTGATGGTGGTCAAAAATACAAGGATGCCTTGTTCTCTTTCTTTTTATCCTCAGGTTCAAAAGGGAAACCAGCCTGACTTTTTTATCCGTGTCCATACCCGCAATCTTCTGAACTTAAAATGGGATGATAGATTCGAAGTCAGAAAGTCCAGAAAGAATGAATCCATGGGGCAAGGGAGAGTGCTTAATCCCGATTCAGGAAAAGTCACACCTAAGAAAATCAATAAAAGAATAGCTTATCTCCAGAAACTCAACGGAAATGAGAAAGAGATGCTGCTGGCCCTTCTCCAGCATACGGGGACAAGAGGGTTAAAAGAAAGAGAGATAGCCGAATTTTCTCCTTTGAGCAAACAGAAAGCCCTCCGTCTCAGCCAGGAGCTGGAGCAGGAGGGAAGAGTGAGAATTCTCTCTTTTTCTCCTCTTTTTCTTCTTTCCAGAGAAAGCCTTGATTTCCTGGGTGAGAAAATTCTTGCCGGCCTTTCCCGTTTTCATGAGAAACATCCTGGGGAAGAAGGGATGGCTTTGGAAAGGATAAAAAGAGGATTCAGATTGGACCATAAGATTCTCTCTCTCGCCATTAACCGTCTGCTCAGGGAGGATAAAATTAAGAAAGTCCATGGAAGGATATCTCTGGGTGGTTTCAGAAGGGATCTGTTTCCTGAAGAGGAAAAAATTTTGCAGAAACTGGAAATGATGTGCTACCAGGGAGAATTCCGTTCTGTTTCATTTGACCAGTTGTGCCAGAAGTTTCATCTTTCCCCTCAGAGATTGGACATGCTGCTTTCTTTTTTAATGGAGAGAAGGAAAATAGTCCAGGGAAAAAATGGTTTTATTATTCATTCCCGATGGTTGGATGAAATCATTTCCAGGATCCGCTCAACCGGGAAAAAAGAAATCTCTGTTTCCGATTTTAAAAAAATGACTGGCCTCAGCCGTAAATATGCGATTCCTCTGCTGGAATTGTTGGATCAGATGGGAGTGACCCGCAGAAGAGGGGCGGGGAGGGAAATTTTATGAGGATTTTATTATTTCTCTTTCTCCTCCTCCTCTTTCTTCTGTGAACCTTTTTTATCTAGGGCGGATTTAAGCTTTTCCGCAAATATGCCAAACACAGGTTCTTCTGAAACATAATGTTTATATTCTTTTTTCTTTTTGGAGGGAGGCGCTGTTTTCTCTTCTTCCTCTGTTTTTTTCTCTTTGGCTTTGACGGCGAAAAGGGCTTCCTGTTCTGATTCTTCAATCTCGATTTTTTCTTCGATGAACCTCTTCTCTCCTTTCCTCATCCGAAGAGTCTTCTCCCTTTCTGGCCTTACTTTTTCTCTTTTTTTCTTGGGCTCCTTTTCTTTTTTTGGTGGAGGCGGCTGTTCTTCTGGAGAGGGCTCTTCTATTTCCACTTTTTGGGCCCTGGCTGGCGCTTCTGCTCTGATTTCTTCTCTTTTTTCTTGGAGGGGAGGGGGAGAGATTTCTTCAGGTGGAGCTTCAGGGGGAACTTCTTCTGCTTCTTCTTGGGGTGGAATTTCAGGTGGGGCTTCGGCTTCTTTTTCTTCTTCTTCGATTCTTATTTTTTCTTGATACAAGAATATTCCCTTCTTTTTTTCAGATTTTTTGAATTCAGGGGAGTGGGTGAGAATCTTTTCCACATCTTCTTGGGTGGTTTGTCTTAACAGGTCCACCAGATGGTAAGCCCTCAAGTAATGAAGAGAAGAGTTGTCTCTTCCTAAGCCAAAATTCTTATAGATGAGGATCAGAAGTTCTCTCAGGTCCAGCCCGTTTCTCTGGTTATACAAGGAGAAAAGCTTGGTCAATGTTTCTTTTTGGAGATGAATTATCTTGTTGGGAAGAGAAAAGGTAAACACTTCCTCGCCGGAGTCTGTGAATTTGTCTTCTTTAGGCTTGTAGTTGATCTTGGCTACGGACAGTTTCTTCTTTGATTTCTTAAGCCAGAAATTGAAGTGCAAGGCATTCTTCTTCTCCAGAGATAAGCTTGCTCCCTGAGGGACGTTATTGCTTTGGTAAAATTCCTTTAGACCGATAAATAGATGGGCGGAGGGATAATAATAAACGGTGTGATCCTTTTCTGATTCCACATCAGTGAAAACATATTCTCTGGAGATGGAGAAGTCCTTTTTGTGGCTTTTGGGGACTTTAACTCCGCCAGAAAGAATTTCTCTCCAGGTCAGATATATTTTTAAAGGATAATCTCGGGAAGAAGTCTTTTTTCCGGTTTCCCTTTCTAGAGAGGGCAGGTTAGCTCTGGGGGCTGACAGCGGCAGACCTTTGAGGAAAGAATTGAGTATTTGCTTTAAGGTCCATTTTCCCCAGTTTTGGGGAGAGGCATACACGAAAATTTTCTTGTATTTCTTCTCCAGGATATGGTTTAAACTGACACAGTAGAGAGGGAATTGTTCTTGGTCTGGCTTCAACCTGAAGAACTTGCTGACCAATTCTTCGGTGGGGATTGATTGTTTTTTTTCCTGGAGATAATTTTCAATGTCTTTTATTTTCTTTTCACCGATTTTAATCTTCTTTTCCTTGAGCTGCCAGTAGTCATCCCAATGGAAGAACTGAGATGATTTAGAGAGAGCGGATTTCAGGTTCTTCTCCAATTTTTTCATATCCCTCTCTGTCATGGGGAGATGTTCATGCCGGGGATCATCTTCTTTTTTCAGCACTTGCGGCTCTTCCCCTTTTTTCTCCAGATTGCTGGGAAGGAGAACCTGGGTCTTGGTCTTCTTCATGTAATCGATGTGTTTCCTGAAAATCCCTCCTCCTGAATAGTCCACTTCCAGCATCTCGCAGTTGAAACTCTGGTAGTCGAATTTGTTCACCACCCTGAGGACCACAGCATCATTGAAATGTTCAGCTCCCTTGCTGCTCACAGTCAGTGATTCATCATATTCTTTGTAAATATAATCTCCGATTTCATACCTGCAGTATGGATCGTAAACTTTGACTTGTTGAGCGAGCTGGGAGGAGGTCTTCTTGTAAACCAGCTTTTTGGTCAATTCCTGGAGAGAAAGGGGGGCGGCGCTTTGGGAAAGTTCTTTCTCTACGAAAGAGAGGTCTTCTTGTTCGATTTTTATGTTTTCTTGTTCTTTAGCCATTTTTTTTCTTCTTACCTAACAATAATAACATAATAATTTTCTGTACGTGAAGTCTATTTTCGGCTTGGTCATAAACAATGGATTGGGCAGAATCGATGACTTCGCCTGTGACTTCTTCTCCTCTATGAGCCGGGAGGCAGTGCATAAAAACGGCATCCGCTTTGGCTTTGGCCATCACTTCCCTGTTGACTTGAAAGGGAGCGAATACAGCGGCCCTTTCTTCTCGTTCTTCTTCTTGACCCATGGAGGCCCATACATCAGTGTAAACAGCATCCGCCTCCTGAGCAGCTTGGTGAGGATCTTTGAACAGATGAACACGCCATCCTGTTTCTTTTCCGTCTTGTTCTGCTTGTTTAACAATCTCTGGACTGGGCTCATAGCCATCAGGAGTGGCCACGCTCATGGCGCTTCCCGCTTTTGCGGCAGCAAACATGAGGCTGTGACACAGATTATTGCCGTCTCCGATATAAGCCAATTTGAGATTGGCCAGGCCTCCTTTTTTTTCCCTTAGAGTGAAAAAATCTCCCATGGCCTGACAGGGATGGAGAAGGTCGGTTAAGGCGTTAATCACAGGGATGCTGGCAGCACCAGCCAGGTCCATCACAATCTGATGGCCGAAGGTTCTGATCATGATGGCATCCACCCAGCGTTCCAGGTTTTTGCCCACATCACAGACATTTTCTCTTTTTCCCAGTTGGATATCAGAAGGGCTCAAGTAGATGGCTTCTCCTCCCAGCTCCAGCATGCCCACTTCAAAGGTCATCCTGGTGCGGAGAGATGGCTTTTCAAATATCATGGCTAATATTCTGTTTTTTAGACTGCTCCGGTGGCTGCGGGGATGAGCTTTGATTTCCTCAGTCAGGTCTAATATTTGGTTGAATTCATAAAGAGAAAGATCATGAATGGAGATAAAGTCTTCCATCATCTTTTCCTCCTAAAGTGTGGCTTTGATCTTTGTTCCCGAACGGTTGACCAGCGAAGCCCTCAGATAATTGGCGGAGGTGATCAGCACCTCTTTTCCGCCGCTTTGGATGTAAGAAATGGCTGCTTTGATTTTAGGTCCCATGGAGCCAGGGGGGAACTGGCCCTCAGATAGATAGGTTTGAGCTTGATCTATGCTCATGGCATCAATGGGTTTTTCTTCAGGAGTCCCGAAGTTCAAGCAAACCCGTTCCACATTGGTCAAAATGATGAAAAGGTCCACTTTGGCTTCCCTGGCAATGAGGCTGGCAGCATAGTCTTTGTCGATAACCGCTTCCACTCCTCGAAAGAGGCCGTTGCCGTTGATGATAACCGGAATACCGCCCCCACCAGCGGCAATAACGATTTTTCCTGAACGGACCAGATTGCTGATGATCCTTTTGGGAACGATATCTATAGGCTGAGGTGAGGGAACCACTTTGCGGTAGCCGCGGCCGGCATCCTCTATCATTTTCCATTTTTTTTGACGGGTCAGCATTTGGGCTCTGTATTTGGAATAGAAGGGGCCGATGGGTTTGGTGGGATTTTCAAAAGCTGGATCATTCCTGTCCACCACCACCTGTGTAACCAGGGTGGCCACTTCCTTGTCCAAGGAGCTTTTGCGCAGTTCGTTGATCAGGGCTCTCTCCAGCATGAAACCCATGCTTCCCTCGGTCATGGCATCACAGACTTCTAAGGAAAAAGGAGGAATCTTGTTGATAGCCTCTTCCATCTGGATGAGGAGATTCCCCACTTGGGGGCCATTTCCGTGGACCAGGATGAGATCATAGCCCTTTTTGACCACATGGATCATCAGGCGGGCTGCTTTTTGGGCATTTTTCATCTGCTCAGACTGCAGTCCTCTTTGGTTTTCAGGGAGGATGGCATTCCCCCCAAAAGCGATTAAGGCGATTTTTCTTTTCATCAGATATCCTTAAGCACCTCATTGAGATTGGGGGAGCCTATTTCTTCCAATTCATAGGTCACCCGCAGGATTCGTTTTTTGGTCTTGATCAATCGGGCGAGGTCAATAGGAGTGGCTCCGACCACCAGATCACAATCCACTTTGGCGATGGTTTGAGCAAGTTCTTCCATTTGGTCTTTTCCGTAGCCCATGGCAGGAAGCACTCTGTCCAGATGGGAATATTTTTGGAAAGTCTCTTGAATACTGCCTACCGCGAACGGACGGGGGTCCACGATTTGGGAAGCACCATATTTGGTGGCGGCAATAACGCCGGCCCCATAAGGCATTTCGCCGTGAGTCAGGGTGGGACCGTCTTCGATAACCAAAACCTTTTTCCCTCTGATGTCCGCTCCATGCTCAACGAAGATGGCAGAATTGGCCCGGATAATGACGGCCCGGGGATTGAATTTTTCGATGTTCTTGATCACCTGCTCCACATTTTCTTTTTTGGCACTGTCTATTTTGTTGATGACAATAACCTGAGCTCTTCTGAAATTCATCTCTCCGGGATGATACAGGAGTTCATGGCCGGGCCGGTGGGGATCAGCGACCACCACTTCCATGTGGGCCTTGTAGAAAGGAAAATCATTGTTTCCCCCATCCCAGAGGATGACATCAGCTTCTTGTTGAGCCTGGTCGAGAATGGCTTGGTAGTCCACACCGGCGTAAACGATGATACCGTTTTTGAGGTGTGGTTCATATTCTTCCATTTCTTCGATGGTGCATTCCTGGCTGATCATGTCATCGTAGCTGGCGAACCGCTGCACCTTCTGTTTGACCAGGTCTCCGTAAGGCATAGGATGGCGAATCACCACCACCTTTCTTCCCTTTTCCTTGAGCTGCAGGGCGATTTTTCTGCTGGTCTGGCTTTTTCCGCTTCCTGTTCTTACAGCACAGACAGATATCAACGGGAGTTTGCTTTCAATCATGGTTTCCTGAGGTCCCAGAAGGACAAAACTGGCTCCAGAAGCTAACACCTCCGAAGCCTTGTGCATGACATACTGATGAGAGACATCGCTGTAGGAGAAGTAAACCTGATCAATCTCCTTATCCTTGATTAAGGAGGGGAGCTCTTCTTCAGGATGGATGGGAATTCCTTGAGGATAGAGTTTCCCGGCGAGTTCAGCAGGGTATTTCCTCTCTTCGATATCAGGAATTTGGGTTGCAGTGAAGGCAGTGACCCGAAACTGCTGGTTGTCTCGGAAAAAAACATTGAAATTATGAAAATCTCTTCCTGCTGCACCCATGATAATGACTTTTTTCATGGTTTTGACTCCTTTAACAAAGTTCCATTTTGTTTGTTTTGTTTAAAATAATAAACAATTGGTGTTAGAAAAAGAAAATTAAGTATACCAGATTGGGGATTACCTCTCAATATTTGGATTGTCCAGGAAGAATCCTTATTTCCGTGATAGGGGTGAGGGATGGGGGGTTCTGGAGGGCTTTTTTCTATAAATTCACAATTTCAGAATTCGGTGTCTTGCAGTCTAAAAGGGCCACAGTGCTTTTTCCCGAAAGCCAGCCTCCGGCCTCACCAGGATTCACCAGCAATGTCTTTTCCATCCTCCTTATCTCCGGTTTGTGGGTGTGGCCAAAAACGATGACATCGTATTTACCGGAAGAGATATACGAGGAGAGAGAAGTATGGAGATGAGTGACCAAGAAACTAAGACCGCATTGATGGAACATAAAAGGGGCTTCTCTTATGGTTCCCCAGGAGCGGAAGGCTTTTTTTAATCCTTTTTTTTCGCCATCGCAGTTCCCAAACACAGCTTTCACCGGACAGGCCAGTGCTTCCAGTTCTCGGGCCGAAAAAGGGGCCACCAGGTCTCCAGCATGGATCACCAGCTCGCACTTGGTGTGGTTAAAGAAACGGACGGCTTTTTTGATTGCGGGCACATTGTCGTGGGAATCTGCCATGATGCCAATCATCGGAGTCAAGCCTTCTTGAATTTTATAATGGTTTTTTGTTCATAATTCAAGGTTTTGGGTTGTTGACAGTCATAGCGTAAATTATTAATATATGTGCTGAATAGAGGAAGGCGCGTAGCTCAGTGGTAGAGTGCTTCCTTGACGCGGAAGAGGTCGAGGGTTCGATACCCTCCGCGCCTATTATTTTAATGATCGAGTATTCAAGAGGAAGCATAGAGCAAAAATTGATTTGCCTACCCTGTTGAATACATAAAAAATAAATGGCAGAATCGGTTAAAATAAAGACAGAGGGGTCTATTTATTCCTTAAAGAAAGGATCGTCCCTTTCTGACTTTGTTCGGAGATTGAATCTTACCCAGGATCCTTTGTTTGCCAAGATTGATGGAAGGATTGTTGATCTGGAGACTCCGGTGGTCAAAGATATAGAGATCCAATGGGTCTATCCTTATTCTGAAGATGCTGTGGATATACTGCGGCACAGTGCTTCCCATCTGCTGGCGCATGCTGTTTTAGAACTCTTTCCGGGAACAAAAACCGGGGTAGGGCCAGCGGTGGAGAATGGCTTTTATTATGATTTCTTGAGAGGCGAACCATTTACGGTGGAAGATTTGGCTTCTATTGAGAAAAAAATGAGTGAACTTACCAAAAAGGACATCCCCATCCAGAGGATTGTTCTTTCCAAACAGGAAGCCATCCGGCTGTTCAAGGAATTGGGACAGGAGCTGAAAGTGGAGCTTATTGAGGAAAAAGCAGCACATGAGGTCACCTGTTACCAGCAGGGAAGTTTTATCGATTTTTGTTTAGGGCCTCATGTTCCTTCCACCAGGTACATCAAGCATTTCAAACTTCTTTCTGTGTCCGGGGCATACTGGAAAGGCGATGAACAGGGAAAACAGCTTCAGAGAATCTATGGAACAGCCTTTTTTGAGGCTGAGGATTTGAAGAATCATCTCTTTCTTCTTGAGGAAGCCAAGAGAAGAGACCACAGAAAGCTGGGTGCCGAACTAGACCTGTTCAGCTTTAACCAGGATTTGGGAGCAGGATTGATCCTCTGGCATCCTAACGGAGCTGCGGTCAGGCGTATTATCGAGGATTACTGGTATGAAGAGCATATAAAAGACGGGTATGATTTCCTTTACTCTCCCCATGTGGCCAAGCTGGATGTATGGCGCCGGAGCGGCCATACCGAATTTTACAGCGCCATGTACCCCCCGTTCAACATCGAAGAAACAGAATATGAACTGAAGCCCATGAACTGTCCTTTCCATATCATGGTTTACAATTCTGGACAAAGAAGCTATCGTGATCTTCCCCTGCGCTGGGCTGAACTGGGCACAGTCTACCGCTACGAACGCAGCGGTGTTCTTCATGGACTTATGCGGGTGAGAGGATTCACTCAAGATGATGCGCATATTTTCTGCACGCCCGGTCAGTTGGGAGAGGAAATCAGGAAAGTCATTTCTTTGGCCGTAAGGATCTTAAGGACCTTTGGTTTCACTGAATACCATGTTTTCCTCTCCACTCGGCCAGAAAAATATGTGGGGAAGGTTTCAGATTGGGAGAAAGCCACCCAAGCTCTCAGGCAAGCCCTGTTGGATATCAACCTTGATTTTGAGGTGGATAAAGGAGAGGGAGTTTTTTACGGGCCCAAGATAGACATAAAAATAAAGGATGCTCTGGGAAGATCATGGCAGTGCACCACCATTCAGCTCGATTTTAACCTGGCGGAGAGGTTTGATGTCCATTATGTGGGTCAGGACGGCTCATTCCACAAACCATTTCTCATCCACAGGGCTCTTTTGGGCTCTTTAGAAAGATTCTTCGGGATATTGATCGAACATTACAACGGAAATTTTCCGGTATGGCTTGCCCCTGTGCAGGTGGTCATCATTCCCATAGCCTCCAGACATAATGACTATGCTGATTCTTTACATAAGAAATTTAAGGAAAACGGCCTCAGATCTAAGGTGGATCTCCGTCGAGAGAAAATGGGCTATAAAGTGAGAGAGGCGGAAAACCGTAAAATTCCTCTTATTCTGGTGGTGGGTGATAAAGAAATGTCCCGAGGGACCGCCTCTCTGAGGATTCATACCAAGGGCCACAGAGGAGAGATTCATACAGATAAATTCCTTGAAAAAACTAAGGAAATAGTGAAAACTAAATCTCTATCATTTCATTTTTAAAGGAGGTTAACCATCGGAAGAAGACGAAGATATTATCCCGGGAAAGCAAAAAAGACCAAGCCCCATAGGATAAATGAAAAAATAAGAGCAAGGGAAGTGAGGATTGTAGACGAAAACAAGAAACAGCTGGGGATTTTGCCTTTAGCAGAAGCGCTATCCTTGGCCAGAGAAAAAGACCTGGACCTGGTGGAGGTCGCACCTAAAGCCAATCCCCCGGTTTGTCGAGTCCTGGATTATGGCAAATATCTGTATGGCTTGCATAAGAGAGCTCAAGAAGCAAAGAAGCATCAGAAGCAGATTCAGGTTAAAGAGATCAAATTCAGGCCAAAGATAAGCATTCACGATTACAACTTTAAAATTCGCCATGTCCAAAGGTTTCTCCACGATGGCAACAAAGTGAAAATCACAGTGATGCTCCGAGGAAGGGAAAAGGCAAAACCAGAACTGGCGCATCAGATTTTAGACAGAGTGTTTGAGGATGTGAAAGAACTGGGTCATCAAGATGGAAATATTCATTCTCGACCGTGGGCCGTTTCTGCTCTGGTGAGTCCCGCAAAATCAGGAGGGAAAGATGCCAAAACTAAAGACACACAGGGGAGCCAAAAAGAGGTTCAAGGTCACAAAAAAGAAGAAAATCATTCACCATAAAGCTTACAAAAGCCATATACTTACCAAAAAAACAGCAAAAAGAAAGAGGGGGTTGAGAAAAAAGAAAGCGGTAAAGCCTCCTGATAAGAACAAGATAAGGAAGATGCTTCCCTACGATCACTAGAAGAAGGATTTGAACGAAACAGCGCTTTAACCTTAAGGAGAAGAAAATGTCAAGAGTCAAGAGAGGAACAAGGAAAAGGAAGAGAAGGACAAAGATATTAAAACAGGCCAAAGGCTACTGGGGAGCCAGGAGCCGCAATTACCGCACAGCCAAAGAAGCGGTGGAACGATCTCTCCTTTATGCTTACAGAGACCGCAGGGCGCGCAAGCGGGAGTTTAGAAAGCTGTGGATCATAAGGGTCAAGGCAGCGGCTGAAAACAACGGTCTCTCATATAACCGTTTTATCCACGGATTAAAGGAGCTGAACATCCAAATCGACAGAAAGATCTTGGCTGATTTGGCTGTCAATTCGCCCCAGACCTTTACGCGGATCGCAGAGAGGATAAAGCAAGCTGTCTGTTGAGAGAAGGTCTGGAGTGAAGAGTTATCATCTACAGGAAGAAGGAAAATAACATCATGGGCGGTCTCAAAGAGAAAATAGAGGAGTACTGGCACGCTTTTGATGAAGATGTGGCTGGAGTGAAGGATGAAAAATCTCTCCAGGAAATCCGCAATCTCTATTTGAGCCGAAAAAGAGGCTATATCACTCTTCTTTTTGAAGAGCTCAAGTCATTAAAGCCAGAAGATCGTCCCCGGGCCGGCAAAAGGCTCAATGAATTGAAAGCCCATGTGCAGAAAAGAATTCAGAAACTCGCAGCAGAAATGGCCAGTCCAGAAAAAACCAGGAAGAAAGTGGACCTCACCCTCCCTGGAAGAGAGAGATACTGGGGTTCTCCTCATCCCATCATCCTGTTTAAGGAAGAGATCGAAAATATATTTCTGGGGATGGGCTTTTCCATACAGGAAGGTCCTGAGATTGAGACGGATTATTATAACTTCGAGGCTCTCAATTTCCCTCCTCATCATCCTGCTCGTGATGATTGGGATACTCTTTATGTAAAAGACGATTTGCTCCTTCGAACTCATACTTCTCCTGTCCAGATACGAATTATGGAGAAACGAAAGCCTCCCATCAGGATCATCATTCCTGGCATAGTCTTCCGGAAGGAAACGCCGGATCCCACTCACCTTCCCATGTTTTACCAGGTGGAAGGCCTGGTGGTGGACCGGGGTATAACTTTTGCCCATTTGAAAGGGACCTTGGAATACTTCCTCAAGACTTTGTTCTTTGAGAGAATCAATATCAGATTTCGACCCAGTTTCTTTCCTTTTACCGAACCTTCGGCTGAAGTGGATATTGAGTGCACTGTGTGCGGCGGGAAAAATGAGAAATGCCGGGTCTGCGGAGGAGGGGGATGGATAGAGATTTTGGGTGCAGGGATGGTGGATCCTCAAGTTTTCAAGAATGTCAACATTGATCCTGAGAGATATTCAGGCTTTGCTTTCGGTCTGGGAATCGACAGGACGGCTATGTTTGCTTACCAGATTCCAGATATGAGATATTTCTATGAGAATGATTTAAGATTCATAAGACAGTTTGCGAGAAAATGAAAATAAGTCTGGATTGGATCAAAGATTATGTCGATGTCCAGGTTCCTCTCCCTGAGTTGATGGAGAAGCTGAATATGATCGGGATGCTGGTGGAGGATTGGGAGGAAAAACAGGAAGATGTGATTCTTGACATTGAGACCTATGCCAATCGGCCTGATACCCTTGGACATTTGGGTGTTGCCCGAGAAATAGCAGCGGCTTTGGGCCTCAATCTAAAAAAACAGGAGTGGCCAGTTGCCGAATCGGATAAAAGGACTTCTGACCTGGTCAGTATTCAAATCAAGGACCGAGATCTTTGCCCTCGTTACTGTGGAATCATGGTCAGGGGTATAAAGGTCAGTCCTTCCCCCCGGTGGCTGCAGAGCAGGATAGAAGCCATGGGTTTGAAGCCTGTCAATAATGTGGTGGATGTGACCAATTATGTGCTTTTTTCCACCTCTCAGCCTATCCATGCCTTTGATTATGACAAAATCGGGGGAAAAAAGATTATCATAAGGAGAGCCCAGAGGGGAGAGATGTTGAAGAGTCTGGAGGAACAAGACATTTCTCTATCTGAGGAGATGCTGGTGATTGCTGATGAGGAGAAACCGATGGCCTTGGCCGGCATCATAGGAGGCGGAGCTTCGGCTGTATCAGAGGATACCAGAGATGTTTTTATAGAAAGTGCCTATTTCAATCCTGTCTCTGTCCGAAAAACGAGCAAAAAAACAGGGGTATCCACAGAGGCGTCTTACCGTTTCGAAAGAGAAGCTGACATTTCTTTTCCTCCCCAAGCGGCCATAATGGCGGCCTCCCTGTTAACACAAATAGGTGGCAAAGCCACTCAACAGGTGTTGGATGTTTATCCCCGTCCAAAGAAAGACAAAACAGTGATCCTCCGCAGCCACCGTGTCTCAGAGCTTCTGGGTCTGGAAATCGAGAAAAGCTTCATTCCAAAGATACTTCACCCTCTTGGTTTCGGAGTTAGAGAGCAGAACAAAGGGATCTGGCAGGTTAAGATTCCCACCTACCGCGTGGATATAGAAAGAGAAGCAGATTTGATCGAAGAAATAGCTCGTTTCTACGGTTATGACAAGATCCCCCCCCAAATTCCCCCTCTTCGGAAATTGGAACCCACCTTCAGCCGCCTGAAGAATAAAAAGAATAAACTCCGCCAGTTGCTTTTCCATCAGGGATTTGATGAATTTATCAATTTCAGTTTTTTTGATCCCCAAAAGAAAACCCTGTTTGAAAATTCTCTTGAACCCATCGAGATCAGAAATCCAGTCTCATCCAAAGCCTCTCTGATGCGGACAACTCTGCTGGCTGGATTGATGGAGAATGTGGCCTGGAACAAGAACAGGGGAGCCGAGAGTGTACATGCCTTTGAAATGGGAAATATTTACTTCTGGGATCAGGGAAGACATAAGGAACAGGTTTTCTTAGCCATGGTCAGTACTGGTTATCTTGGTTATCATCATTGGCAGGGGAAAAGAGAAGAGGCTGATTTTTTCCATCTCAAGGGGACTTGTGAGCTTTTGATGTTTCACCTCAGGTATGTTCCTTTTTCTTTTCAGGAGAAGGATCACCCCTATTTTCAGCCTGGATACTCTCTCGCCCTGCTGTTCAAGGGGGAAACAGCAGGTCATATAGGATTACTGAACAGAGACATTGTTGAGTTTTACTCTCTGAAGGATGATGTGTGGGCCGCAGAGCTGGATCTTGCCATTTTATTCGGAAAGCAGCCTCAGAGTTTTCAGTATATTCCTGTTGCCAAATATCCGAGTATCACCCGGGATATCTCTTTTCTTGCTGACCGAGATATCTGCTACCAAGATATTTATGATGAGGTGGAGAAGCTTTCTCTTCCTTTTTTAGAGAAGTTCGAACTCTATGACCTATTTTCTGGGTCATCCGTTCCCAAGGGGAAAGTGAGTCTGTCCCTGCGTTTTATCTTTCGTCATCCTGAGAGGACTTTGCGAACCGAAGAAGTGGATAAGCCTCAGGAAAAAATCATAAAATTTTTAGGGGATAAGTTTAATTTTCAATTGAGGGAAGGAGGAAAAATTGACAACTGAGTTAGAAAGAATTAAAATTCTGGAAGGGAAGATCACTCAAGTTGTGGATTTTATAAACAAGGTTTTAAGCGAGAACCAGAAGTTAAAGGAACAGATGAAGGAATTGAAGGCAGAGAGAAAGAAATTCGAGGGGCAGGCTAAACAGTCTTCAAAGCTTGATGAAAGCTTAAAGAGATACGAAAAAGAAAGAGAAGTCATAAAAGCGAAGATTGAAGGCATAATCAGCCAGATTGATCAAATCGGAATAATATGATGGACAGAGTTATGGAAATCGAAATATACGGACAAAAATACAGGATTAGAGTCAAAGGAGAAGAGGATGAAAAATACATAAGCCATCTCACTTCGTACGTTGATCAAAAGATGCGTGAGGTCGCCGTAAAATCGAAATCAGTGGACAGCTTGAAGATAGCCGTACTGGCTGCTTTAAACATCGCCGATGAATATTTTTTGTCACAGAAAAAGTTGGATCAACTCAGCGAAGTGATCGGGCGTATGGAGAATGAAGTAGAAAGTTTGGAGGTCAGCCTTTTGAAAGATGAGAATACATACAAAAAAATTGAGGGAACATCTTGAAATAAACAAGATTATAAATGGGATGAAGGGGAATCAAAGTATTTGTCAGCAAACAGAGAAAAGGCCCATTTGCAAACTCAACAGCTCTGAGCGTACTTCCAGTGAAATTTTGTGTAGGAAGTGATGTAAGTCATTTTTTAAGGCCCTCCTGCTTTCCTCTCCTTTGACACACCTGATAAGGAGGTGGTCAAAGTGAATACAGCAATTTTGATTGGTCTTGCCTCAGCCGTTTTATTGGCGGGGTTCGCTGTTTTTATACTGATCAAGAAGGCCTCTGGAACTCGTTCCCTTTTTAGGGCTCAGCAGGAGGCCAGGGAGATTTTGGATAGGGCCAGGCAGGATGCCGAAAAAATAAAGCGGGAGGCCTCCATTGAAGCAAAAGAAAAACATATCAATCTTAAGGCCGAATTCGAGAGGCAGACTCGGGACAGGCGGCGCAAACTCAGCCAGATGGAGAGAAGAATGGTCCATAAAGAAGAAAATCTGGAGCACAAGTTCCAGGCCCTGGAGAGAAAAGAACGGGATTTTTCAGCAAAAGAGCGGAGGCTGTATGACAGAGAAAAAGAGATCAGCAATAAAGAGAAAAAACACCATGAACTGATCCAGAAGGCAGTGGAGGAGCTGGAGAGAATTTCATGTATGACTGGAGAGGAAGCCAGGAACATGCTGGCCAAAAGGATGGAAGACGAAGCCAAAAACCAGGCTGCCCAAGCCATTCGCCGCCTGGAAGAAGAGACAAAGGAGAAAAGCAACGCTCTTGCCCGTCAGATCCTCAGCCAGGCCATCCAGAGATCAGCCGCTGAACATGTGGTGGAGACAACAGTGTCTGTGGTTGATCTCCCTTCCGATGACATGAAAGGCCGAATCATCGGCAGGGAGGGACGAAACATTCGTGCCCTGGAGATGGCTACAGGTGTAGATATCATCGTTGATGATACACCGGAAGCTGTTATTCTTTCCAGCTTTGATCCTCTGCGCCGGGAGATGGCCCGCTTAGCCATTGAAAAGCTGGTCATCGACGGGAGGATTCATCCAGCCCGGATTGAAGAAGTGGTGGAATCGATCAAACAAGAACTGGAGGAGAAGATCAAACAGGAAGGAGAGTCGCTGGTTCTCGAACTCAGACTTCAAGACATTCATCCTGAACTGATCAAACTCCTGGGGAAATTGAGATACCGGACAAGTTACGGCCAGAATGTCTTCCAGCATGCCAAGGAGGTTTCCTATTTGGCTGCGCTTATGGCCAGAGAACTGGGGGCTAAAGTGGATGTGGCTATGAGGGCAGGACTTCTTCATGATATAGGCAAAGCAGTGGATAAAGAGGTAGAGGGGACTCATACGGAATTGAGTGTGGAACTGACTAAAAAATACGGAGAGTCTGAGGAAGTCATCCAAGCCATTGCCTCTCACCATCATGATGTTGATTTTCCTTCTGTAGAGGCGGTGTTGGTTCAGGCTGCCGATACTCTTTCCGCTGCCCGGCCGGGCGCTCGACGTGAGCTTCTGGAGACTTATATCAAGAGATTGGAAAAGCTGGAAGAAATAGCCAATTCCTATGAAGGAGTGGCCAAGGCCTACGCTCTTCAGGCCGGAAGGGAGATCAGGATTATCGTGGAGAGCCAGAAGATTTCGGATGAGAAGGCTGTGGTGGCTTCTAAAGAGATCGCCCAAAAAATAAAGGAAGAGCTCGATTATCCGGGACAGATAAAAGTGACTGTGATCAGGGAAATGAGGGCTGTGGAATATGCCCGATAAGATAGGAGTTCTTTTCCTAGGGGATATTATCGGCCGGCCGGGGCGAAGAGCCTTAAGAGAATATCTTCCTGAAATTCAGCAGAAATACACGCCTTCCCTCATTATCGCCAACGCGGAGAATGCGGCTGGAGGCATCGGTATCACCAGAAAGGTCTGCCAGGA
Source organism: Candidatus Aminicenantota bacterium (assembly GCA_046538375.1). GTDB lineage: Bacteria > Acidobacteriota > Aminicenantia > Aminicenantales > Aminicenantaceae > JBKHJA01. Next base: position 40,900 of record JBKHJA010000003.1, read on the forward strand.
GCTTCTGACCCAAGTTCATGTGCTGACTTCTGGAAATCACATCTGGGATAAAAAAGAAGGCGTGGCTCATCTGGATGAAGAGCCCCGGCTTCTGCGGCCAGCCAATTATCCTCCTGAGAACCCTGGCAGGGGGCGTTATATCTTCCAGGATGGGGAAGGGAGGAAAGTGGGCATCTTGAATCTTCAAGGGAGAGTGTTTATGGAACCCATTGACTGCCCGTTCAGGATAGCTGATCAGGAATTGGAGAGGCTCATGGCATCCACTTCTGTGGTGGTGGTCGATTTCCATGCTGAAGCCACTTCCGAAAAGCAAGCTATGGGGTGGTATCTTGACGGCCGGGTTTCAGCGGTGGTGGGGACTCATACCCATGTGCCCACCGCTGATGAAAGGATTCTTCCTCAGGGAACAGCCTTTATCACTGATGTGGGCATGGTAGGGGGGTATCATTCGGTGATAGGCATAAAAAAGGACCAGGCCATCAAGAGATTCCTCACAGCCAGGCCCCATCGTTTTGAGCCGGGCAAAAAAGGCACTTTTTTTTCAGCAGCAGTGGTGGAGGTGGATGCAGACAGCGGAAAAGCTCTCTCCATACGCAAAGAAATCATAACAGGAGCCGAAATTGGGAAACCGTAGTCCTGCCAAACCGGATAAAATATATACTGTATCTGAGATCACTCGACTGATCAAAATGGAATTGGAGTCGGCTTTCCCTGTGGTTTGGGTGGGAGGAGAGATTTCCAATTTTCATGCTCATCATTCCGGTCATCTCTATTTCACTTTAAGGGACCAGATGAGTCAGCTTCGAGCTGTCATGTTCCGTTCCCAGGCCCAACAGGTTCCCTTTGAGGTAAAGGATGGCCTGGCGGTGATTTGCCAGGGAAGGATCAATGTCTATGAACCAAGGGGAGAATACCAGCTTATCGCAGAGGTGATGGAGCCTAAAGGCAAAGGGGCTCTTCAGCTGGCTTTTGAGCAGCTCAAGGAGAAATTGAAAAAAGAAGGGCTTTTCGATGCAGGTATAAAGAAAAAACTGCCCCTCTTTCCAAAAAAAGTGGGGATTGTCACCTCCCCTCGGGGGGCAGCTATCGTGGATATTCTCAGGACCCTGGAACGGAGATTTGCCCGGCTTCATCTGCTGATTTATCCGGTCAGAGTCCAGGGAGAAGGGGCAGCAGAGGAGATTGTGGAAGGAATAGAATATTTGGGGAAGCTCCCCCATATTGATGTCATCATTATCGGGCGGGGGGGAGGTTCTATAGAAGATTTATGGGCTTTTAACGAGGAGAAAGTGGCCCGAGCTGTGTTCCGCTGTCCCATACCCGTTATTTCTGCGGTAGGACATGAGATTGACTTCACCATTTCCGATTTTGCGGCGGATATCCGGGCCTCCACCCCTTCTGCGGCAGCGGAGATGGTGGTGGAGAAGGAACAAGCGTTTGTGGAGAGAATAGAGAATCTGGAAAGAAGACTGATTCATCATCAGAAGTATTTCCTGCAGGGAGAGACCCACAGGGTTTTCAGTCTCATTCATCACCGGGCTTTCCAAAATTTTAAGGTTAAACTCCTCAATCTTCACCAGAAAGTGGATGATCTGGAAACCAGAGCCTGGGACACCATGAAAGCAAAACAGCAGATGATAGCGGAGAGTCAATCTCAGGTTATTCTTTTAGAAGAAAAGATGAGCGGGGCCTTTAAGGCAAAGCTCCAAAATTTATCAGGCCTGTGGGAGAGATTTTCTGCCCAGTTGCATGCCTTCAGCCCTCTGAATATACTGAAAAAAGGGTACACCATTTGCTGGCAGGATGACGGGTCCCGTCTTGTTCAGAATGTAGAGCAGGTGAAAGAGAAGGAAAAATTGACAGTTTCTTTTTATAAAGGAGAATTGACCTGTCTGATCAAGGGTATCGACCCAGCCAGGCCCATCCAGTCACGCCTGGCAAAGGAGAAAAAATGAGTGAGCTTAGTTTTGAAAAAGCCTTGGAAGAGTTGGAGAGAATCGTAGAAAAATTGGAAAAGGGAGGTCTTTCCCTGGATCAATCTTTGTCTCTGTTTGAGAAAGGAGTGAAGCTGGCTAGATTCCTGAGAACAGAGTTAGAAAAAGCTGAGAAGAAAGTAGAGATTCTGCTCAAGGATGAAAAAGGAGAGGTCAAGGAAAAGCCGTTCAAGCTGGAGGCTGAAGAGGAGACCGAACCGGAGAAGGAAGGGGAAACAGATTCAGGCGGGGATGAAAATCTGCCTTTTTAGCCAAATTTTCATGAAAATTGAAGAAAAAATTTCGCGCCAAAAAGAGGCCATCGACCAGCAGTTGAAACTCATCCTCTCTGGGAAAGAATCGCTCCTTTTTCAGGCCATGAGGCATACGGTTTTTTCCGGCGGGAAGAGATTCAGGCCTCTGCTGGTTCTTGCTTCTGGAGAATGCTTTGGGGTCAAACAGCAGACATTGCTTCCTTTTGCCTGTGCTCTGGAGCTTATCCATAATTATTCTCTTATCCATGATGACCTGCCTTCCATGGATGATGATGATTGGCGCCGGGGCCAGCCCTCCTGTCATAAAGCTTACGGAGAGGACATGGCTCTGCTGGCTGGGGATAGTCTGTTAACCCTGGCTTTTGAAGTGATGAGTCAAGCCCCGCTGGAGGAGGGACTGAAGCCTGCCAGAGAGAAGATTATCCGGGAGATAAGTCAGCGGGCAGGGATGGAAGGGATGATCGGAGGGCAGTTTATGGATATCACTCTCCATCCGGAGAAAATGACAGAAGAGGACTACTACCAGCTCATCTTTAAAAAGACCGGGTCTCTCATTCTCGCTTCCTTAAAAACAGGCGCTATCCTGGGCGGTGCTTCTTCTTCTCAGATGAATGCTCTGGAGGAGTACGGAAGATATATGGGTTTCGCTTTTCAGCTCCGGGATGACATTATCGATTCCCTGAAGGAAGAAAAATCTGTAAAGCCCCCCCGTCCGAATGCGGTCACCCTGTTTGGCCTGGAAGAAGCCAAGCGGAAATTGAACACTTTTGTGGCTGAGGCGCGAGGGGTGCTGGAAAGGGCTGGTTTGGATTCCGACGAACTGTGCCATTTGACTTCAATGCTGGTTGAGACTTAAATTAATAAAAGACCATGAGCAAAATTTTGGATAAAATTGAAAATCCTCAACACCTAAAATCCCTTCCTGTCAAGGATCTTTCCCGCTTAGCCAGGGAAATCAGAGCCTTCATCCTGGAAGTGGTGTCCAAAAATGGAGGCCACCTCTCTCCCAATTTAGGGGTAGTGGAGCTCACCCTGGCTCTCCACTATGTGTTTGATGCACCCCGGGATAAGATCATATGGGATGTGGGGCATCAGTGTTACACCCATAAGATACTCACCGGAAGAAAAAACAAATTTGTCTCCCTTCGTCAGTATGAAGGACTTTCCGGGTTTCCTTCCCGTGAGGAAAGCGAGTATGACGTGTATAATACGGGGCATGCTTCCACCGCCCTTTCTGCTGCTTTAGGTATGAGTGTGGCTCGTCAGAAAAACAAACAAAATCACCATGTGATTGCAGTGGTGGGAGACGGCAGTTTAACCGGAGGCATGGCTTGGGAGGCCTTGAACCAGATTGGCCATCTCCGGGAGAAGCTGATCATTGTTCTCAATTACAATGAGATGTCCATCTCCCAGAATGTGGGCGCTCTATCCAAATATCTTTCCTACATCGTATCCGGGCAGCATTATCTGAGGATGAAGGATCATGCCAAGGCCGTACTTAGAGCCATTCCTGCAGTGGGGGTGCCTATGATCAAGGTAGCCCGGGCGGTAGAAGAAGCTATCAAGAAAACATTTTTTCCTGGATTGGTGTTTGAAGAGCTGGGCATAAAATATATCGGCCCTGTTCAGGGACACAGCCTTTCCTCCTTGATCGAGGTGTTCGAGGAGGCCAAAACATCACCTGGGCCGGTTCTCATCCATTGTGTCACTCAGAAAGGAAGAGGATACCTTCCTGCCCAAAAAAATCCTTCTCTGTATCACAGCATCTCTCCTTTTGACCTTAAAACAGGGCAGGTCATATCTGAGGATCACAGGCCCACCTATTCTTCTGTTTTTGGTCAGACAGTGGCGGAGTTGGCCAGGAAGGATAAAAAGGTGGTGGCCATAACAGCAGCCATGCCGGAGGGGACAGGTTTGAGGTCATTTGCCAAGGAGTTCCCGGATAGATTTTTTGATGTGGGCATTGCTGAGCAGCATGCTGTTGACTTTGCCACCGGATTGGCCCTCAGCGGTTTTAAACCGGTGGTAGCCATCTACTCTACCTTTCTTCAGAGAGCTTATGACCAGCTCTACCATGATGTGTGCCTGATGGATATACCCATTGTCTTTGTTCTCGACCGTTCCGGGATTGTTCCTGATGATGGACCTACCCATCAAGGTGTAAACGATATCATCTACCTCAGACATATGCCTCGTATGATTATTATGGCTCCCAAGGACGAGAACGAACTGCAGCTTATGGTCAGATCCGCCTTTTCTTTTTCTCATCCGGTGGCTGTTCGATTTCCTAAAGGCAAGGGCTTTGGTGTTCCTTTGGAGAAGAATTTTAAGCCCATCCCTCTGGCTCAGAGTGAACTGCTTAGAGAGGGCCATGATCTGCTCATCGCTTTGGGAAGCATGGTGCATCCCTGCCTGGAAGCCGCCCGGAGGCTGGAAAAAGAAGGGATAAGTATGGCGGTGGTCAACGCCAGGTTTGCTAAGCCTTTGGATGAGCAGATGATTCTTGGTTATGCTGAACCTGGAAAGGTGATAGTCACAGTTGAGGAAGGAGTGATGGAAGGGGGTTTTGGAAGTGCTGTACGAGAGCTTCTGGACAGAGAAAAAAGGTTCAGTGTGAAGTTTAAAAGGATAGGTCTTCCTTCAGAGGTTTATCCCTTAGGCAAAGTCAGCAGGATCAAGAATAAATACCTTTTAGACCAGGAAGGAATTTTCCGTCAAATCCAAGATTTTTATAAGCAAGACAGGAAGTGATACAGGCTTTAAGCCAGACAGGCTGCATTCCCATCCACCTGATAGATAGAAGGTAAATAATAACCAAGATGAGGGAATGATTCCCGGTGATGGATAAGAATAAAAAAGAAAGAGCAGATGAGGTTCTCATCCGTCGAGGTCTGGCTCAAAATCCCCATAAAGCTCAGGCGCTGATTATGGCTGGACTTGTTTTTTCCAAACAGAAAAGGATCGAAAAGCCAGGAGAGAAGGTGGGAACAGATGAACCCATTTCAGTGAAGGAGCCCATGCCTTATAAGAGCCGCGGGGGCCTGAAGCTTAAGCAGGCGCTCAAGACTTTTCAGGTTTCCGTGAAGGGAAAAGTGGCAGCGGACTTAGGTGCTTCAACGGGGGGATTTACCGATTGTCTCCTCCAGGAAGGGGCCAGGCGGGTATATGCTGTGGACGTGGAAACCAGACAGCTTGACTGGCGTCTGAGGGAAGACCCCCGTGTCATCCTGATAAATAAGAATGCCCGTTATTTAAAAAAAGCAGATTTTCCAGATAGTTTGGGAGTAGTGACCATGGATCTATCCTTCATTTCTGTCCTTAAAGTTCTGCCTGCGGTGAGGAAATTCCTGGGAAAGGGCCATCTCCTTTCGCTTATCAAACCCCAGTTTGAAGTGGGTAAAGGAGAAGTGGGCAGGGGAGGTATTGTCAGAGATCTGCATTTGCATCAGAGGGTGTTGGAGGAGATGGTGGAGAAGGCCTCTCTGATGGATTTTATGCTCAAAGGATTGTCCAGGTCATCCCTTCGAGGACAGAAAGGAAACCGGGAGTATTTTATCTATTGGTCTTTGGAAAAACAGAATCTAGATGTTGCCCGGATTAAGAGATCAATCAAGGAGGTGGTGTGGGATGAGAAAGATTAACGGAGTTGGCTTTGTGATTAAGCCTCATGCTCCCCAGGTGGAGAAGATTTTGAAAGAGCTTGTTGGTTATTTTGAGAGAAAAGGAATAGAGTGTTTTTTAGAGGAGTCTGCTTCCAGAAAGCTTCATATTAAAAAAGGATGGTCGAGAGAAGAACTCCCCCAGCATGTTGATTTGGTGGTGGTGTTGGGAGGGGATGGGACTTTGCTCAGTATTGCTCATCTGGCCGCTCAAAAAGATGTTCCAGTTCTGGGAATAAATTTAGGGAAACTTGGCTTTTTGACTGAAGTTCCTCAGGATGAGATGTATTTGACACTGGATTCTTACTTAGAAGGCAATGATAAAATGGTAAGTCCAAGAGGTATGCTGGAGGCTTCTAACAGAGGAAAAACCTATTACTGCCTGAACGATGTGGTGATAAACAAAGGAGCCTTGGCCAGAATGATTCAGTGTGACATTTGGATCGAGGATAAAGAAATAGCCACATTAAGAGCCGATGGTTTGATCATCTCCACTCCCACCGGTTCTACAGCCTATTCCTTAGCTGCCGGCGGGCCTATCATTCAGCCTCATATTTCCGCTATCATCCTGGCGCCCATTTGTCCTCATACCCTGTCATTCCGACCTATGGTTATCTCTTCAGATTTAAAGGTAAAGGTGCAGCTTCTTACAGGAGGAGAGGAAGTCTACCTTACTCTTGATGGGCAGCGGGGCAATACGTTGGTGAAGAACGATGAGGTTGAGATCAGACCCAGCGGCCATGTCCTCCGGCTCATTTCCTCACCCCAGAGGAACTACTTTGATTTGCTCAAGGAAAAGCTGGGTTGGGCTGAAAGATAAGAGCTGCCTGTTTATTGGAGGCATCCCCAAAACTGTGCTGAGTATAATATATATGTTGATTGAAAGGGGTGAGGGATGGGGGGTGAGGAAGCCCCTATGAGGACTGAGCGGGCATGGTTCCTCTCCGAAGGAGAGGAGAGCGAAGTCCGAATGGGAGCTAATTTTCCTCGCTGGGGAAAATAAGCGTGCTGACGACCCCCCACCCTCACCCCCTATCACGGAAAAAGAAATGCTTTTATGTTGATTTGACATTTTGAAGAGCTGTCTTTATCATAATTTTTTACCATGAACCAGAAATTGAGAGTGATCTACGTCTCAGCAGAAGTTTCTCCTTTTGCCAAGTCCGGAGAATTGGCTGATGTGGCTTCATCTCTGCCCAAATACTTGGCTTCCTTGGGAATGGAAGTGGCGGTGTTCATGCCCAAATACAGGAAGCCGGAAATTGAATCTTTGCCCAAAGAATTGGTCAACCAGGATGTGCTGGTTCCCATGGGGGAAAAGAAAGCTAAGGTCCGTATTTATAAGAGCGAATTAGGTAAATATGACCTTTATTTGGTGGATAATCCCCAGTATTTTTGGAGGGAGAATATCTACGGTACCGGTAAAGGGGAATACCTGGACAATGATGAACGATTCATTTTTTTCAACCGGGCTGTCCTTGAATTTTTGCTGAAAACAAAGATGCCCGTAGATGTGATCCATTGTAACAACTGGCCCACAGCCCTTATTCCTGTTTTTTTAAAAACCAATTATGCCCATAAAAATCATTTTAAGAAGGTGGCCACCGTATTCACTCTTCATAACATAGCTTACCAGGGTGAATTCCCAGCAGAAACTCTGAGTCTGGCTGGATTGAACTGGAACAATCTGGACCACACACAGTTATCCTACAACGGCAAATTCAATTTTCTAAAGACAGGGCTGATTTACTCTGATGTTCTCAACACTGTAAGCTCTTCTTACAGGAGAGAAAGCCTCACCAAAAAATACTGCTTTGGGTTGAAAGATGTACTGGAGAACAGGAGGAAAATTTTCTTCAGCATCAGAAATGGTGTGGATTATGACATCTGGAATCCAGAAACCGACCCTTATATCGCTGCCAATTACACTCCCTCTAACCTTAATCCCAAGAAAAAATGTAAGCTTGATTTGATCGAGGAATTTGGACTATCCCTTCCTCCTCAGACTCCTCTGGTAGGGATTGTCTCTTATCTGAGTGCCCAGAAAGGCTTTGATATTTTGATAGAAGCCATGGATGAGATAGTCAGCATGGATATGGGGCTGGTGATACTAGGCAGGGGAGACGAAAAGTATGAGAAACGAATGCAGGAAATACAGAAGCAGAACCCTCAAAAAGTTGGCCTTAGGCTGGAGATGAATCCTGCTTTGGCCCATAAGACAGCCGCGGGAGCGGATATTTTTCTCATTCCTTCCCTGTATGAACCCTGCGGCCTGAATCAGCTTTACAGCTTCCGCTACGGAACGGTTCCGGTGGTGAGAGCAACTGGCGGTTTAGGGGAGACAGTGAAGCCGTTTGATGCTAAAAATCAAAAAGGAAACGGGTTTATTTTTAGAGAATACACAGCCCCAGCTCTGATTGAAGCGCTGAGAGAAGCACTGAGCTTTTACGCGCGGCCCAGGCTCTGGCAGAAGATCATCAAACAGGGATTCCAGGAGGATTATTCTTGGCAGAAAGCAGCTAAAAAGTATGCCAAACTCTACCGGAATGCCCTGCAAATGAGGAAAGGAGGTTCAATTGGCCGAAGACATCATCAGCGTTTCTGATGGGACTTTCGAAGATGAAGTGATAAAAAGTGAGCTGCCGGTTCTGGTCGATTTTTGGGCGGTTTGGTGCGCTCCGTGCCAGCTGGTTGTTCCCGCCCTAGAGCACCTTGTGGAAAATTACAAAGACAGGATAAAGGTGGCAAAGTTGAATGTGGATGAGAATCCCAAAATCTCCTCAAAATACGGCATCATGAGTATTCCCTCTCTTCTCCTTTTCAAGAACGGAGAAGTTAAAGAGACCATGGTGGGTGCTTTGCCCAAAGAGAAGATTGTAGAGGTGGTATCTAAACACCTATGAACGGCATCTTCGATGTGGTGATCATCGGTGCTGGTCCGGCCGGGCTTTCTGCTGCTGTTTATGCGGGACGAGCCAGGCTTGAGACCCTGGTACTGGAAAAAGGCTTACCCGGAGGACAAGTCCTGCTTGCCGATTTTATCGAGAATTATCCCGGCTTTCCTGAGGGAGTGAAGCCTTCTCAGCTTATGGAGAATTTCCGCAGGCATGCTCAAAAGTTCGGAGCCAAGATGGAGACAGATGAAGCCAAACAGGTTCAGAAAAAAGGCCGCAACTGGGTGGTGGCAGGGAATAAAGGAGAATACCGGAGCCGGGCCGTCATCGTGGCCACAGGTTCTGTCTACCGGAAACTGGGTCTGGAGAAGGAAGCATCCTTTACAGGAAGAGGGGTTTCCTATTGTGCCACTTGTGACGGGGCTTTTTTTAAGAATAAAGACGTGGTGGTGGTGGGAGGAGGAGATCATGCTCTGAGCGAGGCCCTGTTCCTTACGAAGTTCTGCCGTTCGGTTAAGGTTATTCACCGCCGCCAAAAATTTCGTGCTGAGAAGATTCTGCAGGAAAGAATCATGGCCAATGAAAAAATTGATGTGATATGGGATTCTGTGGTGGAGGACATCGGAGGCGGAGATAAGGTGGAGTGGATAGCCTTAAGAAATGTTAAGACCAACACCTCCTCCAGACTGAAACTGGACGGAGTTTTTGTCTCTATCGGCATGGATCCCAACAGCAGTATGGTGAAAGATGTTGTGGATTTGGATAAGAATGGTCAGATCAAGGTCAATTTTTCGATGAGCACTTCTCAGCCTGGAATCTTTGCCGCCGGTGATGTCACCGACGCCTGTCCCCAGCAGATAGCAACGGCTGCGGCCACTGGAGTAACCGCTTCTCTCTCTGTGAATGATTATTTAGAGAATTTAAAATAGATCCTTAAATTTGGAAGCATCCTTATTTTTCTAACTGCTCCACTTTTTTCTTCAATTTCTTTATGTCTTTGACCAGATCATACAGTTTGGGCAGGAGCACCCATACTTTTCGCCAGTCCCTGATGTCAAGATGAGGACTTCCAGACACCATGGCGCCCGGAGGGATGCTTTTGGTGATCCCGCTTTTGGCTGCCGCCACCACATTGTCACCGATAGTCACATGGTCGCTCACTCCAACCTGGCCGCCCATGATAACATTTCTGCCAATTTTGGTGCTGCCGGCAATTCCTGTCTGGGCGGCAAGAATACTGTTTTCTCCAATTTCTACATTATGGGCGATCTGGACAAGGTTATCGATTTTGGTCCCCTTTCTGATGACTGTTTCTCCTAACGAAGCGCGGTCTATGGTGGTGTTGGCACCCACTTCCACATCATCTTCGATGACCACCGTTCCTTTTTGAGGTATTTTGACATGGGAGCCGTCCTCTGCCTTGATGTAGCCAAAACCATCCGAGCCCACCACAACGCCGTCGTGGATAATGACCCGGTTTCCGATTATGACATCTTCCCTTATAGAGACCCGGGAGTGGATGACAGATTCTTTGCCGATTTTTGCCCGTGACAGGATGCACACATGGGGAAAAATTTGGGTTTTTTCTCCGATTTCCACATCATCTCCGATGTAAGAGAAAGCCCCTACCGCCGCTCCCTTGCCTATTTTGGCTGAAGGAGAGATGAAGGCTTGTGGATGGAAGCCAGGCTTCATCTGGTAAGGAGTGTAGAAGAGTTCTACCGCCTTGATAAAGGTCAGGTAAGGATTTTCTGATTTGATAACCGGTACTTTTTCATGTTCTTCATCGGCGGGTATGATGGCTGCTGATGCTTTGCTTTTTTCCAGGAGAGGGCGGTACTTGCGGTGAGCAAGGAAGACCAGATCCCCTGGCTTAGCCTTCTCCAGATCGGAGACACCGTATATTCTGGTGCTTCCCTTCCCCGCATAAGGACAGCGGAGTCGTCGGGAAAGCTCCTTTACGGTAAGATGATGGGAAGAGGAGTCAGGCGGTTTTTTCATCGATCCTCTCGTTTAAAACTGAAGCGAGTTCTGCTCCCCACAGCAAAATCATCATGGAAAAAGATATCCACAGCAGAAAGAAGATGAGCGAAGTTAAGGCCCCCTGAAGAAATCTGGAAAGGACGATTCCTATGGCAGAGAAATGGGCTACATAAAAGGCAAACAGCCTCTTGAAGGCTTCCCAGAGAAGGGCGCAGATGCCGGCTGCTATCATAGCTGCTCTGGTGTGGACTTTGACTTCAGGGATGAATTTATACAAGGAAAAGAGGACCAGGAAAGTCAGAGTGAAAGGGATGAGATACTGGATCAAAGCATTGTCCACAAGGGAGACGGTTTTAGGATTGATGTATTTGGCCACCACTTCGCTTTCTCTTATGCTCCGGTGCACCGCAGTCCAGATGGCTGTTATAGAAAGTGAGATCAGCATGATGATACCGATGATGAACATGATCAGGTATTCCATCAGCCGGTTATAAAAGAAGGATTTCTGGTAGTTGGCTTTGAATATGAAATTTATGGAATAGATGAGGTTGGAAAACAGGAAGCTGGCAGCGATGAAAGAGCCGGCTAGACCGAACCAGCCCAGGTTGGTGATGTTTCGAGCGAGCTCCCGGATCCTGAAGAAAAAATTAGGATCGAGCTGAGCAAAGAATTCTTCAGAGAAAATGTTGAGACTGCGGAAAGCGATCTCAGATCCTCCGAAGATTCTGGTGGTCACAAAGGCGAACAGAGCCACCAGGGGGATGGCGCAGAGAACAGCAAAATAGGAGATGGTTATGGCGAAGTTCCCACATCTATCCTCTATAAATCTTTTTATAGTGGTCTTGATGATCTCAAAGACTGGAAACTTCATGGAGTTTTAAGGGCTGCCTTTCTCAGGCGTAATTCCCCCAAAGGACCATCAGAATGATAATAGTAATGAGCAAGGCATATATCACAAGGGTTTCGATTAAAACCAATCCAAAAATAACAATAAAGCGAATGGCGGGCGCTCCTCCTGGATTTCTAGAAATTCCCTCGCAGGCACTGCTGATGGATTTGGCCTGGCAGAAAGCTCCTGCAGCCGAAGCAAGAGTGATGATGGCTCCGCCGACGATGATGGAAAGCTTAAACAGGGGAGCTTTGGTAGCATTAAAAGTTTCTTCTTGGGCCAGAAGCGGGACGGCTGTAAATGCGACAAAAAAGATCAGTAAAGACAGAGGTTTTAGAATCTTTCTCATTCTTCCTCCTTTTTAAATTAGCGTTCTTCTTCATGGGCCACGGCTCCCGCTATGTAGATACAGGAGAGAAGGACAAAGACAAAGGCTTGAATGAGGGCGGTGAAAATGGCCACGGCCATGAACGGCAGGGGAAGGAAAAAAGGGATGATGGAGGCGATGACCAGGATGAGCAGTTCTTCGGCGAAGATGTTGCCAAAGAGACGAATAGAAAGTGAGACAGGGCGGGAAAAATGGCTGATGATTTCGATAGGCAGGAGAAGTGGAGCCAGAAGCGGGATGGGGCCTGTGAAGTGTTTTAAGTATCTGAATAATCCTTGGGATTTTATTCCCTGCCAGTTATAGTAAACAAAGACCACCAGAGCACAGCCGGCAGTAACATTGAGTTTGCTGGTGGGGGACATGAATCCTGGAACAAGGCCCAGGAGATTGCAGAAGAGGATGAATAACCCGATGGTGGCAATCATAGGCAGATATTTCTTTCCTTGTTCTCCGATAATATCCACCAGAAGATTCTCGAAGTACTCGATGATGAGCTCCAGGATGCCCTGCCGTTTGGAAGGAACAATACGGAGCCGCCTGGATGAGAGACCCAGAAAAAGGATCAGAAACAAAGCCGCAAAGATGCTCATCACCATGTAGTCAGGGAAGAGATGTTCTGGATTGTGGACTTCGATTCCCACCAAGGCAAGGAGGGCGGCCAGAGGTTCCCCAAAAATTTTATTGAAAAGTTCAACCAGGAACAGACTGTGTTCTAACTCTTCCATTTCTTTATGTTAACCAGTGCTAACCCAGATTCTACTCCTGTGATCAGTATGAGTGTGGAGAAGCCGGCCACAAAAGCCAAAATTTGTTGTGAAAAGAAAAAAATTATAATAGAAAAGATAACAAGAATCAACAGAAGCCGGAGGGTGTAAAAAGCCAAGGCAGATTTCAGGGCTTTCTTCTTGTCAGGGACAAGAAACTTCAAAAGAGATTTCTTAAGCCAGATGAAACTCAGGGCCGAGAATACCCCTCCTGCGAAAACGAAAAGAGAGGTTAGAGGATAAAAAAAGATCAGGGATAGAAGGGCTAAGAGGAGGGAGAGGAGGATGATTTCTGCGGGTATCCGCCGCAGTATCTTTTCTTCTTCATTCATCTTTATATCTGCTTATTCCTCTTATCAAGCTGTAAAATCCAGAAGCCACACCCAGCAGGGTGAAAAGAAGAAGCAGCCAGGGGTGGGTTCCAAAGAGTTTATCCAGCAGGTAGCCAAGGAAAAGGCCCACCGCAATAGAAGAGGGAAGGATGAGCACCACGGAACTCAGCTCGGCGATCTTCTTGTAATTGATCTTGGGGAAGAGGTCAGGCGGCATTCTTCACTCATCATACCACAAATTCCCTTTTTACTGAAAAATGGACAAATCAAGG
>JBKHJA010000055.1:0-16131 GCA_046538375.1 Candidatus Aminicenantota bacterium
CATCAGCTCCGGGGGAGCGGATGGAGTATTATGCAGGGCTTCTTTAATATAATCCATCCTTTTCTCCAGATCCCGGGCGGCCTCCACGGCCCCCTGGACAGCCCGGCTGAGTTCAGCCACTTTTTTCCTGAATTCAACCAAAGCTTCCCGATCAGGAGCAGGCAGGGTGGAGTTTTCGAGCACCACCGCCTCAAAACCCTGAGGCTCAGCCAACTCTGTGTACACTCCATCCAAACATTTCCCCATGGTCACCTGATAGCGGCCGGGAAGAGCCATTATTCCTCCCTTTTCATTCTCTAAAGGATCATCGGGTAAATCCGTGGGCGAGGTATCTGGATAGCGAAAATCCCAGCTTATCCTGTGAATCCCGGCCTCGGCCGGCGCTCGAAGCCTCCTGACCACATGGCCCTGTTCATCAGAAACGGTGAACCGAAGATAAGGAGCTTCCTCCTCATCCTCTTTGCGCAGCTCCTCAAAACTGGGATAAGGGATAGGCTTTCCCTTCTCTGCGGCCTCTTTTTCTGCCTCTTTCCGTTTTTCTCTTCTGGTTTTTATTTTTTGTTTTAAATAATAGGTGAAGGCTGCTCCCACCGGAGGATTTTCGGCCACATAATAGGAATGGCCCTGGCTGGTCTTTCCCCGTTTCTGGATAAACATCAGGGCATCTTTCACCGGAAACAACACAGCATCTTGGTCAAGTGTTTGCCTTTTAAGAGAACGAAGAGGGGAATAATCATCGAGAATATAAAATCCCCGTCCAAAAGTGGCCAGTACCAGGTCATCTTCTCTTTTCTGGATGGCGATGTCCTTGATGGAAATCGGGGGCAGTCCACCCTTAAGCTGCGTCCACTTCTGGCCGCCGTCTATGGTGAAAAAGACTCCGAACTCGGTTCCTGCAAAGAGCAGGCTGGGATTGATATGGTCTTCAGCCACTGTAAAAACGGATCCCCTTTCTGGAAGATTGGCTTTGAGGGATGTCCAGGTCTTTCCCCGGTCCGTGCTCTTCAACAGATAAGGAGCCAAATCATTGTTCTTGCGCGCATCGAAAGAAGCATACACAGTATCTGCCTCATGCTGGGAGGCCAGCAGGCAGCTGACATAAGTCATTTCCGGGACACCCTTGAACTTTTCAATCTTCCGCCAATTCTCTCCTCCGTCTTCGGTAACCTGCACCAGACCATCATCGGTTCCCACATACAGCAATCCTTCCACAAGAGGGGACTCAGTCAATGAAACAATATTGCCGAATAAAGAGGTAGATTTGTTCTTGGAGACAGCATCCACACTCCAGATTTTTCCCATCACCGGCAGAGAGTTTCGATCGATCTGCCGGGTCAGATCTCCGCTTATCACTTCCCAGGTGTTGCCCCGATCATCGCTCCTGAACAGCTTGTTGGCTGCAAAATAAAGCCGGGTGGGAGAATGGGGGCTGATGATGAGGGGAGCATTCCAGTTCCAGCGGTAGGCTTCTCCTGATGGAGGCTGGGGCTTGATGTCTATGCTCTGGCCGCTCTTCTTATCATAGCGGACCAGGCCTCCGTACTGCGACTGGGCATAGACAATATGGGGATTCTCTGGATCAATCTGGGATTCAAAGCCGTCTCCGCCATGAGTGACAAACCAGTCCTCATTGGTGATGCCCAAAGAGCTGGTGGTCCGCGATGGTCCTCCCATGCTGTTGTTGTCCTGAGTTCCACCGTAGACATAGTAAAAGGGGAGAGAATTGTCTACGGCCACCCGGTAAAATTGGGTGACAGGAAGATTGGCCTTGAAATGCCAATGGGCAGCACTGTCATAGGTTTCATAAATGCCGCCATCGCATCCTATAATGAAGTGGTCTGTATCACGTGGATCTATCCACAAAGCATGATCGTCCACATGCTTGTATCTGTTCCCCAGTTCCTTCCACGTTTTGCCGCCGTCTTCGGTCACTTTGCTCCGAACATCCATGGAATAGACTTTGTCCACATCCTTGGGATCGGCAAAAATCCGGTTGTAGTATTGAGGACTTCGGCTGACATAAGAACTCATTCTCTTCCAGTTGATCCCTCGATCTGTGGAACGGAAAAATCCTCCGGTATCCCCTTCAGCCTCGATGATGGCATAGATGACATCGGGATTGGCCGGTGAAACGGCCAGTCCGATCCTTCCCAGGTCACCTTCTGGCAAGCCCGAGGTCAGTTTGGTCCATGTCTCTCCGGCATCGGTTGATCTGTAAATGGCTCCTTCAGGACCTCCGTTTATCAGGGTGAACACACGCCGCCGGCGCTGGTAAGAGGCAGCATAAAGAATATCGGGATTCCTGGGATCCATGACCACGTCCGTGATGCCTGTGTTTTCACTGATATCCAGTATCTTCTGCCAGGTGCGGCCGTCATCGGTGGTCTTATAAAGTCCACGATCGCCACCAGGCCCCCACAGCGGTCCTTGAGCCGCCACATACACATGGGAACTGCGGGGATCAATGATAATCCGGCCGATGTGTTCGGATTTTTCAAGACCCATATTCTCCCAGCTTTTTCCTCCATCCTCAGAACGATAAACACCATCCCCATAGCCTATGGCCCTCTGGCTGTTGTATTCTCCGGTTCCTACCCAAACCACAAGGGTGTTGTTAGGATCAACAGCCACACTGCCTATGGAGTAAGAACCCTGCTTGTCAAACACAGGATTGAAGGTAATTCCTGCGTTTTCTGTCTTCCACACTCCGCCGCAGGCTACGCCCACATAATATTCCTTGGGATTGTCAGGATTGACGGCGATATCAGCAATTCGTCCTGAGGAATAAGCCGGTCCTATGCTCCTGAACTTCAATCCTGAAAAAGTTTTCGAAGACAGAACATCTTCCTGTGATGACCCATTATCTTTTCTGGCTTGAGCAGGAAAGAATGACATCAAAAAAACCATAAGCGCTAAACATGCCAGACGTTTCATCCTGGACCTCCTTTTTTTTGAAAAAAAAGACCAGCCACTTTTTTGTTCTGGTCGTAAAAGCTGCTTGTCCCCTTTTATCCATGGGCTGGAAAAAACGATTGTCAAACAAATTTGGACAGATGTCAAGCGTATGTAAAGCCACGCTGATTTCTTTTTTCTTGACTATGCCCAAACCCAAAAGTAAAATGGCCAAGTAATCCAAGCATGTCTTTACAGTCCGCATCTATTCAGATTGGTATCATTCTTTTGGTCATGGTCCTCGCCTATGCGGCAGCAGCCTGGAAGAAACTCTCTGTGGAGCTGAGCATGCTCTCGGCTGCTGTGGCCGGAGGGACCGCCGGGGCCTTCCTCAGCACTCCGCCCTTAGGACAACTGCCCCGGCACCTGATAGAAGGAAGCTTCACCTACCTGGATGTCATCCTGGTTTTTTTCACAGCCACCTTATTCATGTCTGTTATCAGCGAATCCGGCGGTGTAAATTACGTTGTTCGAGCCACCATAAAATATTTCTATAACAAAAGGGTCATTGCCCTGATTCTGCTGATGATCATTGTCCTCATCCCTGGAGCCCTCACCGGAGCAGGGAGCGTATCCCTGCTGGTGGTGGGCGCACCCACCGCTGCAGCTTTAAGTTATCTGGGGATTTCCGCAAGAAGAGTGGCAGCTATCCTGTTCATAGTGGCTGGTTTAAGTGCCGCCGCTCCCCCGGTCAATATCTGGGCCATGATCACCTGTGCCGGAACAGCCATTCCCTATGTGGGGTTTGAGCTCCCCTTGGGAATACCCGTGCTCCTGTTGGGAACCTTCACTGTGCTCTCTTTAGGATGGAGAAGAGAAGGAACCACGAATCTGGAAAAAGCTTTGAAAGAGATGCCCCAAGTCCCTGCCAAAATGAGCTGGTGGAGACTGCTTTTACCTTTTGTGGTCTTTTTCGGATTGGTGGTTGCCTACCGCATCTGGCCCTTTGATATCCCTATATTGGGGCTGCCTCTGGAATTTGTTATAGCTGGAGTGGTGGCTTTTGCTGTAAGCCCCAAGAGAATCAATATCCTTTTATTATCCCGGGATACAGCCCAGCGTCTTCTGCCGCTGCTGGCCACCATAGCCATCGTGGGCATGCTCCAGCAGATCATGACAGTCACCGGAGTCAGAGGCCTTCTTTCTTTTGCTTTGATCAGCACTCCCCTGGTGGTGCTGTTTATCTCTTTAGCCGTCATCATACCAGTCTCTGAAGGTGTTTTAACCTACGGGGCGGCCGCTGTTTTCGGCATTCCTCTGATCTGGTTTTTGGATTCCATAGGACTGCACGCCACAGTGGCTATCGCTGGACTGACCCTGCTGTGGCCTTTAGGAGACGGGCTCCCCCCAACTGCCCTTATCGGGAGGCTGAGCGTGATGGTTTCTGAATACCGAGACTCCTACTGGTCTTTCCTGAGAAAAACCTGGCTTCCCTGGTTGGTGATCACCATAGTGGGAATCCTGATGGTGGTTTTCAGCAACCGGTTAGAGTTTCTGGTGAGATGGAGCATGTGAAGGAGGTGGTTTTATGCCTGTGGTTATGATTTTTTATTACGTCATCACTGCCTATCTCAGCGTCATTCTGGTATGGAATTTTATCCGGGAGAAAAAAAGCATAAACAATATGCTTCTCTATCTGGTGGTGCTGATTCCTCTGATTTTGAGGCTGTTCAGAATAAGGTGACCGAGCAATGAGAGAATTCCAGGGCATCTGGCCTGGACATTTTAGATAACAGAGGATGTCTCAAAGTAACGTGATTGTATGAAGATAGTATTAATGTTGGATGGTAAATGTCGGAGCGGCATTGAAGATTTAGCCTTTCCGAGTGGTTTTCTGAGGGGATCCGGCGAAGCCGGAGCCGAGGACTGTTTGAGCATTGGAAGGACATGACGGAGAGAGAGTAAGCCGTAGACAGAATGAGGAGAAGAGAGCGAATGTGCGCAGTTCCGCAGGCCCGAGGAAAACCAGGAGGAAATGGCGTTAAAAATCTGAACTAGAGCGGAGACATTTTCCTCCAACATTTTACCTTTTTTATCATGTCGCTTTTGGACAAAGCCAAATAACAAGGAGACATCATGTCTCAGGAATGGAAAATAAAATCAGTAATGATTGGGGCGGTGGTGGTCTTGATGGTCATAGCGGGCATTCAGTTCTACGGCCACCGTCACTACATGATGCCCATAGTGGCTGGGCCCGGGGTGAGTAAAGTGGCCAGGTTGAGTGACTACTGTAAAGGCCTGAAAGGGACTACGGCTGATACCCATGTTTTTTTTCTGGAAGGGAAAGAAGAAGGGGGAAAGGCACTGATGATAGCCAATACCCATTCCAACGAACCCGCTGCCCTGCTGACCGCTCTGGTGTTCATAGAAAATGCGGTTATGGAAAAAGGGACTCTGATCATTATCCTTCAGTTCAACCACAGCGGAAGCCGCAACACCAAACCCGGAGACGGTTATCCTCTCTACTTCCAGATCGCCACTTCCTGGGGTCAAAAAAAATTCCGGATGGGAAACCGCAATGCCGCCCCTCTGGATCAATGGCCTGATCCTGATGTTTATGTCCACTATCCTGAAAAACAACTGCTCTCCTACCTGGATGTCAGGAATACCAACCGGACATGGCCGGGAAGACCGGATGGACCTCTGATGGAGAGAGTCACCTTTGCGGCCATGCAGATCATGAGAAAAGAAAATGTGGGGATCGCTGTGGACATTCATGGAGCTGAAACCATGTTCCCGGTCACCAACTGCATGGTGGCTCCCCAAAAATCCATGAGAATAGCCACCATGGCTTCACTGACGGTCAAAGCAAGAGAAGGTTTCGACAGCCATGTGGAACCCTCCCCTTCGGGTTTCCGTGGACTTTCCCACCGGGAAATCGGGGATTATTCCGATACTCTCCCTTTTCTTCTGGAAGCTCCCATTCCTTTCTTGGATCAGCCCACCGGCGCCAAAACCGAAGATCTACTCCTGGACGGAAAGGATCCCTTTTTGCTGAGCCTGTCCAGGAAAGGAATGCTGTTTGTCCCCTACGATGAGACCGGATGGCCGATGAAAAAACGGGTGGGCCAGCATTGTTCTGTGGTGTTAGAGATAATCCATCAATTTTCGAGGAAATTTCCAGATAAAGCCATAAAAATCCTCCAGGTGCCGAGATACAAAGATCTGGTGAAAAATGGGGTGGGTCACTATTTCCATAACCCTGAATACGCGGACAAAGATGATATATACTTTAACTGATGAATCAACGGTTTTTTCCTAGAAAAAACGGATGTTTTACAAAAATATTTAAAGGAGGTCAAAAATGAATTTGAGAAAGTTAAGTTTGTTATGTGGAGTCTTGCTGACAGCACTGGCGCTGTTAGGTGCCCTAGGTTTTGATGGAGAAGAATCCAACAAAGCTTCCCCTCTCCTGCCTCCCGGCGATGGATGCACCGTGATCATGGTGGGCAAGGAAGCTTCAGTGGATGGCTCCGTTATGACCACCCACACCTGTGATTGTGGCCTGTGCGATTGGACCTGGCGGCATGTGCCTGCTGCCGATCACCAAGAGGGCGAGACGCGCAAAATCTACCACATCAACCAGTTCGAGACATTCCCACCTGAACAAGGCCTGAAATGGGATATCATCAAGAAAAACGAGACCGGCCTTGAGATTCCTCAAGTTCCTCATACCTATGCTTATGTCCATGGCGCTTTTGGCTACATGAATGATCAGCAGCTGGCCCTGGGAGAATCTACCATCGGCTGCCGCGAGAAGATGAAAAATCCCACTCCTTCGGCCAAATTCGACATCACCATGCTCACCCTGCTGGCTATGGAAAGATGCAAAACAGCCCGCCAGGCCGTGAAACTTATGGGCTCGCTGGCTGAAAAGCACGGCTATGGATACACAGATACAGGCGAGATGCTGGCCCTGGCTGATACCAACGAATTGTGGGTGTTTGAGATCATGCCGGTGGGACCGCTGTGGACACCTGAAAGTGGAAAACCCGGGGCCATCTGGTGTGCCCAGAGAGTTCCCGATGACCACGTCAGCGTCTGTCCCAACGAATCCCGGATCGGAGAAATCGACCTGGAGAATTCCGACTATTTCATGGCTTCTCCCAACGTCATTTCCTATGCGGTGGAGAACGGCTACTACGATCCAGAGAGCGGGGAACCTTTTAGCTGGAAGAAAGCTTATTCTCCCAGCGAGCACAGCGCAGTCAGCTCCAACGGATCTAGAGCCCGGATGTGGCGGTTTTTTGACCTGGTGGCTCCTTCACGCAATTTCAGCCCGGAAACCCCAAACATGGAATTTCCTTTTTCTGTGAAACCAGACCAGAAGATTTCGCTGCAGGATGTGATGGACATGACCCGGGACAAGTACGAAGGCACCCCATTTTATCCAGCCAGAGGCCTACAGGGTGGACCGTTCCAGAATCCCAATCACCTTCCCTATGGTTTCAAACTGGAAGGAAAGACCTATGACACGGCCCGAGTCATCAGCGTCAATCGAGCAGAATACGTCACCATCACCCAGTGCAGAGGGTGGCTGCCTCATCCAGTGGGCGGGGTGGTCTGGCTTGCTTTTGGAGCCCAGGATACATCCTGCTACATGCCTTTTTACGCTGGCATCACCAAAATTCCCCGGTCTTTTGAAATCGGAGACCACTGGAAGTTCAACAAAGACTCCGCCCGATGGGCCTTTGACTATGTGGACTTCCACACCCAGGTGCTATACTCCCTTGCCATCCAAGACGTCGGAAAAGCTCAGGAAAAATGGGAAGGTGCTGCCCTGGAGAGAATGACGGCCATAGATAAGGCTGCCGCACAGCTCCATGATCAGGATCCATCTCTAGCCAGTGAGTTTTTAACCAATTACTGCCTCCATAATGCCCAGAATGTGATCCAAGCCTGGTGGGAATTGGGCAATCATCTGCTGGTCAAATACAATCATCTATGGATATATGACACCGAGAATAGAAAGCGCATTCGTCTGGAATATCCGGAATGGTGGCTCAAGGAGCTGGTCAAATACAATGAACTGAAACCCAGGCCTGAAAAAGAAAAATAAATTTGGGACCGAGATTAAAATTAAGAAAGGGGGTTGGAATGACCATGTTAAACAGATGGAGTCTATTATCGGCTATCATTTTTGGGATTATCTTCTGCTTATGTCCATCCGTTCAAGCAGATGCTGACATCCCCAAGGCTGAACTTCCGGTTCTGTCCACCTCTGCTGGACAAAGTCCTGACGTGACTACCGTCAATATTGTCCTGGAGGAGGCAGGCATCGGTTACGACTACTGTGATGTCCCTGATAAGGAGCTGGTCGATGCTGGAGTGGGATTAGCCGGAAAAGAGTCCTCTGCTGGTTTCCATGTGGAAGTCCACACCGACTTAGAGGAGTTTCCCCATGGAACAGCCTATAAAACCGTGATCTTCGCTATCGGAGCCAGCCTGAAAGGCATGGGAGCTTCCGGACTGACTGTGGAAAGTGAAGTTAAACGGCTGCAGGAGATCATCGACTACTGTAAACAAAAGGGAATATTCATAATCGGAGTCCACGTGGGAGGGACCTCAAAGAGAGGTGCCCGGGGAAGCGATAACGAGAGGATGATCGATGCTGTGGCACCCCGGGCTGACTATCTCGTGGTCACCAAAGACGGCAACCAGGACGGGCGGTTCACCAAAATAGCTGAGCAGAAGGATATTCCTTTAACCGAGATCGAATACGCCCTGGAGCTGGTGGATATTTTCAAGCAGGTGTTCTGAGCTTCTCACTTCCGCTCTATGCCCCAGGTCACTGTTTTTCCTGTTTTTCCTGGCCTTCTTTTTCACTGACCGGAGTGAGATCCACATGTTCAGCAAAGAAAAAGAGATACCGGCGCAGGCGGTCTATCTGGTGCCGCGGCTCCCTTATTCCATGACCTTCTCTGGGGTAGCGGACAAAGGTGACCTCTTTTCCCAGATCTCGAAGAGCCTGGTAAAACTCCACTGCCTGTGAAGGAGGAACCCGTTTGTCATTGGCCCCGTGCATGATCAGCACCGGACTTTTGACCTTTTTCACATGCCTGATGGGAGAGAGTTTTTCATACGTCTCTTCATAGCTCCAAGGCGTTCCGAAAAACCACGCCATGTAGCCGGGGATATCGGTGGTGCTGTACATGCTGTACAGATTGGAGAGCCCGGCTCCAGGAGAAACAGCCTGAAACCGGTCAGTCTGGGTGACTATCCAGAAACTCATGTAGCCTCCGTAGCTCCATCCGTAACAGACCAGCCGGTCAGGATCGGCCCATCCCTGGTCAACGCAGTAGTCCACCCCGGTCATGCAGTCATCGTAATCCCGGATGCCCCAGTAGCCGCGGTTGGCATTGAGAAACTCCTGGCCGTAGTTGGAGCTGCCTCGAAAATTAGGTTGAAGAATCATAAACCCGTTGCCCGCGAAAAATTGATTGGTGGAACTGAAATATTCGGGAACAGCGCCGCTGGGACCTCCATGGGGATTCAGGATTAAGGGATATTTCTTTTCCTTCTGGTAATCCACCGGCCTGGTGAGGACTCCCTCGATCCACTGTCCGTCGCTGTTTTTCCACCTGACGGTTTCCACCCCGCCAAACTGCATCTTCTCTTCCCTCATCCAGGGATTGGCATCAGAAAGGCAGCTCACTTCTTCAAGATCAAGGGATGCGCAGTAGACTTCTGAAGGCCAGTTTGAGGGGCTGTGAACCCAAACCCACTGGCTTCCCTCCCGGGAAAGTTCCCACTGGAGATTGTAGCCCCGCGGCGGAACCATACGCTGTATCCGGCCAGAGCTCAGTTCCACGGAAAAAAGGTTCCAGGTGGTTCCATCTCCTGCGGCCCAGTAGATTCGTTTTCCATCCGGCGACCAGATGGGCTCCCGGAAATCCAGGTCAAAATCTTGAAGCAGGATTTCCGCCTCTCCTCCAGTGGAAGGAACAATATACAGCTTATTGTGCCAGGTGTTTTCTTCACCATGAGGTTCTGAAGCAAAGGCAATGAATTTTCCGTCAGGAGACCAGCGGGGACTCAAATCGCGGCCGGGATTTTCGTAAAGCTTCCGGGGATCTCTATCTTCCACACTCACCACCCAGATATCGCTCTTCCACCGCTGGTCGACTTTGGTGTTGGGCCTGGTGACATACACGATATTTTTGGAATCAGGGGACCAGTGAGCATCACTCACCGTAAACTCACCTTCGGTTAACCGGCTCTCCTTATGTTGAAGAATATCATAGACCCAGAGATGACTCATCCGGAATTCTTCATCCACCACCTCGGCATCATCCTTTTTCTTGCGCTTCTCTTTTTCCTGTTTGGTCAACGGATCCCGGGCCAGGAAAAGAATCCTGCTTCCATCCGGTGATATCTCATAGGCTTGAATGCCCTGTTCGTGCTGGGTGGCCTGCCAGGCTTCCCCTCCGTCAGCATGCATGAAAAAGATCTGATTCTTAGGACCCCCATCAGCTTCTTTATCCTGAGCCTTCCTGGCTT
This sequence comes from Candidatus Aminicenantota bacterium, assembly GCA_046538375.1. Taxonomy (GTDB): domain Bacteria; phylum Acidobacteriota; class Aminicenantia; order Aminicenantales; family Aminicenantaceae; genus JBKHJA01. Next base: position 10,453 of record JBKHJA010000055.1, read on the forward strand.
TACCACGGGAAGAAAGAAAGGCCATCTTTTTTCCATCCGGAAACCAGGCAGGACTCTGACAGCTTTCCGAGCCGCGGGTCATCTGTCTTCTTCCGTCCCCATCCAGGCTCACTCTCCAGATGTGAGTGATGGCTTTCAGATCTTCATCCTCCATGTCCCTGGTCCTTTTGGTGTAAAGCACCCACTGACCCTGGGGAGATATGCGGGGACTGGACACCCTGTTTATCCTCAAAGTGTCTCTGGCAGAAAGAACTCTAGGTGCTGGCTTTTCCTCCTCTTTGCTTATCTCCGCCCACTGGGCTGAGGAAAGAAAAGCAAATAGAAGAAAAAAGACCAGGAAAGATTTCTTAAATGATTCACCAGCCATTTCAACCTCCTTTAAAGTTTGGGTTTATCCCATAGTAAAAACTGTATGATAGTATATATTAAAACTCATACCCAAGAGAGACAACAACAATTTTTTTAAGGATATAAGCATCTCTGTTTCCGTGATAGGGGGTGAGGGATGGGGGGTGAGGAAGCCCCTATGAGGACTGAGCGGGCATGGTTCCTCTCCGAAGGAGAGGAGAGCGAAGTCCGAATGGGAGCTGATTTTCCTCGCTGGGGAAAATAAGCGTGCTGACGATCCCCCCATCCCTCACCCCTTAAAATCAGTATTTATAATCATCACGATTTTGGGGATGCTTCCTTTAAGGATTTCATCCCTGTTCAATCCTCATACTCCTGGCGGATTTTCAGCCGGTTGTTGATGTATTTTCTTAAAAATTTCACCGCTATATCAGAACGCCTGAAAGTGGGAACTCCTGCCTGCTCCAGACAGTCAGCCATGGGCTTAAAAATATCTCCGGCATCGATGTTGACCACAAAAGGCTTATCTGTCTTATGAAAGATATCAATCAGGCGCATCACAATACTCTGGGGATGATAGAGATTTTCCTGATGGAATCTGCCCGGAACCAGGGTTTGCATGGAGGGAGACATAGGCACGGGCGAGACAATCGCACACTCCACATTTTTATCCTCCAGCATGGCCTGCACGCATTCTGCAAAAACCGCATCGTCAGCCACCGGGGTGGTATCCAGCGGATTCTTGATGTCCTGGAGGCGGTGGATTCCCAGGGTCTTCAGAATTCCAGAGATTCTTTTCACTGTTTTGGGAGTCAGGCCGGCCAACTCAAATTGTTGATCGTTTTTAAGGTTATCGGCCATGGTCACACATTCAAAGCCGGCATTGCTTATCAGCCCTATTCGATTCCCCCGTATGGCTTTGTGGGCCAGAAAAGAGAGATTCTTCACATAGTTCTCGAATTCGAAAATGGTATCAGCCACTATCACCCCCACCTGCTCGAAAATGGAAACGGCAATTTTATAATCTCCCGCTACCGAGGCCGTATGACTGGCGGTGGCCTGTTTCCCTTCAGGAGTCCTTCCTGCCTTGTACAGCACTATCATTTTCCCTTCCTGCCTGACTATTTCACGGGCGGCCTGGGCCAGTGCCAATCCGTCTGCAGGCAAAAAACCCTCCATATAAATGCCGAAGACTTTGGCTTCATGGTCATCCTTGAAATAATTGAGGTAATCAGAGACTGTAAGATCGATCTGGTTTCCGATGGAAACGGCATAAAGAGGTTCTATGTTGGGGAGCTTGCTCATCCGGGAAATCATGAAAGCCCCGCTTTGACTGAGATAAACCAGGTTGGTCCTCTGGCCGGTTATCCTGGGAAGCTTATACTCTGGAACAAAGGTGGTGTCATAACGGCCGGGTTTGGAATAGACACCCAGGCAGTTGCCGCCGTTGACCACTGGGGTCAGTTTTCCCTTCTGGTGGTTTTCATCGATAATTTTCTTTATCTTTTCTTCTAAAACCTGAGTTCCCTTTTTCTCGCCGATCCCGCCGGCGATGATGATAGCTGAGCGGGCTTTTTCGTTCTTTATAAGATCTTTCATCACCTCATAGGTCTGTTCCGCGGCCACTGTAATCACGAATAAATCTACGGTTTTTGGCAGGTCAGCTATCCGGGGCACGCACGCACAGCCTTCTATCTCTTTCATCCCCGGCTTAACCACATACACGTTCCAGCTGTAAAAGCCCTCCTTGAGAATATTGTTCAAGATGATGTGGCCCACATTCATTTTTTCCGAAACGCCGATGATCCCTATGCTCCGGGGCTTGAGCAGGTATTCAATATTCTCAAACCGAGGACTTTTCAGGGATTGATGATTCCTGGAGAACCGGCACAGCCCATCCAGAGCAACAAGTTTTTTCTGGTGAATAACAAAAGGATTGACCTCTGCTTCCTCGATCACATAGGAATGGCCGGACTGGTAGGGGGAATAATAAGCCCCCAGCTTCTGAAACCTATAGTAGGTCTCGATCAACTCTTCTTTGGTTAATAAAGGCTTTCTCCCCCGGACTCTGCCCACCAGTTTATCATAAACTGCCAAGGGCTCTAAAATAGAAAGGATATCTTTCTTAAGGAGCGCGTGAGCTGAACCTATGCCCACAGCCTTTCCTTCTTTGATCCTTTCACTCAAATATTCTATTTCCACTCCCCCCATACCCAGGGTCACCACCGGGCCGAATTCCCTGGTGTTCCGCAGGCCTATCAGAAGTTCTGTGCCAAATCCTGTTTTGTCGTAATCCACCATCTCGCACACCAGAAATCCCTTGATTCCTTTTTCGATTTTCTGACCTGATAATTCCGAATTTTTCCTGTGTTCAGGAAATTTTTTTGCCCAGGTCATAAATTTCCGGGGAACGGTCTTAAGCATTTTCTGACAGGCTCGATTTATTCTTTGGGGATCCTTTTCCACGAATTGAATCCCTCCCACATCTGTCTTGTGAACGATAAACGGGGCCACCACCTTGACCACAAGCTGCTCCTCCCTGAATATTCTTAAATCCCGGGGCCTGGCCTTCCTACCTTTCTCCATAAAAAGACAGGGGGGTGTTTCAATGCCCGCTTCTTCCAGCATCTGGTAGACTTCATGCTCCAGCAGAAAATCCCTTCCTTCTTTTTCGGCTGAATGGAAAATTTTATCTATATTTTTAAAACCAATGGACATCTTTGCCTCCTCATTTCAAGAAGAAAGCCCTGCCTGACGCCCCAAGTCAAACGCTTTCAGATTGATATCAACCACTTTTTCTCCCCGAGGCTCAAAAAGGATGCGGATGAATTTGACGAGCTCTTCTTTTTTCAGAATCAGATGATGAGAGGCTGCTCCCAGCATAACCATGTTTTGGGATTTGGAAAAACCAGCCTGCTTGGCCAGCTTCTCAGCATCGATGACCACATTCCTTTCCGCTCTCTGGATCTCCTTCACCACCTCATCTAAGTCCGGGTAATCTGGAATATTGACATAGGGAGAGCAGCTGGTTATCACTATTCCTCGGGGTGAGAGAAAATCAAAATAGCGCAGAGTCTCCACTGGCTCTACACTCAGAATCATATCTGCCTCTCCTTTGGGAATGAGATCGCTGTGGATAGAATGACTGGACAGGCGCAGATGTGACTGGACAGCACCTCCCCGCTGAGCCATCCCATGAACCTCAGCCTGTTTGAAGTTCAATCCCTGTGCCAGGGCAGAGTTATCGATGACAAAAGCAATGGAGAGGATTCCCTGCCCCCCCACTCCTGCGAGAATGATATCCTGTTTCATGGATTCGAACTCCTCTTCTTTTTCCGGACTTCCTGAATGCACTCTCTTGCCGCAATGATCACCGAAAGCCCCCTGTGGCTGATTTCTTCTTCGAACACCTGGACATTTTTTTTCAAGTTTTTGGGAAGAGGTTCAATGACCCGGATGTGTTTTTTGTCCACTCCCAACCCTTCCACCATCCGGACCAATCCTTCACCTGAGGCAAAAGTGGGCTGTCCTCCGGTCATGGCCACCGTGGAATTATCCAAGATGACCAGAGTCATGTCCGTATCAGCGGCTGCGGCATCCAGAAGTGGGGTGAGGCCGGAGTGGGCAAAAGTGGAATCCCCGACGACAGCCACAGAAGGATAAACGCCTGCATCAGCTCCTCCCTTAGCCATGCCTACACTGGCCCCCATGCACACACAGGAGTTGATGGCCTGGTAAGGGGGGAGAGCCCCCAAAGTGTAGCATCCGATATCGCTGAACACATTGGCCCGGGGATAAGGCCGCAAAGCCTTATTCAGGGCGTGGTAGGTATCAGCATGGGGACATCCTCGACAAAGCTGAGGAGGCCGGGAGGGAAGATGAAAATCGGCCTGGTACCGCTTCTCCAAAGGTTTCACGGCCATTGCCCGCCTCACCTCTTCAGGAGAGAGTTCGCCTGTTATGGGGAGGTGACCGGTCAGCTTTCCTCGAAGATTTTTTCCGTGGATGCCGAAAATTCCCTTAAGGGTTTTCTCTATATAGGGATATCCCTCTTCCACCACCAACACTGTATCCACATGATTCACCAGTTGTGAAATCAAACGTTCAGGAAGAGGATAGGTGGAAATCTTCAAAACAGACGGACATTGTTCCTGATGTGGATAGTTCTCCAGGACATAGTTGTAGGCCACTCCAGAAGCGATGATTCCCAGGGAAGTGTTTTTTCGGTCAATCCTGAGCTTATTGAATTTTGAGGTGTTGGAAAAATCCTTCAGTTCCTTTTGCTTTTCCACCAGAATCTTGAACCGCCTGCGGGCATTGACGGGCAGAAGAGTCCAGTCTTCACCGGCTCCGTATTGAAGAGAATTCTGCTTCCGCGAAGGCCGGACAACAACTTGAGACCGGGAGTGAGAAAGACGGGTAACCATCCTTACCATCACCGGAATTCCAAACTCCTCCGAAACATCAAACGCCTCCCTGGTCATATCATAGGCTTCCTGATGGCTGGCCGGTTCAAAGCAAAAAACCTGGGCAAATTGAGAATAATAGCGGCTGTCCTGTTCATTCTGAGAACTGTGCATACTGGGATCATCAGCCACCACCAACATCAGCCCTCCGTTGGCTCCGGTGATGGCTGAATTGATGAAGGGATCAGCGGCCACATTCAATCCCACATGCTTCATGGAAACCAGGGCCCGCTTCCCGGCAAAAGAAACACCCAGCGCTTCCTCATAGGCCACTTTTTCATTGACTGTCCAACAGGCTTTGAATTCCCCTCTATCCTCAGAAACTTTTATCAAATATTCCATGATTTCGGAGGCTGGCGTCCCCGGGTAGGAATAGCCTGCGGAAAGGCCGGCATGGACAGCTCCCAGGGCTACGGCTTCATCGCCCAATAAGACTTCTTTTTTCATCTTTGATACCTCAGTGTTCAGGTGTCCAGTCCTTTTTACAAATAAAACAATATCCGAAGGATTTGCACAACTTCCCTCTCCAGAACTTTATCCAGTGATGAGAAGAACCTGGGAATGGATATTATTTAAATTTAAACATACAAACTCTCTCCGATGGTGTCAAGACATTGAGAATCCTGGAAGGTGAGGGGTGGGGGTCGTCAGCACGCTGATTTTCCCCACCGAGTCCTCGGAGGGGTAAAGCTCCGCTTTCCCCCTTCCGACGCTCGCCCCGATTCCATCGGGACTCCCTGCCTCCCCTTCTCGAGCGGAGGACTCTTCCTCCGCTCTGCGACCAAAGGGACATATCCCCTTGGAACCCCTACTGATTTGTGGAAAGCCACAAATCAGGAAAATCAGCTCCCATTCGGACTTCGCT
>JBKHJA010000056.1:0-15923 GCA_046538375.1 Candidatus Aminicenantota bacterium
GCTCCCACCTTTTTGGTTCCCATCATCAACCCCCCTTTTGCTGACAACAGCCGGCAATTCTATCGTTCTTTCAGAAGCCTTTCTCTCCAAAGGCAGTCAAAAAGAACTTCCACGTCCTTCTCTATCTCTTCTTTAAGGATTTGCTGCAAATCCTCTATCAGGAACTCCTTCCATTCCTCTATCTCTTTCTTCAGCTTCTCCATGGTTATCACCTCCTTTTCCTAAAACTCCACTCCTGATTTCTTCTGAGCGATTTCAATCAGGGCGGCTGCCTCCTCCTTGGCCAGTTCGTACTTCTCCAGCCTCAACGGGAACAGCCCGAAAGAAAGGCCGAACTGCTCGTTGTCGTCAAGGCTCTCGAAGATTTTTTGCAGTTTTTCCAGATCCGGCTTTTCAAGATTTTCCATATTCACCACCTCACATGAACTCCCTGTATACCCAGATTTCCCAATCGGTCAGCTCAAGGCCGACCTCCACCTTTTTCCTTATGCTCTCCATCTCCTCATCACTCGGCAAGACGAACACGCTACCCACCTCCTTCTGGCTCAGCGGGCTCCTCTTCAATTCGATAATTTTTGCACGAAGGAAGTGAAACGAAGAAGTGGGGAAGCTCTCGTGGTTTCAATGCCCCTTTTTAGCCTGGTGGCCGATTAAAGTTCCCGGAGGGAGAAAATCATATTATTCCCTCTGAAGGGATTAAGTGATTTTGTTGAAACGATGAATTCCAAAACTGTGCCAAAACTGTGCCCAAAAATATCGCGGAATGTATAAAAAACCGTTAAAATATCAAAAAATATCGCAATCCGGAAAGCCTGGTTTTTCTTAGCTTTACAGAGGAATCCTTTATTTTCTGCGCTTTTTCTTTTTTCGGTTCAACCTACACACGGTAGAAGTCGCAGGTTCAAATCCTGCATCGCCCATTTTCTTCCTATCCCGAGTTCCGCCCAGTCTCTTTCGAGCGTCCGGGGAGAGGCTCAGACCGGCCATACGCCTCTTCGAGGGTACGAAAACGCATTATTCCCCGCCGTACGGGCGTCCGAGGACATAGGCGCCGCGCGGCAGACCAGAGGGCGGCGACGCGATGGTAGTAGGCTTCATCCGGGCGGAACTCCCACTGAGCTGTTTCCGCATCGGCAAACGTTCGAAACTTCTGGAGGGACATTATTTTTTCTCCGAAGGTTTCTTAGCGATCAGTTCCGTTAAAAACCGGACGTCCTGTTTATCTTCCGGACGGACCGTGTCCTTTTCCATTCGGAGAAGAGTATCGGGAGTCGCGATCCGGACCTGTACTCCTGCGACATCCCGGATTTCCCATTCCAGGTCTTGGTAACGGAACATTTCTCCGATCCTCCCGATGAGATCGATATAGAAATCATCCGCGGTCCCAAACCGGACAACGGCATAATCGCGCAAATCCTGGAGAGATAAGGAATCAATTTCGTCATCCGCAGGAAAGACTCTCCTCAATGCCCTTTTCAGCCGTTCAAGATTTTCGGCTTCCGGTTTGACAAAAATGTCGATATCAGCCGTCAGGCGGGGTAATCCGTGGAGAATGATGGCAAAGCCGCCTATCAGGATATAATCGACATTTTCCGCAGCAAGAGCTCGCATGATGTCCAGAAATCGTCCGAATAAATCAATCGGTTTTTGAGCCTTCTTCACTTTTCAAAGTATATAATAAGCGGCTAATCAGAATCAAACTCCCCCGCATTTTGATAGGCATGTTCTCCTCGCGCCCTTTCCGGCGGCATGGTGGTCATGACCATAAAGGAAAAGTCAAAATTTTTTGCATCCTTGAGGTCGGGCCCGTTGCATCCTTGAGGTCGGGCCCGGGCATTTTTTTAAATATCACATAGTTACAAAAGTTTTCCACAATTTGGCTAAACAGCGAAATTGTCTTAACTCGGAGATAATAATCAACTTAAACTGCTTTCCTCCATAAAGCATTATTCAATTTTAGGGGTAGATTTTGAGGATTAAATAAATTCAAGCAGGAAAAATGGTTCTTCTTTATCCCAACTATTTGATAATATTATAATTGCATGGGTCCGACCCCGGCAACACGGCAACACCCGGGCAGTCTCTAGGCCGAAAGGAAATACGCCAGCCCTCTCTCCTATTTTTTAAAAAATGTAAAGAATTCAGCCGGGGTAATGATTTTAATACCGCGGAAGTTTTTAAGTTCCAAAAGATGTTTGTCGCCGCTCAGGATATAATCAGCTTTACCCGTTACCGCAAGTTCCAGAAATTTGTTATCTGACGGATCCTCGCTAATGATATGAAGCGGGCGTTTGACTTTGACTGGATGAACATAGGGTAACAGCTCTTGCTCGACTATCCCTCGTATCTCCGTTTTTGTCAGATTGAATTTTGGATAGGCCAGTGCTCTCGCATATTCCTTCAAAACTGCCGACGACATGAGCACAGAGACGGCATTTTTCTGCCATAAAGAAACAAGCCGGCTTGTCGGGCCGCGAAATAAAACCGCAGAAATAAATACATTTGTATCGATAACGATTTTCGGAACTTGATCGGAGTTCACTCTTTTCTGGCCCAGGCGATGGCATCTTCGATGTCCTGGGAGGTAAGTCCGAGTGCATCGATCTTATCACGGACCCTTTCCAGGAGAATTTTATCTGTTGATATCATTTTGACTGGCTCAAGAATGATTTTCCCCTTAGAGACCTTAACTTCGAAATATTCATAGTCTTCAAACTTCTCCATCACCTTTTTGGGGAGTGTGATTTGATTTTTATACGTTCTTTTACAGAGCATGATTCAAACCTCAAATATAAAATAGAAGGAATAAATGAAATTGTCAAGTAAGGAAGTAATGGAAATGCCATGTGTAAGCGGCAATAGAAAAGAAACCAAAAATGGCAGAGGTGGTTCCGTTAGAGAATAGTATTTTCTTTTGACCTCGTTTTCTTTTTTTAAATTTTTTTTCTTTCTCAGCTTCCTCTCTTTATAATAATTCCTTGAGGGACATTTGAAGGAGGAAGCCCGTGGTTAAGAAGTGTTTATTTTGTGGACGCTATTTTAAACCTGACCCCAGGGTTGGTCAGAATCAGAAAGCGTGTTTCAGAGACTGTTGTAAGCGTGCCCGATAACAACTGGTTCAGAAGGAACCCTGATTATTTTAGAGGCCGCTACTGGTATGTCAAGCAATGGCTCCAGAGCCGGAAGGAATTGGCCCAGAGCCATTGATAGCTGTAACATCATATCCTTGGACATGGTATAGTACCGATTATTTTTTGGGGCACCCTCAAGTGCCAAGGCAATCACTTGCCTGCAGATATTCCCTGACCAAGTTTCTGGCTTGGAGAGGATCGGCGGTTTCCGCAATAATCTGATTGATCTGCTCCTTCATTTCCTAAAGCTCCCTCATAAGATCTTCCAATATTTCTACGGCCCGGACAAGTTTTTTGGTTCTCATCCTGTGGGCAGTATTTTTAAGATGTTTCATATTCAGACTATCCATGTTTTGCAGCCTCAATTCACGAATATATGATGGATCATCGGATCTGGGGGTCAGATATAAAAGATCCAGCAGGGATTTTTCCGGAGAGGCGATAAAAGCGGACTGGTCTTCACCCACATCAAGGAGTTTGTGTTCAAAGAAAAGTTCTCTTTTAATATGCCTGAAGATGAAATCACCTAACGGATTTTCAAATGTTTGTGATCGCCTGGTGGTGACACTGGTCACAGCAGGAACGTATTCCGGAATGAGGCCGTAGTAATCAAGTGCGGATTGGAGACTGACATATGAGGCTCTTTGAATTCGGTTGGCGACATAAAAAAGATGTGGTTTTGTCTTGCGGTACTGCTCGGATACAGCATAGAGGCCGCGGCGAATTTGGATAATCTTTCCGGATTTCACCCAGCGTGAAAGCTGGATTCCCAGATCAACCGGATCGATTGATCCTGCTTTCAATAGGGAGAAAGAAAAAATAGGTTCCCGTCCGACAATCTGAAGAAGTTTATCCCATTTCATGATTGCAATGGAATTACAGACCGTCTGATTAGGACAAAACTCCAAATTGGTTAAACGAATCAGAAATACAGCCCAAAATAGTAAAGCTGTCAAGAAGCATAATCCCATTCTTTCCCCAGATTAGCTTCTGAATAATAAAATCGAAACCTTCAAAATAATTCCTGAAAATAGTTGAAAAACATGTGCTTCCGTATCTCCCAGAAGCCTGAGATTGTAGATATATCAGACCTTTCCATCCGCTTTGTGCTATTTTGTAAGGCACAAAAAGGAGAAAAAGTGCTCGAGAATCCTCAGTTGGATTGGCTTAAGGTCAGGTGGGCCTGGGATTATCCGTAAGGTCTATGAGATAGGCCTGCTTGTCTGTCTTCACTGCCAGGGCCAGATGCACACTCGTTGCAATGCTTTCATATATATGAGAATATGTTCATGAATATTCATGAGACAATCCGTAAAAATTTTCAAAGCTCTCTCCGACCCCACAAGACTGCGCATACTGATGCTCCTTCTGCGGAGAGATTTATGCGTATGTGAGCTGGTGTTTATACTGAAAATGGAGCAGTCCCGCATATCCCACCAGCTCAGAGTCCTCAGGGATGCGAATTTAGTCGAAGATATCAGGGATGGAAAGTGGATAAATTACAGAATACCTGAAAAGGAAGCAGGTAACCTCGAAATGATATTTGAAAAGATTTTAAAAGAAGACTTATCCAGATCGGAAGAAATCAAACAAGACAGCAGAAATCTGGATATCTGCATAAAAGAAGAAATCAGAAAAAGAAAATGAATAATCTATAATATTAGGGAATAAAAAGAACATTCCTGCAGTCTAATTAATAAAAGGATCAAAATTGACACTTTGATAATTGTCATAACTTAAAAAAATCCTGACCGGTGAACAAAAAAAATTATATGAGAATTTCAAAAAGAAAAGACATAAGAGAATTGAAGACGAAAAGAGGAAATGAAAAGATACTTAAAAAAAGGGACCAGCCCTCTGGCTCTGATTAGAGTCAAGAACTGATCCCCTCAGGTTTTATCTTTGTTAACTGCTATCTGATTCTTTCTTTCAACCGGGGGGACTGCTCGAACCTATCCCATCTATGCAATTCTCTTTTTCCTCTCCACCTGTCCTTCCACATGTCTTTCATGGCCTCACGCTGCTCTGTGGTGAGGATATTATCTATTTCCCGTCTCAGCTTAAGCCGCTCAATAAACATGTCGTTCCGGATGCTGGAGGCCTTGGAAAGAGCTGCTCTTATTTTTTCCTTTGACTTTTTTTCTCCACATTTTTTTGTTCACATCCATTAGACAAACCAATCCTGCCATTTATTCCAAAAAATTTAATGGCCGGATGACATGCCCTGCGGCTTGCTGTGGGGATCCGATCGCCGGGGAATCCAAGGGAGTAGACCCCTTGACCGCAGAGCGGAGATTCATGCCCCGCCCGAGAAGGGGAGGCAGGGAGATCGGGAGCAGCTGGGAGGATGGTGGGAAGAGGGGATACGGAGCAGTTCCCCTACAAATTGAATGAAAAAGGATGCACGGAGGATGGAAAATCCAAGGAAATATATTGGCCTAATCTGTAAAGGACTTCAGCTTCTGACTGTATGCAGAATGCTTTAATTTTCTTATCGCTTTTTCTTGGATTTGCCTGATTCTCTCACGTGTTACCTTGTACTGCTGCCCCACCTCTTCCAGAGTGTGTTCGTTGCCATCTCCCAATCCAAATCTCATTTTTAGAATATTTGCTTCTCTCTGGGTGTGAGTATTCAGGGCTTCCTCAATTTTCTCTCTCAAATCAATATGGATAACTTCCTCGGCAGGGGAGGGAATATCCTTATCCTCGATAAAATCACTCAGATAACTTTTTTCCCCTTCTCCTATGGGCGTCTCCAGTGAGAGGGGCACCTGGACAATTTTCATGATCTTCTGCACTCTGCTGACAGGGATATTCATCCTTTCCGCAATCTCTTCCCGGGTCGGTTCTCTGCCTTTTTCCTGGACAAGGCTTTTGGTCACTCTATTCAACTTGTTTATGACTTCGACCATATGCACAGGGATTCTTATGGTCCTTGCCTGATCAGCAATGGCACGGGTTATGGCCTGTCTTATCCACCAGTGTGCATATGTTGAAAATTTATAGCCTCTTCGGTATTCAAATCTATCCACTGCTATCATCAAGCCAATGTTTCCCTCCTGAATCAAATCAAGAAACTGGACTCCATAATGGCTGTATTTTTTGGCAATAGAAATCACCAGTCTCAAGTTAGAGGAGACAAGTTCTTTCTTGGCTCCAGCGCAAATATGCTTTCCCCTGGCTATGGCTTGCAGTGTTCTTCTTAATCCCTGTGGACCAAGACCGGTTTCCTTCTTGTGCAATCTCAGGAGCCTGTCGATTTCTCTGATCCTAAGGCTCAGTTCTTCTTTTTCTTTTTTGTTCTTGGCTTTAGCAAAAGAGGCATTCAGCCGCTGTCTTCCTGTTTTGAGTTCCTCCATGATCTTCAGTCTTTCACAGAGACTCATGATAATATTTTCTGTATAAGAAGAGCGGAGATTGAGTCCTCTGATGAGATGACTTATTTTTACGGTGAGACGCCCCCGTACCATAGCATATTTCCTTGAGGCAGGAATTTTTTTCAACTGCTGGCTTAATTTTCTTATTTTATTGACTGCAGCTAGAATTTCTTTCCTTTTCTTCTCCAGCTTTACTCCTGTGAACTCATCTTTTCTGATGTCGAATACAGCCTGGATGATATCATCATCATCATTTAATCTCTTTTCCAGCGAAAGAATTTCATTGTGGATAAGTGGTGTTTTGGAAAGGGCCTTAATGACTATTTCTTCTCCTCTTTCAATTTCCTTGGCTACTATTATTTCTCCCTCTCTGGTCAGCAGCGGAATGCTGCTCATCTCTCTCACGTAGATTTTGAAAAGATCAGATGTGGGCCCTTCCCTTCTGGAGGAAAGGATGGAGTTATCCCCTTCTCTGGATGGAACTTTTCTCCCAAGGCCATCTGCTGCCATGTTTTACACTCCCATAACATTATTCCTTTTCCTGATCGGATCAATAGGTGTGTTTGCGGAAATGCAGGTGCAAATGGGTGGACGTGGTCCCTTCAAATGAACTTCAATGTGAAATTTGTTCAGGATGTTAAGTGTCTGGGTACCGTTTATCAGAAGCGTCTTCTGCCCCCTGAACCTCCTCGGCCAAAGCCTCCTCCACCTCGGCGGTCATCACGACGAGGGCGCGCCTTATTGACCCTAAGAGCCCGCCCCTTCAAATCTTTGCCATCAAGCTCAGAGATCGCAGACTGAGCTTCGGAATCTTTGGGCATTTCCACGAATCCGAATCCTCTCGAATCACCGGTAAACTTATCAGTGATGATTTTGACAGATGTGACCTGCCCGAAGGCTTCAAAAGCTTGCTGCAAATCTTCTTCGGTCGCCTCTCGGGGTAAGTTTCCTACGTAAATATTCATCCTTGCTCCCTCTTGTTATTGAAATTCAATAAGGGAAGGGAATGCGATTTTGCTGTTGAAATTTTCCCTCATCCCTCGCGATTCCTGCCTGTTTTTGCAATCGGACAGGTCTCTTCAATTTCAACCTGCATAATATTACCACAGCAGAGATTCCGCGTCAATGAAATTCCAGGCTTAAAGCACTCTGTTTATCAGGTCTAACCTCGTCTTGGCCTCTGGTTCCGAAGCGAAGAACACTTTAAGATTCTCACAAGGATATTTACGGCAATAGGCACAGTTCTCCAGCCCTTTCTCTCTGGCACATTTCCTTATCTGGCACTTGCTGGATGCAGAAAACAGTTTTCCCTTTTCAGTCCGACATCCATCGCAGTCTGTGATATCGTCCGGCTTGAGTTCTTCTCCATATTGCTCTTTACATATGCGGGCGATCTCAGCTCTCATCTTTTCTTTCTTTTCCTTATCCTCTTCCCTTGTTGCCCAGTAAATGGGACAGCCCTGGCAAATCAAACCACAATAAGATATCCCTTCACTCATCTCTCTTTTCCTTTATAAAATAGACTCATATGTCTCACAGCAAAAAGCAAAAGATGCACTACCTAATCCTGATCAACTGCTGGACAATGTTCCAGCCATCCAGTTTTAAATAAGCTCCTGATACACCCACATCTGATTTTCGGAATTCCACCGCCAATTCCTTGATTTCTCCTGGCAGCAGACTGAAATAATTATCGCTCCAGAAACAGGGCAAAACCTCTCCCCCCTGCTTTCCCCTGCGGATGCTGGGATGGATAAAAAACGCCAGGTGAGGCGAAGAATTTATCAGCCGAATCCTCAAGGACACTTTTCCGTTGGTCTCCTGCTTTCCTGTTTTAACATCAAGCTTGACCGGGGGAAGTCCTGATAGAGAGGTGAAATCATCATTCGGAGAGAGCCAGTAAAAATTTTCAGACAGAAGGTTATCCCTGTTATCGCTTAACCTGAGTTTCACAAAACAGACATTTTCCTGGCATCCTTCAGGGATTTCCACATCAAATATTTTCTTTGCCGAGCGGGCGCTTACAGCGATTTTTGACTTTTTTTCCCAGAAAGACTCCATATCCAACGAATACAGGTTGACCGAAGCCCGCAGATTTGCCCTGGATTCACGGTGATGATTTATCACGGACACACTGTGATCATCCATATTGAGCTGTATATGGAGAGGCTCACAGGCCTTTTTCACATAGTAGTAGCCAGCATGAGGACAGAGATACCAATCATAAAGCTGCCAAATCACGGAGGGCCAGGCTGGATTTGTCTTCCAGAGAAGCACACCAGAAACCCGATCCATGGCCTCATTCACAGCCTCAAAAATGGCCCGGTAGTTCTCAGCGTTGACCAACTGGCCTTTCCTTATGTAATCCGCCACATCCTGCGGCTCTCCGTATCTTCGACGAATGGCTTTATCATACAGGCTGAATTTTCCATTTCCTTCACAGGCATCATGATAGCCCCAGGTATGATTTAAAGGAAACTCCACCTCAGCATCGGGGGTAAGATCCGGGATAAATTTTTTCAAACTTTCTAAAACCGGTAAAGAGGGAAGCCCCACCTCGTTCTTGAACAGCCAGTCTTTTCCCCCGTCAACTTTCTGGTAATAAACTCCAGGATTGACCCAGTGATAGGGGCCGCCGGAGTAGGTGCCTGCTGCCTGATTTTCAGGCCAGGAAAGTCCCCATCCGGGTGGAGGTTCCCTGTATCCCGAGGAAGGAATAAACGGACGAGTCCCGTCCAGCCTGGCCACAATTTCATTTCTCAAGGGGACATAGATTTCCTTCCGGGGGTATCCTTCATTTCCTGCTGTCCAAACCAGAAGGCAGGGATGATGGCGCAGCCTTTTGACCACATCCTCAGCGTTCTTCAGGAAGACACGGCCATCATAAGGATAATCCTGGCTGCCTTTATCCCATGTTCCCTGGCAGTCACCGGTGATCCAGAAATCATGCCACACCAGAAGGCCCATCTGGTCACAAAAGGCAAAAAATTCCTCCGGCGGTGTCACTCCTCCCCCCCAAATTCTCACCATATTCAAGTTAGCTTCTTTGGAAAACCGCAGCTCATGAAAAAGCTTTTCCGCAGTCCGGTTGAGCATCATATCCGGTACCCAGGCTCCTCCTCTCATCAATATCTTTTGTCCGTTCACCAGGAAATCCCTCCGGGACCACCCTCCTACCTCGGTCACTTTGCTGTCCACCTCCCGGATGCCGAACATCCTTCTTTCCAGGTCAGATATATTCCCATCTGCTTCCAATTTCAATTCCACCTGGTAAAGATTCTGGGGGCCCAGTCCATTCGGCCACCAGAGCTTGGGATTTTTAACCAGAAGTTCATCATGAGATTTTCTATCAAACTGGATGGATGTCACTTGATGAGGTGTCAATTCCACTGTTTTTCTGAGGATAATGTCATTCCCTTCGAAATTTTGGGGCGAGATCTTAACAAGTAATGTCCCCTTCCTTGATGAATTTGTTAGATTGACCACTTCGGCCTTAATTTCTAATTCTGCCTCACTCAGGCCTGGCAGCAATAAATCCGAAATCACAAATGGATCTCTTATATCCAGCGGCCCGGTGGAGGAAATATAAATATCCTGCCAGATGCCCATATTCCGGTCCCGCACAGCCGGCATCCAGTCCCAGCCCACCGAACACTGCATGGTCACATTCCTGCCGATATCTCCGGTGGGTCCTCCGTTGGGCCCGAAAGGCCCAAAAGCTCTGAGCTGAGGTTCAGATGGCAGCCCTGGATAATCCAGGGGGTAGATTTTTATGGCTAAGGTGTTGATCTTCTCGGTATGCACATGGGAAGTGACATCGAAAAACCAGTTTCCGAACATGCCCACCACTTGGCTGGAAGAGGCGACCAAATGCCCGTTCAGCCAGACTTCAGCCCGGTAATTGATTCCTTCCAAATTCAGCCAAAGGTATTTTCCTTTATATCCAGAAGGGAGTCTGAATTGTGTCCAGAACCAGTAAGGATCGATCCATGGGTTGCGGCGGCCGGGTAAATGACTGTATTTTCCTAATCCATATCTGCGGTTAAACTCATCAGATGAATCCGGGATTTTCATATTATTCATGCCCACATAAGGATCAGGATACACTCCATTCTTGACCAAGGCTGTCAACACTGTGGTGGGGATACAGGCGGGATGCCAATTCAGGGGTTTAAACTCAGGGGAAGAGATCTTCTCTCCGTCCTCCTTTACCAGATAAGAAGATTTCAGGTGCCAGTTTTCCCTCAGAAAAATCTTTTCCCCGCTGGCATAGGCACAATTGATACAGCCAAAAACAAAAACAGCCGTTAAGAGGAATCTGATCATATTTTTAAACATTTGATCTTCTCCTCAAAGATTCAAAATCACGGACATTGCCGATCGGGCTGACTCCCTCCGTCCAAAGCTGACATGGCAAAAAAGCTTATAGCATACCCCAATGACAGGGTCAAACCTAAAATATAAAGTCACGCCTCTCCAAGACTGCAAGGATTATAAATATATACTGATTGAGAAGGGTGAGGGATGGGGGCAAGGAAGCCCCTATCACAGAAACAGGAATGCTTCCTTCCAGAACTTTCAAATCTTTTGTATAATTCCATCATAAACAGGAACGCTTTCTGATGAAATTATTGAAAATAGGCATATCCGGAGTCAGGGGGATTGTGGGAGAAACCATAACTCCCCAGTTGGTGATGGACTTTGCCTCTGCCTTCGGGACTTTCATCAACTCAAAAAAAGTTTTGCTGGGCAGGGACACCAGGATATCAGGCCCCATGCTTCATTCGGCCGCTATCTCGGCTTTGCTGGCTGCGGGCTGTGATGTCCTGGATTTGGGCATTTGTCCCGCTCCCATACTGCAGTTCATGGTCAAGAGGTTCAAAGCCAGAGGAGCCATATCCATTTCTGCCGGACACAACGACGCCCGATGGAATGCCTTGACCTTCATCAACCAGGAAGGAACTTACTTGAATGGGTATCAAGGGGAAGAAATCCTGGACATCTATCATCTGGGAAAATTCAAAAAGGCCTCCACTGACTGCCTGGGAAAAGTCAAACCGCAGCATGATTACCTGGACATCTATTTTAAAGCTCTGGCTCAATTTCTTGACCTGGAGGCCATAAAAAAAGCCCATTTCAAACTGGTTATTGATCCCTGCAACGGAGGAGCAGCAGGGATCGTGGACAAAATGTGTCAATATGTAACCTGTGAATTGATTCCTGTAAACAATGAACCCACAGGATATTTCCCTCATGATCCCGAGCCCCGCCCCAGGAATGCCGCCCAAGCCGCCTCCATCATTAAAATCGCCCAGGCTGATGTGGGTTTTCTGCTGAATTCAGACGCCAGCCGGGTGTCTGTGGTCACTGAAACCGGAGAGACCTTATCAGAAGAATACACATTTCCTCTGGTTGCGAACTACTATTTGAGAAAAAACCCAGGTGCGGTCATCACCAATCATTCCACCTCCAGGATGATCGAGGATGCGGCCAAATGCTATGGATGTGATGTGGTCAAAACCAAAGTGGGCCAATCCTACTCCATTCAAACCATGTTAGATGAGGATGCGGTGATGGCTGGAGAAGGGAGTGGCGGCGTGGCCATCAGAGAATTCCAGCCTGCCTTTGACGGCTTCCTGACCATGGGAATGATCCTGGAGATGATGGCGAAGAAGAAGCTGAAAATCTCAGAGACAGCGGCCCGGCTCCCCCGTTATCATATTGTCAAGGAAAAAATTTACTGCCCGCCGGTGAAGGCCCATACAGTGGTCAGTGAAGCCAGGAACCTCTATCCTTCCCATGAACTCAATGTATCCGATGGCCTGAAGGTGGAAAAGGAAGACGGCTGGATCCATATCAGAGCATCAGCCACAGAACCGATGATAAGAATTATCTCCGAGAGCCGATCAAGGGAAAAAGCTCAGCAGCGCCTGGAAAAAGTATCAAATTTTATTTCTCAGTTGGTTTAAGATGAAAAAGAGGCTTCCTTTAAAAATAAGCATCTCCGGGGTGAGAGGAGTGGTGGGAGAAAGCCTGACTCCTCAGCTTTCCGCAAGCTTTGCTCAAGCCTTTGGCTCTTATCTGGGCCGGGGCAGGGTCATGGTGGGTCAGGATGCCAGAATTTCAGGCATCCTGGTTAAGAATGCAGTCTATTCCGGACTCCTGTCCGTGGGCTGCCAGCCTGTTGATATCGGCATCTGTCCCATCCCTTCCATCCTGGTCCTGACCAGAGAAAGGAGGGCCAGGGGAGGAATCGCTGTCACCGCCAGCCATAACCCTAAAGAATGGAATGGCCTGAAATTCATCAACGGACAGGGCTTATTCTTGAACCACTCTCAGATTGAAGAGTTCCTGGATATCTACCATCAAGGAGATTTTTCCCTGGTAGAGGCGGATAAATACAAAACTGTAGCTTTTGAAAAAAATCCCACAGATGTCCACCTTAAGAAACTGTTAAGCTATCTCAATGTCGCTCTGATCAAAAAAAGAAAATTCCTGGTGGCCGCAGACTGCTGCAACGGGGCCGGAGCGGTCCTGCTTCCCAGATTCCTGGAGGCCCTGGGATGTCAAATGGTTTTAATCAACACCACCCTGGACGGCGCTTTTGCCCACCACCCGGAACCGGTTCCAGAAAATCTGACCAGACTCTCTCAGTTGATGAAGGAAAAAAAGGCTGATGTGGGATTTGTCCAGGATGCCGATGCTGACAGACTGGCCGTCATCAACCAAAAAGGAGAACCTCTGGGAGAGGAATTGACTTTAGCTTTGGCTGTAAAACACGTCCTCAGAAAAAAGCCCGGCCCGGTGGTGACCAATCTCTCCACCACTCGAGCCATAGATGACATCGCCCAAGAGCACAAAGTCGCTGTATTCAGGACAAAAATCGGAGAGGTCAACGTGGTGGAAGAGATCATGGATAAAAAAGCTGTGGTGGGAGGAGAAGGAAACGGAGGAGTTATCCTGCCAGAAATCCATCCCTGCCGGGACAGCTTCACCGCCATGGGTTTGATCTTGGAATCCATGGCTTCATCAGGAAAATCCATCTCTCAACTTCGACAGGAAATTCCTGAATACAGCATGATAAAGGATAAAATCGACGGATCATCTGAGCAGGCCTACAGAGTGATCAGGTCCCTGAAAAAGACATATCAAGGAAAAGAGCGAATTTCCCTTTTGGATGGTCTGAAGATCGATTTTAGAGATGGCTGGGTTCATGTCAGGCCCTCCAACACAGAACCCATAATCAGGGTAGTGGCTGAAGCAAAAAGTCAAAATGAGGTGGAAAATCTTATAAAAAGATTCAAAACAGAAATACAAGGTTTGATGTGATGGAAACCATCATCAAAAAGGATTATGACCAAATCTGTGAACAAGCCGCCGAAATCATCCACCAAACATGGCACAAGAAAAACAATCTGGTCCTGGGCTTGCCTACCGGAAACACTCCTTTAGGAGTCTATAAAAGGCTCAGCCTGCTTTACCAGAAGGGAGAAATGGATTTTTCTCAAGTGACCACTTTTAACCTGGATGAATACCTGGGGCTGAAAGAAAACCATCCTCGAAGTTTTTCCTATTATATGGAAAAGAATTTTTTTCAGCATGTCAACATAAGAAAAGAAAATATCCACCGCCTCAAGGGGATCCCTGAAAATATCGATGATCACTGCCGGCAATACGAACAGGAAATCAAGAGCGCTGGAGGAATCGATATACAGCTTTTGGGTGTTGGGAGAAACGGTCATATCGGGTTCAACGAACCCAGCTCCTCTCTCTCATCCCGGACCAGAGTGAAAACCTTAACCCAGGAAACCATCCAGGCCAACTCCCCTCTGTTCGAAAACAAGAATGAAATCCCCAGATTCTGCCTGACCATGGGGATCGGTACCATCATGGAGGCCAGGATGATAATTCTCCTGGCTTCGGGCAAAGACAAGAGTGAGGCCATACGGAAAAGTGTGGAAGGACCGATCACCGCTTCTGTGCCTGCCTCCATTCTCCAACTCCACCCCCAGGTCAAGGTCATCGTTGACCAGGAAGCTGCTTCCCTGCTCTCCAGAAAAGATTATTATCAATGGGTGTTTGAGAATAAAGATAGAGTGGGAGATTTTCTGGCAAAGAAAAAATAAAACCTGTCAGCTCCTGGCTATCTTCTTAATAACGGCCTGCATTTCAGCGTACTGCTCATCCATACTCTCCAGAAGTTTCCATTGAGCTCTGGTCCTCTGCAAATTATGATACTCATGATCGATCTTGTAATAGTGATCTCCATCCAGAAAATCTGTTAAAAACCGAAGTCCGGCCATAAATGTCAAAGATTTCGCTGAAAAGGCAAGGTAGTCAATTTCCGCTTCCACCAGAAATGATTTTGTTTCCTGGAGAAATCCTTCGGAGAAGGCCTCAAACAACCCCATGTCCATGTGCACTTCTTCCAGGTTTTCCTCATCTTCAGCACCCGTATTGGCCACAGTCCTGATGGCGTCACCAAAGTCATAATGGATATACCCGGGCATAACCGTATCCAGATCGATCACACACAGCGGATTATGGTGGCTGTCGAAGAGTATGTTGTTAAATTTGGTATCATTATGGGTCACTCTTTTTGGAATTTTCCCCTCCCTGCCCAGCCGGTTTATGCACTTCATCTCTTCTTCTCTCGTCTTGACTATTGAGGTCTCATCAGGCACCTCTTTTGCTCTCTTCACCGGGTCTCTTTTTAAAACCTCATAAAATTTGTCCAGACGCTTCTCCATATCAAGAAAATCAGGAATTGTTTCATAAAGCGAATCTGCTGATAAGTCCGCCACAAGCGCCAGAAATCTGCCGAACGCTTTTCCTCCAGCGTAGGCTCTGTCTGGACTATCCACCATATCATAGGAGCTGCTCTCAGGAATAAAAACACACACCCGCCAGTAATTCCCCCGGGGATCTCGGTAGTAATATTTTCCGTCTTTGGCAGGAACAAAGCTCAGGCATTCCAGGGAAAAATCTGAATCCCGGGATTGAGAGATTTTTTTTTGAATATGCTTGGTCACTCTCTCGATATTGCTCATCAACTGAGGGACATTCCTGAACACATGATGATTGATTCTCTGCAGCAGATAATCAAGGGAAGACTCCTCAGTGGTGTGGACCAGGAATGTGTCGTGGATGTGTCCAGAGCCATACCGATGGGCGCTGGCAAAATTCCCTCGCGTGTCAAAGTTACTCATGATTGATTTTAAATCGTATTTCATCATGGCGTGCTTTTCCCTGATCTGGTATTCAAAATGTTAATTATAACCCATGATGGTGTTGAATAGAACATTTTGTGGACATCGTAAGCCTCTCTTTTTCCGTGATAGGGGGTGAGGGATGGGGGGCCGTCAGCACGCTTATTTTCCCCACCGAGTCCTCGGAGGGGGAACAGCTCCGCTTT
>JBKHJA010000147.1:0-3439 GCA_046538375.1 Candidatus Aminicenantota bacterium
AAAAACCTGGACGGGAGCGAAGCCATTCCCAAATACATGTTCTTAGTATCTCACCATGGAAAAAAAAGATGCTTACTCCATAAAGCATCCTGAGGAGGCACAGAGTTTTCTCCTTGGATTTTTCTCTATGAGAAAGGAGATCGACCATGAATTCCTGGCTGTTGGTGTATGAGGGTTATAGGCCCCATGAGGAGGGACTGCGCGAATCCCTGTGTACTTTAGGAAACGGCTATTTTGCTACCCGCGGAGCTGCTCCGGAGGCCCAGGCCGATGGTATCCATTATCCTGGAACCTATCTTGCCGGCGGGTATAACCGCCTCTCCACTGAAATCTCAGGCAAAGTGGTGGAGAATGAAGATCTGGTCAATCTGCCCAACTGGCTTCCTCTTAATTTCAGAATCCAGGATGGGGAGTGGTTCAATCCTGCAGATGTGGAAATCCTTTCCTACCGCCAGGAACTGGATCTAAAAAAAGGTATCCTTTTCCGCAAAATCCGTTTTCGTGATAGACAGGGACGGCAGACAAAACTGGAAAGTGAGCGCATGGTTCATATGGGAAACAAACAACTGGCAGCGGTGAGGACCACCCTGACTGCAGAAAACTGGTCAGGAGAGGTCGAAATCTTTTCTGCTGTGGATGGTCGGGTGGTCAACGCTGGGGTGGAGCGGTACAAAAACCTCAACAGCAAGCACCTGGAACCTCTGGAAGCCGGAGAAGAGGGAAATATCATGTATCTTAAGGTCCGGACCAATCAATCCAGGATAGAGATAGCCCAGGCTGTAAGGACCTGTGTATATGTGAACAAACAGCTTACAGAACCCCAGAGAAGAAAAGTTGAACAGAAAGGATACATCGCTCAATATTTCACCTTGAATATCCAAGAAAATGAACAGATCACCATCGAAAAAACCATGGCTTTGTTCACTTCCCGTGATAATGCCATTTCTGAATGCGGACTGGAAGCTCATAAACAGATCAACAGGGTGGATTCTTTTCAGGAATTGCTGGAGAGCCACACTCTGGCCTGGAGACACCTTTGGCGGCATTTTCATATTGAGCTGGATCTATCCCGCACACCAGAGGAAAACGGCCAGGCCCTGATCCTTAATCTCTACACATTTCATCTTGTTCAGACCGCTTCCTTCCATTCCATAGACCGGGATATAGGAGTTCCCTCCCGGGGATGGCATGGTGAAGCCTATAGAGGCCATATTTTCTGGGATGAATTGTTCATCTTTCCTCTTCTGAACCTGAGGGTTCCAGAGATCACCAGGGCTTTGCTGATGTACCGCTACCGCCGTCTTGATGAAGCCAGGGCCGCTGCCAGAGAAGAGGGTTATAAAGGTGCCATGTATCCCTGGCAGAGCGGGAGCAATGGACGTGAGGAAAGCCAGAGAATCCACCTCAACCCGAAATCCGGCCGCTGGATTCCGGATAATTCTCGTCTGCAGCGCCATGTCAATGCCGCCATAGCTTACAACATCTGGCAGTACTACCAGGTTACTGATGACAGGGAATTTTTATCTTTTTACGGAGCAGAAATGATACTGGAGATTGCCCGCTTTTGGGGAAGTATTGCCCGATACAGCCAGAAAACAGGCCGTTATGAAATTCTGGGAGTGATGGGTCCTGATGAGTATCATGACAGTTATCCGGATTCGGAAAAGCCGGGATTGAACAATAATGCCTACACCAACCTCATGGCTGTCTGGGTTTTGAGGCAGGCGCTGGAGATCCTTGACCTTCTTCCTGAAGATCACCGCCAGGAGCTCCGGGAAAAGATAAAACTGGGTCAGGAAGAAATAGAGTGCTGGCAGGACATCAGCCGGAAAATGAAGATTCCTTTTCATGATGATGGAATCATCAGTCAGTTTGACGGCTATGAGAAATTGGAAGAATTCGATTGGGAGGGATACCGGAAAAAGCATGAGGATATCCAGCGGCTGGACCGCATCCTGGAAGCAGAAGATGATACTCCCAACAGATACAAAGCCTCCAAGCAGGCTGATGTGCTGATGCTTTTCTACCTCTTTTCTTCAGAGCAGTTGAATGAGCTGTTCAACCGCCTGGGATACAATTTCGAATACGAGACCATACCCAAAAATATCGATTATTATCTGAAGAGAACGTCTCACGGCTCCACCTTAAGCCGGGTGGTCCATTCCTGGGTTCTGGCCCGGTCAGACAGGAGCCGATCCTGGTCACTGTTCAACCAAGCACTGCAGAGCGATGTTGCTGATATTCAAGGAGGCACCACTCCGGAAGGCATCCATCTTGGTGCTATGGCCGGGACTGTGGATCTTATACAGCGGTGCTATACCGGGATCGAAACCCGTGGTGATGTGCTGTGGTTTAATCCGGTGCTGCCCGAGAGGCTGGATAGCCTGAGCATGCTTATCCGGTACCGCGGGCATACCCTTCAGATCGATATCAACAAAGATAGATTAAACATAAATTCCCTGAGAGGTGTGGCTGGTCCTATCAAAATCGGGTTCAAAGATGAGGTGTTCACTCTCCACATGAACCAAACCAAAGAATTTATTATTTGAATATGGCTGAGGATTCAGGCGTGAGTGTGGAGCCAGTTTTTGAGCGATTTTATATTGGAGTTGATGGCTGTTTGGCCGGCCTCATAGGGCTCTTTCCATTTGTAAAAAGCAAGCATACTGGCCGGGTCGGGTTTAAAGCTGAGGTTTAGCATGAAAAGTTTTTGGTTCCCCTTCCTTTTCGCCAGTTGTTCCATCATCATGTAGAAAGTTTGGACCATGGTGGGGAACAGGTCTCTTTCCTGCTTTTTGGTTTCTAACTTATAGCCCATAAGATTCGCTCCCACCACTTTTCCCAGCCCCATATCAAACAGAGGATTTACCGGCACCGGATCCAGAATTCCGCCGTCAACATAATATTTATGGTTCATTCTGTAGGGTGGGACCAGCCCAGGAATGGAGATGGAAGCCATCACTGCCTCAACGATCTTCCCTGTGGACATGTAAACAGGCTTTCTCCCGAACAGATCCACGGCACAGATGACCAAAGGAATTTTTGTGTCTTTAAAAGATCTATCATGAAAGAAATTGTCTGCTAAAAATTTCTTGACTTTCTCTCCCTTTATCAGAGAGATTTTGGGG
This sequence comes from Candidatus Aminicenantota bacterium, assembly GCA_046538375.1. GTDB lineage: Bacteria > Acidobacteriota > Aminicenantia > Aminicenantales > Aminicenantaceae > JBKHJA01. Next base: position 3,129 of record JBKHJA010000147.1, read on the forward strand.
TTGTTGGGATCCACCAGCTTGACATAATTTTTTTTGGGCAGGTTCTTACTGAATTCAAAAAGAGTATCCACTTCCCCGTAAAGGGCATAATAAGCTCCGATAAGGGCGCCCACACTGGAGCCGCTGACCGCAGCGATTTCGATTCCCTCCTTTTCCAATCCCTTTATAATGGGAATGAGTGCATAGCCCCGCATGGCACCGCTTCCCAGCGCCAATCCAATTTGCTTTTTTTTCATGTGAATTCTGTTTATCGGATTGTAAACATTTGTTCGAGTTCCTCTCTTGATATTTATTCTAACACAATCATATAA
>JBKHJA010000057.1:0-15509 GCA_046538375.1 Candidatus Aminicenantota bacterium
CTGTGGGAGTGGACGAGGCCAAGATTCTCAGATATATAGAGTGGCAACAGGCCCATAAGGGTAGGGAAGAGACAATTCGTTTCATGCAGCTACTTCACTATTCTGTGAATGAAGAAATTGTCACTCTCAGTAGAGGCGCAGAACTAGCTAATAAGAGCCTCGTGGACGTGCGGAAGGAAGTCAAGGCAGTTGTATGATATTTTTTTATATGTGAGAAAATAATAAAGAAACAACGTCTTATATGTTGAGACTCTTAAGAATAAAAATAAGAATGGAGGAACAAGCTGAAAATTTGACAATTTTGGTTAATAATTGCTATATTTTATATAGAAAAAAATGCCCCATGTGATCCCCGGGGAATTAATAAATTTTCCCGGGCAGTACCATGGGGCTTTACTTTTTTAGGGAATAAACTAAATTTAAATTTTTTAAGTTTAATAATATTGCTGCCTGGCAGAGATGAAAAGGGAGTGGATGCTCCGGCAAGAAGCCTGATATTTAGAGAAAAAAAGAATCCTAAAAAAGCACTTCGGCTTTCATGCCTCTTTTTCTGAGTTCATCCACCAGCCTTTTTTTGTATTCAAAGAAAAATTTTTCTGTGGCTGCTTTTTCCAGCCTATGTCCATGGTAAAATTTTTTTATGGTCCAGAGATAATTCATCCTGTCTATGTAGACCTTGTCTGCCTTTCCCTGCAGCTTTTCTACCAGTTTTTCTGGACTGCCGGGAAGAAGAGGGCCCACAAAAGCGAAGGTCTTGATTTTTTGGGAGTGGATTTCCCCAAGGGCTTCAAGACGCTCTTTTATCGACGATGCCCGGGGTTCGAACAGTCGGGCTATGTTTGGATTATCTGTTGTGATGGTGAATCCTACTTCAATTTCCTCAAACTGCTGGAAGAGGTCCAGATCCCGCAGGACAAGTGCTGATTTTGTTTGAATGTACATGGGGAATTGTATTGCGGCCAGCTCCTTTAAGCACTGCCGGGTGAGTTTGTATTTTTTCTCCGCCGGCTGGTAGGGATCACAGACAGAGGAAATCCAAATTTTTCCCCTTTTGGCCTTCTCCAGCTGCTTTTTCAGAATAAGAGGGGCATTGATCTTGACATCCACAAATTGCCCCCAAGGTTCCTGGTGTCCTGAGTATCGTCTCATGAACAGACGGGCATAGCAGTAGGCACAGCTCAACTGACACCCCGTATAAGGATTGAGGCAGTAGTCAAAAACTTTGGATTTATTGAGGATGCTTTTGGCTTGAATCTCTCTGACTTTTATCATGGGTATTGGATCCTGCCCATTCCGCCGGAATGGTCATGGATTTTTCCGTATAGAGGATATATTACAAAAGAAAGTCTCACTTGAAAACAATTTGGTCATGCAGGTAAGCATCCTTATTTCCGTTAGGATTAAGGGTTTTTCGACGAAACCTCCCCATCCGTCCTCACTTCCGCACTTGATAGAAACAATGAAGTCCATGATCCCATCCCGAGAAGCTTGTTTTTTTTCTGGACTGAAATTCGATAAAATTGTTTGACACTTACTGCTTGCTCTGCTATAAGCTTATTTTCGAAGAAGGAAAAGGAACAATCACTGTGAACCACGGAGACATTACAGTCAATCCAGAGATCTGGCAGGATTAAGACTGAACACCTATTCCCCGATTTTAGGCCATGACTGCTGATAGACGTCAGTTAAAAGACCGCAGAGCCAAGCCCACCCCGGCCCTAAGCCGTTACTCCGTTATCGGGCGCCGGAGAGAGAAACGCCGTCTCGGCGAGGATGAAAATTATTATGTGGATAGATACGAGACCCATTATCTGGTTTTGATTGTTTCCATTTTGGCTCTGTGCCTTCTGGATGTTTATTTCACCTTGAATTTGCTGCAGCTAGGGGCTGAAGAATTGAATCCATTCATGTCCCTTCTCATCAAAAAAGAGCCGGTCCTTTCTCTGGTTTTGAAATACCTGGTCACTGCTGGCAGTTTAATAGTCCTCCTTTTGCACAAAAATTTTAGAATTTTTGGCAGGCTTAAGGCTTACTCGCTGATCTATGGAGTCTTTTCCCTTTACTTCCTGTTGATGCTTTATGAAATCTATTTCTTCATCACCCACAGGGTGATATAAGCACCTGCATTCCAGGAACCGTGATCCACCTCGGCTATGGATCTTTTCACCAGAAAATCAGATACATAGAAGGGAAGTACAGAAGTTCCAACAATTTTATGGAGACTAAAAGAGGTTTCTTTTTTAAGGCGTCTTTACCTGTAGAGGGTATAAAAATCTAATGCCTGTTTTAGAAAGCAGGGGACCGTGAGATGCTTTTCTTTTTAAGCGGTTGGAGAGGAAAGAAAAGAGAAGCAGGTTTGTGGGAATGAGAGGATTCGGTTAAAATTAAGGCTTGACAAGTTGGGATTGATGGAAAAGAGGAAGCGAGTTAAAAACCTCCTGTTTGTCTGCTACGGCAATATCTGCCGAAGCCCCATGGCAGAGAGGCTGGGCAGAAAGATGTTTGGGGAGAAGATGCACATTGAGAGTGCCGGAGTATCACCCACAGCCTCTGGCCCCACCGAAGAAGCCATCCAGACCATGCGGTCCCTTTTTGGCCTGGATATTTCCGACCACCGGCCCAGGCATATCCAGGATGTCTCTGTGGAAAAGTTCGATACAGTGGTGGCTATGGATGGATATGTGTACAAACAAGTCCTGGCAACAAACAGGATTCCTGAACGGAAAATCATCCAGTGGAATATTGAAGATCCTATTTCCCTGGGACTGGAGGGGTACAAGAAAATCGCCAGGAAGATTCAGAAAAACCTGCAGGAATTCAAGACTTCTTTTCTTTGAATTCAAGCCACAGAGTAGAAAATTTGTTTTTTTCATTTTTTTAATTTCTTCGAGCGAAGCCATATGATATATAGGGAAAAGGAAAAAAAAGGAAAACAGCATTTCAAAAAGGAGGTTTTTCCATGAAAAAGAACATGGGAGCAGCGGACCGCATCATCCGAACTCTCCTGGCCGTACTGGTGGCGGTACTCTACTTTACAAACCAGATTTCGGGAACAGCGGCGGTCATACTGGGCATATTCGCCGTTATTTTTCTTCTCACCAGTTTGGTGGGATTTTGTCCCCTGTATGTTCCTTTTAAAATTTCGACCAGAAGAAAGGAAGAAAGGCCGAAGATTTGATAGAATTCTTTTTTAAACATATTCATTTATGACATCGAAGGTTCCAGCACCAGTTCGCTGGCATAAGAAATATGTTAAGAATGATGATAATAGAAGGAGAGTTATAATGAAATTTGCCGATTATTCTTTCAAAGAAGCGCCTCAGATCAAGATTTCTCCACCTGGGCCAAAGTCTCAACATTATCTCAAGTTCCAGTCTTCTTATGAAGGTTCTGCTGTTTCTTATCCAAGAGGGATGCCCATGGCCCTTCGCCGGGCAAAAGGAGCGACTGTTGAAGATGTGGACAGTAATATATACATCGATTTCTTTGGGGGAGCTGGGGTGATGAATGTGGGTCATTCCAACGCCAAAGTGATCGAAGCCGCTGAGCGTCAAATTAAAGACCTCACTCATGCCTTAGATGTTCCCTTTCCTGCCCGTAGAGAGCTGGTAGAAACGCTTCTCTCTATCCTGCCCGATGAATTGAACCGGGTTTTTTTCGGAGGCCCTACTGGTTCAGATGCGGTTGAAGCAGCAGTAAAACTTGCCAGATATAACACAAGACGTTTTCCAATGATCGCTTTTGAAGGCAGCTACCATGGAATGACGGCCGGAGCTCTTTCCCTCACCAGCGGCCTTAGCTTTAAGGAAGATTTCCTTCCCCTGATTCCAGAGGTTCATTTTGTTCCTTATGCTTACTGCTACCGCTGCGCTTTTAATAAAGAGCCTGGAAAATGTGATCTGGAATGTGCCAAATATATTGAGCATATCCTCGATGATCCTCATTCTGGAGTAGGAAAACCGGCTGCCATCATTATTGAATCTATTCAGGGCGAAGGAGGATCTATAGTGCCTCCTGAGGAATTCGTTTCAAGAATTCGAGATATTTGTGATAAGCATGAAATTATTATGATCGCAGATGAGATTCAGGCAGGTCTATGCCGGACGGGAAAAATGTTTGCTTTCCAGCACAGCAAAATTAAGCCAGATATAATCACTCTAAGTAAAGGTCTTGGAGGTGTTGGCTTCCCTCTCTCCTGTATTGCCTACAAGGAAAGGTTTGATAAATGGCCGCCAGCCAAGCATATCGGCACTTTTCGGGGAAATGTCATTGCCTTTGCTGCTGGAGCGGCAGCATTAAATTTTATGGTTCAAAATAAACTGGCCGATCATGCTAAGAATCTTGGCCAAGAAATGCTGGCCATGCTGGATGAGCTTAAGCGGGATTCCTCTGTGGTGGGAGATGTTCGGGGCAAAGGTCTTATGATTGGAGTTGAACTGGTAAGAAATAAAGAAACCAAAAAACCAGCTCCAGATCTAGCAAAAAAGATACGATCCGTGTGCCATGCTCACGGCCTTTTGATCGAGATCGGCGGCCATTACAGCAATGTTGCCCGCTTTCTCCCACCCCTTGTTCTCAGCAGAGAGTTAGCGAGAAAGGGGATAGAAATTTTCATGGATTCAGTAAGAGAAAAAGAAAAATCGTTATAAAAAACTAACCTTTCCTGCTCTGATTCAGGGGAGCCTTTCCATTTGCCCGCTTTGTCTTATCCAATATTTTTGTTTCTCTTTTCTTCTGAGCACTATTTTTTCATATTATTCATTGGTCAATCCATATTTTTTTCTAAGATTCTGATCGTAAGAAGCTTTTCTTTCAGGACAGCGCTTTCTCGGACACAGCTGACAGGAAGAAAAAGTAACTTCTGTGGGAAATAGAATACCTGATATGGATTTTCTGGGGATCATCAGCATGCTTTCAGTCAGTGTGACTCCCACCAGGTCTAATTCACGGCCGAACAATGAAAACAATGGTTTTTGTTCTGTTACAGGCCAATTCTCTAAAGAGCCAGGACTCATGCTGGCTAGCTTTTTAATCCCATAATTTTGCCGTATATGATTCTCTAAATATTTTTCTAATAATCGAAGAGCCTCGTCTCCAATGTTCTCAAGATAATACTGTTTGAGGAGATCATTGGATGAACTGGCCTTGTTTTCTAGAGCCTTACCTATGGTGATGACATAAGGAAAGACTTTTTCCACTTTTTGGAGATTAAGGCTTAATACGCGGCTGGTGAAAGTCACCTTTTCAATTTCAACCTGATCTTTTTCTTTTTTAGTGATATATGAAACTTCATATAATAATTTAGGAGAAATTAATAATTTTGATTTCTCTAATAATTCTTGGATATCAATGGAAGGATTTTTATTCTCTAATCGGAGCTCTTTAATGATGTCATTGACGCCCAAGCGGAGCGGAATCGAATCTAGGTATGGCATTTAAGAAATTGGCATCCAGAATTATCTTGATTTTATTCAATCCACGTCAAAGGCTTTTTATTTGAGGAGATTTTTTACAAGCTCTACAGCAGAGGTGGCATCTGGAGCATAACCATCAGCATTTATTTCCTCAGCATAAGATTGTGAAATAGGGGCCCCACCGATTATGACCTTAATATCTTTATCAAGATTGGCTTTTTTCACACTGTCAATGACTTCTTTCATGTACAGCATGGTTGTGGTTAACAGGGCTGACAGGCCTATAATATCGGCCTTTTCTTTCTCTGCAGACTCAAGAAAATTTTCTTTGGAGACATCTGTCCCCAGATTAATGACCTCAAAACCCGCACCCTCCAGGAGCATGGCTACGATATTTTTGCCGATATCATGCAAATCCCCTTTTACGGTGCCAATAACAATTTTTCCCGCGTATTTAACATCTCCCTTAGCCAACAGTGGTTTTACGATCTCCATTCCTGCTTTCATAGCTTTGGCTGAAACCAGTACTTCGGGAATGAAAATTTCACCATTTTTAAACTTATCGCCAACCATATTCATCCCTGATACTAATCCCTTATTCAAAATTTTTACTGCTGGGAGATTTTCTTTCAGTGCTTTCTCTGATAACTTACGGACTGAGTCTGCGTCACCTTTTTCTATTCCTGCCACAATTCCTTCTAGAATTTCCATTTCTTCCTCCTTTTTTGGTTACATCTGATTTCTATTAAATATTTAAAAATCGTTTTAGTATTGTACTTTCTTATTAATTTTTTGTAAAAAGATGCTAATTTATACATGATTTTTTTGTTTTTTTCATTTATGGAAAGGTATCACATACTACTCCATGAAATTTCCTGTTTTTCTCTGATACAAACCATCGGAATCAGGTTCGACTTTTTTCCACAAACATCTTTAAAAAGAGGAAACTGTTTGGTATATTGATTTTGGCTGAAGGCTGTTTTTTCCTCATTTTGTTATAAAATATAAGAAAATAAGTAACGAGCAGAAACAGCTTTTTTTCATGAATAATCCAGATGGATTTCAATTTTTCATGATTTCTATTTTGCGTTGACAAATTTTCATGCCTTCATGTACAATGCTGTGTTTTTAAAGTTCTCATGGTGTCAGGTAAAGCCAGCTTCAGTTCTTATAACTCGCCGCGTCAGTGTGCTCATATCTGCAGAAGAAAAGGGTAGTAAGCAGCGTTGCACAATGAGCTGTCGGTCTAGCTGTGCTGGATTCTAATTCTCAATCGGAGAACGGATGGAAGAAGAAAAAACGAGGGAAGAAAAAAGAATTTACACCCAGCCCACATTTCTGATTTCCTTGTTCCTGATGGTTATTTTTGTAATGTTCGGTGTGGTGGCCACAGAGAGCCTGGGCAAAGGAGTCAGCGCTGCCTTCGATTTCATGGTCAAGAACCTTGGCTGGTCATTTATTCTGGGGGTCTGCGTTTTCCTGTTCTTGATCATCTATTTGCTTCTCAGCCCATTGGGGAAGATCAAGCTGGGTAAAGATGAGGAGAAGCCTGCATATTCCAACCTGCCATGGTTTGCCATGTTGTTCAGCTGCGGTATGGGCATCGGCCTGCTCTTCTGGGGCGTGTCAGAGCCCATCTGGCACTACATGTGGCCGCCTTACGGAGAGGCCAATACTTCAGAAGCTGTGCATGTGGCCATGCGGTACGCTTTCTTCCACTGGGGCTTTCATCCATGGGCGATTTATGCGGTGGTGGCTGGCTCGCTGGCTTATTTTTCCTATCGCAGGAGGTTACCCATGCTGTTGAGCTCCACCCTGGAGCCCATCCTGGGAAGGGAAAAGATACACGGCGGCTGGGCCACCATGGTCAATGTGATCGGTGTGTTTGCTACCCTGTTCGGGCTGGCGACATCCCTGGGACTGGGTGCGATGCAGATCGGCTCCGGCCTGGAAAGCTTGCTCGGAATACCGAGCACTGCCGGGGTGTGGGTGGTCATTGTGGTGGTCATCACTGCGGTTGCGGTTATCTCCACTGTAACCGGGATCAATCGGGGGATCAAGTATCTGGCCCAGTTCAATATCATCATCGCCGCCCTGTTGATGGGAATGGTATTGGTGGTCGGTCCGACCCTGTTTATCCTGAGGATATTTACCAATGCCACGGGCGAATATCTTCAGAACATCCTCCAGATGTCATTCCACATGGACCCGGCTGGAACGGGCAGCGAGGGATGGACAGGTACTTGGACTATATTCTACTGGGCCTGGTGGATAGCCTGGGCGCCCTTTGTGGGAACGTTCATCGCCCGGATCTCCAGGGGGAGAACTATCCGTAATTTCATCATCGGCGTCCTGCTGGTTCCTACCGGTGTGAGTCTGGTTTGGTTCAGCGTTTTCGGCGGTTCGGCTCTGTTCATAGAGCATTTAGGCGCTGGTGGTATCGCCGATGCCGTGTCAAAGGATTCAGCAGCCGGCTTCTTCGCTTTTCTGAGCACCTTACCGGTTCCCAATGTGCTGATTGCCGTGGCCATGTTGTCAGTGGCTGTTTTCTTCATCACCTCTTTGAACTCGGGAACCTATGTCAACAGCATGCTCACCTCGCACGGCAATCCCAATCCACCTGTACTCATGCGTTTTATTTGGGGAATTCTGGAGGGAGCCATCGCCGCAGTCCTGCTGTTCTCTGGAGGCCTGGAGGCGCTTCAGACGGCTTCTGTTGTGGGCGGTTTTCCGTTTATGATTATCATGTTCTTGATGCTTTACTGCCTGTTCAAAGCGCTTCGCGCTCAGCTCAAAGCAGGGCCTATGCCTCCGGAAAGAGAAACGAAAAAGTCAGGATCTGGAAGTTTCGAGTCAGTGAATAGCGGCATGCTGCCGCCCAGAGAGAATTTTCCCAGGCGGCACAAACGCCTAATCAGGAAGAATATGTTTGGTTTCGATGGATTTGTCTGCCAGAAGTTTCGTCTGTATCATTGTAAATACGGAACTGGTGAGCGGTCACGGGGAATAGAGACTATTGCCGGGTCCTATCCGCAAAATATTCTATTGAAGGTCAACGCCTCCCTCACCAAAGGAGATGTGCCATGAAACATTCCAGGGCCAGATACACTGTAAATAAAACGGTTCAGTTCAGCCTCCTTTCTGAAGGACAGAGGGAGCATATATACTCCGCTGCTCTTGAAATATTAGAAAGGACAGGCGCCAGAATCCACTCTAAAAAAGCGCGGAATATATTCAAAAAAGCGGGATGCTGGATGGATGGGGATATAGTGCGTTTTCCTGTCAGCCTGAGCGAGTGGGCGGTGCGCACGGCACCCTCGAAAATCCTGCTGTACGACAGAAACGGCAGCAGGAAGATAGACCTGGAAGGCCAAAACAGCTACTACGGACCAGGCCCCACCAACAACTATCACATAGATCCCATCACCGGAGAGCGGAGAAAGCCGAAGATACGCGATACAGAAAATGTGGGCAGAATATGCGAGGCATTGCCCAACATTGATTTCGTGCAGGATCTGGGGACACCTGACGACGTAACCGTAACCCTGGCGGACGTGCATGCTTTCAGGGCCCTGGTAAACAATACTACCAAGCCCATCGTGCACTGGGGATTCGGGGTGGACCAGTACGGCGACATCGTGGATATCGCCTCAGTGGTGGCTGGTGGCCTGGAGAACTTGCAGAAGCGCCCCTTCCTGTCTCTGTACTCAGAGCCCAGCCCTCCACTGCAGCACAGTGTGGAAGCAATAGACAAAGCCATTTTCGCTGCTGAGAAGCGTATTCCTGTGGTGTACACGCCCTGCATAATTTCAGGGGCGACAGCGCCGGCCACACTGGCCGGAAGTCTTGCCCTGGGGGTGGCTGAAAGCCTGGTGGGGATCGTGGTGAACCAGCTTGTGCGTGAAGGCTCTCCCATCATTATGGGAGGCGTGTATGGAATCATGGATATGCTCACCACCATCTACAGCTACGGGAGTCCGGAATTCAATCTGCTGCAGGCTGGGATCGCAGAAGTGGCGCATCACATGAAAATACCGGTATTCGGAACTGCGGGATGCACAGATTCACATATTCTTGATGCGCAGGCTGCGGCCGAGGCGGCTATGAGCATACTCATCGCTGCCGAAGCGGGCGCCAATCTCATACATGACTGTGGCTACACCGGATTCGGTTCAGCGGGATCGTTGTTCCAGTTGGTGATGGCAGATGAAATTATCGGTATGGTAAGGCGGATCATGCGAGGGATGGAGGTCAGTGATGAGGCGCTGGCTCTCGATGAAATCGATAGCGTCGGTCCATCTGGGGAATTCCTTACCTCGGAGCACACCTTAAAAAACTTCAAAAAGGAAACCTGGTTCCCAACATTGATAAACCGTATGCGATACTCGGAGTGGAAGTCCATGGCCGGGGGAAGCAGTATGGGCGGCCGTATCAAGGAAAAGACCAGAAGGCTGCTGGAACAAACTGAGGCGCCGCTCCTTCCCGATAAGAAGCAAAAACAGATGGATACGATTATCAGGAAGGCGGAAGATCGTGAGAAGAAGAAGGCGGCCGCAGGCTGAAAGGGAATACACACCACCCAGGCAGGAGGCTGGTGGGTATGATCACGGAGAATGGTGAATTGGAGGTGGTGAACCTGGCGATGAAGCTTGTGGATCCCAGACAGCCAATCCAAAAGGACAAAAGGAGAGGATATCCATGAGGAGTAATTACAGCGTAAACGCGTCTTGCCATCTGCAGGTGCTCTCTTATGAGCAGTGCAGGCGGATGCTGGCAGCGGCTATCGAAGTGCTGGAGCGAACAGGCGTGGTGTACCACGACCAGGAATCGCTGGGCATCATGAAGAGGGCGGGATGCTGGATGGATGGCTCGCGGGTACGCATTCCAGGAAAGTTGGTGGAGCGGGCTCTTCGCTCTGTCCCCAGGAAGGTGACCCTGAGCAACAGCAGGACCGGTGCCAGAGTCATGGAGCTGGAAGGAAACAACTCCTACTTTGGTACGGGATCGGACACTCCCTTTTTTATCGACCCCTACTCTGGAAACCGGGTGCCGTCCAGTAAGGAATCAGTGGCTATGGCCGCTAAGGTGGTTGATGCGCTGCCCAACATGGAATTCGTGATGTCCCTGGGCATTGTTCGGGATGTGCCCCAGATGGTCTACGACCGGCACCAGTTCGCGGCAATGGTGTTGAACACTTCCAAGCCCATCATCATAACTGCTGTTGACATCGCTGGGTACGGCGACATCATCGAAATGTGCGAGGCCATCGCCGGCGGTGAGGAGGAGCTCCGCCGAAACCCATTCATGACCCTGTATGCGGAACCTATCTCACCCCTCGTTCATCCGAGGGAGGCTGCACAGATGCTGGTCCTTGCCGGAAAAAAGCAGCTTCCCGTGGTATATACGCCGTGTGTCATGGCGGGGAGTACGGTTCCTGCCACCCTGGCAGGAGCCATGGTTAACGGACTTGCCGAAAGCTTGAGCGGACTGGTCCTCAACCAGCAGACCAACGAGGGAAATCCCTTCATCATGGGCGGGGTTTTCACCATAATGGACATGAGCACCACCATTTTTTCCTACGGGGCTCCCGAGTTTGACCTGATGATGGCTGCCCTGGCGGATATGTCCAACTATCTGGATATTCCTATGTTCGGTACTGCCGGATGCACGGATGCCAAGATGGTGGACGAGCAGGCGGCCATCGAGGGAGCTATCTCTGTGGTCATGTCAGCCCAGTCAGGGGCGAATCTCATACACGATGTGGGCTACATCGAGCACGGGAACACAGCATCCCTGGAAAAAGTGGTTATCTGCGACGATCTGGTGGGATACGCCAGGAGGATTACCGGTGGGATGGAGGTAAACGATGAAACTCTGGCTCTGGATGTGATCGACGAGGTGGGCCCGGGAGGCCACTATCTGATGGAGGAGCACACCCTCAAGTATTTCAAGAGCGAAACCTGGTATCCCAAGCTGTTTGAGCGGAAAGTGTACGAGAACTGGGAGAAGGAGGGCCGGAAGACGCTCACCCAGCGGGCGAATGAAAGAGTTATTGATATTCTGGAGAGCCATCAGCCGGAACCTCTGCCCGATGATGTGCAGAGAAAGATAAAAAAGATCATCGAGCAGGCTGAGCAGAAGATACTGAAGAAATGATTGTCATGATGGAAGGCCAGGGTCCAAAGGAGGTCTCCTTTATTGAGGACAAAGGAGTAAAAGATATGTACGACAGAATGCACGCCCTCTCCATAGGTCAATTGAATAGGATACATTCAGCTTCCATGGGGATACTCCAGAAGACAGGGGTCCGTTTCAAAAACCAAGAAGCGGTGGAGATATTCAAAAAGAACGGATTCAGGGTAGAGGGAGATGTGGTTTTTTTCGAGGAGCGGCACGTACAGAATGCACTGGATACAGCACCGGCATCGTTCAGGCTGATCGCCCGGAATCCGGACAAAAATCTGACTGTTGGCGGCGATGAGTTTGTATTTGCGCCCGGATACGGAGCTCCCTTTATGGTTTCCGTGGACGGCAATCAGCGGGAAGCGGTCATGGAGGATTACCACAATTTTTGTAAACTGGTGCAGACCTCGCCTTTTATGGACATGAACGGTTTCATGATGGTGGAGCCGTCTGATGTCCCTGCTAAAACCGCACACCTGGATATGATTCTGTCCAATATGCTTCTGTGTGACAAGCCTTTTATGGGAAGCCCGGTAAGCAGGCAGGGTGCTGTAGACTGTGTGGAAATGGCATCGATGGTGTGGGGCAGAGAGAAGGTTCGGGAATTTCCGGTCACGGTATCCCTCATCAACTCACTCTCGCCGCTGGCATTCTCAGAGGAGATGTCCGCCTCTCTCATAGAGCTGTCCCGGAGCGGCCAGGCCTGTATCGTTGCCCCCCTGATTATGGCGGGGACTTCAGGTCCCATTACCCTTGCTGGAACCCTGGCACTACAGAATGCAGAGGTTCTCGCAGGACTCACCCTCGCTCAGTTGGTTCGCCCCGGAGCTCCCGTTGTCTACGGGACCGCTTCCGCACCTACGGACATGCGGACAGGAGTTCTCAGCATCGGGGCACCCGAACTATCTGTAATTGTTTCGTGCACAGCACAGATAGCCAGATTTTACAAGCTCCCGAGCAGGGGCGGCGGATGTCTTACAGATTCTCATGTCCCAGACATGCAGGCAGGCGTGCAGTCCGCAGTAGGACTGGTGGCAGCGGTAAGAGCGGGAATCAACTTCATCCTCCACGCTGCAGGCATACAGGGATCCTACATCGCCATGAGCTACGAGAAGTTCCTTATAGATGAGGAACTGTGCGGAGCTGTCCGCAAAATGGTATCTCCGGTGCAGATTGATTCGGCAGCCCTCCAGGAAGAGGTGGTGGCGCGTGCCGGAATCGGAGGCGAATATCTTTCGCAGCTGGAAACCGTGAATCGGTGTCGCACTGAATTCTTTTTTCCATGGATCATGCAGGGGATGGAATACGAGAGTTGGCGCACTTCGGGCGGCATGCGCACGGAGCAAAAAGCTGGCCAGGTTTTAAAGAAACGGCTTCAATCCTACCAAAAACCTAACATAGGCCGCAACCTGGAGGCAGAACTGTCCCGGTACGTGGCAAGACGGAAGGAAAGTTGATAAGGGAAGGCACGCCGCCGGAACAGCTCGGATATAACCGGCACCGGGTATTTCAATAACTGATTTTCCCCTGAAGATCCGCCTGAAATAAGGACTTTTAATGGCAATTGACTTTGTCGTTTTGCATGTGATAGCTTTATTTTGAAATCCAAGGGCAGGGCAGTAGTGGAAGCTGCTTAAGAATGTGGGAAAAGATAAAAAAGGAATTTCTCCATTTTTGGGCTCAAGGCTAAACCACGGCGGCCCGTTTTATAAAAACACTCCAGGAGGAAGATAAAGAAATGCGAAAAATTGTGATAGTCATGGCTTTATTGGCCGCGTGCAGCGCTTTAGGCGACGCGGAAGGGATTTTAGAACCGAAACACTGCACAGGCGTCTACGTGGGTAAGAATCTTACGGCGGATGGCAGTGTATTTCTGGCTCAGCTTGGAGACGAGAACTCCAGCCACTGGATTGAAGTCATCCCCCGCCGCATGTGGGGACCGGAGGCTGTCCTCTCTGTCGGTGTCAACGTGGAAGCCAACTTTCCCGGCATTATGACCGAGATACCACAGCTCTCAGAGACTAACAAGTACGTGACGGTGCGCTACTCAGAGTACAAAGGGTTTCCTGCTCCTCTTGAGAACGGCGGTTTGAACGAATTCGGGGTGAGTGTTGTGGATGTGTGGTCTCCTTCACGAAATGAACTCCAAGCCATGACCCCCAAAAAACAGAAAGGCCTCAGCTACAGCGATGAGGCACGTGCGGCCATGGAACGCGCCAAATCCGCCAGGGAAGCAGTGGAGATCATAGGCCAGCTGATTGATCAATACGGCCACGCAACCTTTGGCGGCAACGTTCATATGATCGCCGATGCCGAGGAGGGGTGGATAATGGAAGAGTTTGCAGGAGGCCGGGGCCTGTGGGCTGCCAAACGACTTGGACCCGATGACGCCCTGGTCATTCGGCCAGGTCATATAGGGGAGTTTCCTCTCAACTACAAGGACCACCCAGATCACATGGGTTCGGATAACTTGATCTCTTTCGCCGTGGAGCAGGGATGGTATGACCCGGAGGCAGGACGGCCGTTCAATGTGTCTGAGGTCTACGAGCTTGATTGGGACAAGGAGCAGCCGGGTCACCAGCGGAGGGTGAAATCGGTCATTCAGGCAGAGCAGTCACTCATAGACAAGGCACCCAAAGTCACCCTTGGTGATATTGTCGAAATTCTCAGAGACCGGCGTTTTCTAAACAGGGGAACAAAATATGGACAAGTGGCACAGCTCAGGAGCGGCATACCGAGTGAGCTGTCAGTGCTGTGGATTGCCATAGGTCCTCCTGAAGCCAGCGTTTTTATTCCCTACTATCTAGGTATCACCAGCGTACCACTGGAATATGGAGAGCACAGATATCTTACTAAAGGGGAAGCATTGAGAATGGAACTGTCTCGGGAGCGCCAGGGTCAGGAAACGACTGCCTATGCATACCGAGTTTTCGACAGGCTCTTCATGCTGGTCGATGAACACTACAATGAATTTCACCCAGAGGTTGTAGCGGCATTTCAAGCCTGTGAGAATAAACTGCTCTCACGGCAGGAAGATGTGGAGGCCATCGCTATGCAGCTTCTAAAGGCGGGCAAGTCCGATTTGGCGGAGCGATTCCTCACTTACTACTGCAAAACAGAGGCCATGGAGGGCTTGAGGTTAGCGGACACATTGGCCGACAGCATAGAAGTCAGAACCAAGCTCCTGTTTGGAATCCGATCGCTCCCCGCTATTCCCAAGGACTAGGCGGAGTGGTAAGCTGCGGCCTTCACAGCTCTAGATTTATTCACGAAACCAGATTTGATCAAGCAGATGAAGGCGGAATGGAGAGAAAAAACAAATAAAAAAGTGAGATGAAGAAAGCTAACGGAAACTTCTGGTTCTATTTCCCCTTTTCTTTTTCTGCCTCACAGCACACCCGGAAGCCGATATACATGGGCCGCGGCGGCCGGAACTCAGCCTTGGGGTCGGTCGGCGATACAGCAGAAAATCCCGCTGCCTTACCCTTTCCCTCTTCCGAAGTGCACCATTCGGAAACATTCCCGCCAAGGTCATAAAGTCCAGAATCTCCTGCCGCAGGCATGCTGCCCACCTCCATCAGAAGCGGCCTTGTTTTCTCCAGCCCATGACGGCCACCTTGTCCGGGTCAACCATGCCCTGGTCGATGAGGTGGTCGATCCCGCTCAGGATATCCGGGACCTCATATTCGTAGTAGTGTTCTTTGATCGATCTGGGAAGTTCAAACGGAGTTATCATCAAGCCCTCCACCATCTTGAAAAATGGCAAAACATCCCTGAAATCAGGTGATGAGCTTCAGATCGGTGAGATCCTTTTGAAACTTCTGGCTATAGATCAGGATGAAGCCTTGCAGACCATGACTGTGGATGTGAAAGAACTGCTGAAACAGGAAACAGAACAAAAAAAGAAATAAA
>JBKHJA010000058.1:0-15419 GCA_046538375.1 Candidatus Aminicenantota bacterium
AGCGAAGTCCGAATGGGAGCTAATTTTCCTGATTTGTGGCTTTCCACAAATCAGTTGGGGTTCCAAGGGGATATGTCCCTTTGGTCGCAGAGCGGAGGTCTTATCCTCCGCTCGAGAAGGGGGAGGCAGGGAGCCCCGATGGAATCGGGGCGAGCGTCGGAAGGGGGGAAGCGGAGCTGTTCCCCCTCCGAGGACTCGCCGGGGAAAATAAGCGTGCTGACGACCCCCCTATCCCTCATCCCTATCACGGAAATGGAAATGCTTGCCCATATAACATATAGCTTTATCATGTCCCATGTCTGTGTTATTATAACCATAATTCAATCCTACGCAAGGAGGTGCTCATGAGAGGCGATATTCCCTCCATGGAAATCAAGTTACCTAAAATCAAGGGGAATGTGATCAAGATCATCGCAGGCGCGGTCATTGCTCTCATTCTGATTTTCGGTTCTATCTACCAGGTCAGCCCGGAACAGATAGGAGTCATTCTCCGTTTTGGCAAGTTCGTCAGGACCACTGACCCTGGCCTTCACTTCAAACTTCCTCTGGGTATAGAAAAATTGATCAAAGTTCCTGTTCAGAGGCAGTTGAAGATGGAATTCGGCTTCCGCACCACCAGGCCTGGAGTGAGAACGGAATACAGAGTCACACCAGAGGCCAGAAAAGAAGCGGTGATGCTTACCGGAGACCTGAATGTGGGGGTGGCAGAGTGGATTGTCCAGTACAAAATCAGGGACGCTTACAATCACCTGTTTAAAGTCAGGGATGTCAACAGCACTTTTCGCTACATGAATGAGGCTGTGGTGAGAAAAGTGGTGGGAGATAACTCCGTAGACGAGGTGATCACCGTGGGTAGAGCCAGGATTGCCATGCAGGCCAAGGAAGAACTGCAGAAGATGTGTGACCTTTATGAGATAGGTATCGAAGTCAACCAGTTGGTTTTCCAGGATGTCAATCCTCCTGATCCGGTCAAACCTTCTTTCAACGAAGTCAATGAAGCTCTGCAGGAGAAGGAAAGGAAAATAAACGAAGCCTGGTCAGACTACAACCAGGAAATCCCTAAAGCCAAAGGAGTAGCCAACCAGATGATAAGTGAAGCTGAGGGATATGCCACCCAAAGAGTCAACAATGCACAAGGAGATGCCAACCGTTTCCGGGCCATTTACAAAGAATATGCCAGAGCTCCTTTAGTCACCAGAAAACGTCTTTACCTGGAAACCATCAATGACATTCTTCCCCAAATCAGCAAAAAGATCTTTTTTGACGAAAAGCAGAAGAACATCCTGCCTCTATTGAATATAGGCGAGGAGGTGAAAAAATGAGTAAAACAGCTAGAAATATCATTATTGCGGCTGCGGCTTTTGTGGGTCTCATTGTCCTGCTGGATGCTTTGTACATTGTTTCTGAGACAAACCAGGTGATCATCACCCAGTTCGGAGATCCTATCGGAGGAACCATAACCAAACCTGGCCTGCGTGGAAAGATTCCTTTCATCCAGAAAGCCCATTTCTTCGAGAAAAGATGGCTGGAATATGATGGAGATGCCAATCAGATTCCCACCAAAGACAAAAAATACATCTGGGTGGACACTTATGCCCGCTGGCGGATCAGCAATCCCCTCCTTTTCTTCCAGAGGCTAAGGGATGAGAGAGGTGCCCAGTCCAGACTCGATGATATCATTGACGGAGAGACCAGAAACGCTGTGGCAAACTTCGATCTGATCGAGATCGTCCGTTCTTCCAACCGCAAATTCGAGGTGACCGAAGAAATAGCCGATATCCTAGACCTTGCCTCTGCTGTTCCTGAGATCGAAACAGGAAGAGAAAAAATCGCTGAAATCATCCTGGAAAAATCATCTCAGATCACTAACGAATTTGGGATAGAACTCAAAGATGTAAGAATCAAGAGAGTGAATTACGTGGAGGAAGTCCAGCGGAAAGTCTTTGACCGGATGATCGCCGAAAGACAGAGAATCGCCGCCAAGTACCGCTCAGAAGGAGACGGAAGGAGCGCAGAAATCCGTGGGGAAAAAGAACGGGAGCTTAAAAGAATCCAGTCGGAAGCCTACCGCACAGCTGAAGAAATCAAGGGGAAAGCTGATGCGGAAGCCACCAGAATCTATGCTCGAGCTTACAATCTGGATCCTGAGTTTTACCAGTTTACCAAAACTCTGGATACCTACCGTGCCAGCCTGACAGGGACCTGGCTCCTTCTCTCCACAGACAGCGAATTCCTGAAATATTTGAAAAGCACCAGCAGAAGATAGACTCTCCGTTTATTGAGCTATAATCTGCCTCAACCTCTCCATGGAAATGTTGCTGCCGGTAAGGATCAGGGCCACTTTTTTTCCTTTCAGCCTCTGTTTGATCTTAAGGGCTGCAGCCAGGGGACAAGCCCCTGCTTCTTCGGCCATATTCCTGATCAGCTCCATGATAAGAAGAACAGCATGGACCATTTCCTCTTCTGAAACCAGGATAAAGTCTGCCAGGTACTCCTGAAGGATTCCCTGGGTCAGCTCATAGCCCACCTGAGTGGCCAATCCCTCAGCAGCGGTTTCCATTTTGTCCTTGACAATTTTTTTGTTCCTCCAGGAAAGATAAGCGGCAGGAGCCTTCTCTGCTTGAACACCGATGACTTCCACCTGCGGATTTACCGCTTGTTTAACCACACAGCATCCGGAAGCCCCGCTCCCCCCACCTACCGGGACAATGATCACATCCAGGGAAGGAATTTCCTCCAGTATTTCCAGAGCATAGGTGGCCACTCCAGCGATCAGATAGGGCTCGTTGGCAGGATGGATGAAACGCGCTCCCCTCTCTCCAGCCAGCTTTTCGGCATAGTCCTTGGATTCATCAAATATGCGCCCGAAGAAAACAGTATTCGCTCCCAGGCTCTTTATGGCCTTGACCTTGGTGGGATTGGCTTTTTCGGGCATCACTATGGTCACAGGCACCTTAAAAAGATTGGAAGCATAGGCGATGGAGAGAGCATGATTCCCGGTGGAAGCTGTGACCACCCCTTTCTCCCGCTGGTCCCGGTTCAGATGATAAATCAGATTGATGCCCCCCCTGACTTTGAAAGCCCGGGTCTGGAAGAAATTTTCATGCTTGACGAAAACTTTCGCGTTCAGAATCTGATTCAACTGAGGGTAAGAATAAAGGGGAGTCCGAGGCAGGTAGTCCCTTATGATGGCTCTCGCTTCCAGAACATCCCTGAATGTGGGTCGCTTTAAGTTCATCTTATATTCCTTTTTTATTTCTTCACCTTCTGCAGAAAACCGGTCAATTTATGTTTATTGGGGAAAAGAGCCGGAGTTCCTCCGGTGTGAAAGAATACAATTTTTTGATCTTTCCTGAAATATCCTTTTTTAATAAGGTCAATCAGGCCAACCATGGCCTTGCCGGTGTAGACCGGGTCAAGGAATATTCCTTCCTCCATAGACACCAGTCTGAGCGTATCTGATACTTCCTGGTTTACCATTCCATAGCCCTCTTTGATGTAATCATCAAAAACAATGATATCTTCTTTTTCCATACTGATATCTAAATCCAGAGTTTCCACCGTGTTTTGAGCTATAGTCCACACATCCCTGCTGAAAGGCTCCTTTTCATCGGAAACGCTGATGCCCAGGACTCTGGTGCCTTCCTCAAGGGCCTTAGCTCCCACCACCAGACCAGCCTGAGTCCCCCCTGAACCGGTGGCATGGACAACACAATCGAAATCCATTCCCCGTTCCTCAGCCTGCTCTTCCAATTCCACAAATGCCTCCACGTAGCTCACAGCACCAAGGGGTATTTCCATAGAGCCTCCCACCATCGACCCTCCGATAGGAGCTACATAAGCCGTATATCCCCATTCTTTTATCTCATTTAGGGTCTCATCCATGATTTCCTCCACATCTTCCTGCTGCACCACCCTTCCCTGGACTGCTTCTTTGAGATGAATCTGTGCATCCAGAATAAAATCCAGAAGAAGATTGCCGTCATATTCCTCAGGAAGGTCATAGGTCTTAAACAGAAGCAGCACTGGTTTTATCCCGAATTTTCTGGCGGCAGCAGCGGTCTGAAGACACCAGTTCGACTGCACGCTGGCCCAGGTGACAATAACATCAGCTTTTCGACTCAGAGCATCCTGGATGATGAATTCGAGTTTTCGCGACTTGTTGCCGCCAAAAGCCAATCCAGTGAGATCGTCCCGCTTGATGTAAATTTCCGGCCCTCCCAGCCGCCGGGATAAATTCTCCAGTTTCTGCAGGGGAGTGGGGCGGTGAATCAGATTTTTTCTTGGAAATTCTCCCATTTTTTTCTTCAAATCAGCCGTAGAAAATTTTGCCATTTTTTCCTCCGAAGTCATGATTTTATAACAGAAAAAGAAGCCAGGCAAGATTTATAGACTAAAGGTAAACATCTTTTTTTCCGGGGTAAAAAACCTGGACGGGAGCGAAGCCATTCCCAAATACATGTTCTTAGTATCTCACCCCGGAAAAAAAGAGGCTTCTAGACTAAAGGGAAGTACTTTTAAAGCTGACGACCCCCTATCCCTCACCCATTACAATCAGTATTTATAATCATCACGGTTTTGGAGATGCCTCCAATTTCAAGGATAGGGCTGAGTTTTTGTCGGTCATGAGTTTTTCAATATCACCAGTTTCCTTCACATACTCACCTACGGCCTGGAAGCCCAGAAATTTGCCGGCCCGGGCTGGAAGTCCCAGCTCCCCGCTTCCCTTGAAATAAAAATCGATGAGTTTTGGCTGGGAATATCTGCCGCTGCAGAATATTTCTTTCAAATAAGCCTCATTGGCCTTACACCAATTCAGGGTAGCCCGGCTGAACAGAAAATGATTTTCGAGTTTATGTCCGGGGAAAACCAAACGCGAAAAATAAGTCCCTATTCCTTCTGAGACCAAAAGCCATTTCCACTTCTTATCCTGGGGCACTTCTCCGCTGGTTGAATTCAAAACATAATGGGCATATTCATGGGCAAACAGAATTCTCAATAATCTGAAGTCCCTGAATCTTTCCAGGCCAAACCCGATAACAGGTTTGTTTTGAAAATCCATAACAAAGCCATCCGGACTGAAAAAGCCCACCAATAGATAGACTTCTGGTTCTTCCTGGAGAGAGATTATGCTTTTGCATCTGTTATAAGCATCTGTGATGATTTTTTCAGGCGGGCAGACTGAAACCAGATGTTTCAGCCAAGAATAATCCGATTTTTTGATCCTCTCCACTCTTTCCTTCAACGACAATTCATCGATCAGCGGAAAATGTGAAAAATACTCCTCCAGAAATTCCCGGTGGGGTTTATAGTAGTGAGTGGAATAGACTCTCCATTTATCAGAGTTTGATGAAATTTTCTGTTCAAACTTGAAAAAATCTCTGTATAAAGAATGGATTTTCATGGACTTCTCGCTTTCCTGTCCCTCCCTTGATTTTTATTCCCGTTCATTGTATTCAATAATGTCAATCCATTAAGGAATGCAGGGCTTGATCTATAAGGACTCTCGGCTGCTCATGGCGATGAACGATATTTTTTTATCTTTCCATTCCCCGCAACAGGCGATTTATCCCTTACCACATTTGATTGACCGGGATAAAAGAGAATAAAATCGGGTTGACTCAAAGATTTATTCATGTCCTCCCTTGATTGGATCGTTATCTTCGGTTATGCAGCCGGCCTGATTGTTCTGGGCTGGTGGCTGGGCCTCAGGCAAAAATCCTCTGAAGACTATTATCTGGCTGGCCGAAGACTTCCCTGGCTGCCTATCGGTTTTTCCACCATGTCCACCCAACTGGGAGCCATTTCTTTTATCTCTGCTCCCGCCTTTGTGGCCCTCCGTCCTGGAGGGGGAATGATCTGGCTGGGATACGAGCTTGGTGTTCCCCTGGCCATGATCGTGCTCATGTTTTTCTTCTTTCCTGTGTTCCATTCCCTCAGAATCATCAGTGTGTATGAGTACCTGGAAAGACGCTACGATGTCAAGACCAGAGTGGTGATGAGCCTGATTTTTCAGATAAGTCGAGGCCTGGCAACCGGAGTGGCCATCTACGCGGCAGCCATTGTTTTATCAGTGGCTGTTCGAGTTCCTCTGGGCCTGACTATTTTTCTTATCGGAGCGGTGGCTGTGGTGTATGAACTCTTTGGGGGAATCCATGTGGACATTGTTTCAGACACCATCCAGATGGTGGTCATCCTGATCGGAATCATCGTGGTGGGCGTGGTAGGGCTTCATCTCATCGGAGGCTGGTCCACTATCCCTCACCTGCTGGAATCGGGCCGCTTCTTGGCTTTGGACTTTTCAGCCCACGGCCTGGGCGACGGCAGAGATTTCGGGTTCTGGCCTCTCTTCCTGGGCGGCTTCTTTTTGTATGTCTCCTACTACGGCTGTGACCAGAGCCAGGTCCAGAGGGAGCTTTCAGCAAGAACCCTCAAAGACTGCAAACTCAGCCTTCTGTTCAACGGTTTTTTCCGGTTTCCTGTAGTACTGGCCTACTGCATGGTAGGACTTATCCTGGGAGCCTATGTCATATCCAATCCTTCCTTCCTGGCCAAAATCCCTCAGGGAAATTACGACTACCTTCTCCCTACTTTTATCATGGAAAAAATGCCACCCGGGGTGGTAGGGATCTTATTCATAGCTCTCATGGCCGCCGCCATGTCTTCTCTGGATTCCTCCATAAATTCTCTAAGTGCTGCCACCATGGAAGATATCTTTAAAAAGCTTGGGAAAAGAAAAATGGATCCCCGCCAGGAAATCAGGCTCTCCAAAATATTGACTCTGGTCTGGGGGATATTCTGCATCACCTTTGCCTTTTTTGTGGGGGATATCTCCCCTACCATAATCGAGTCCATAAACAAGATCGGTTCTGCCTTCTACGGTCCTGTCCTGGCGGTGTTTTTCATGGGCATAATTTTTTCCCGTGCTAAGCCGAAAGCAGCCATCTGGGGTCTGGGAACAGGAGTTGCGGTGAATCTTATGCTGTGGTCTTTTGTTCCTTCAGTTTCCTGGCTGTGGTGGAATGCCATTGGATTTTTCCTGACATCCCTGGTTATTTTTGGAGGGAGTTACCTCATCCGGGTTCAGTATCAAAGTTCTTTCAAAGTAGATATCGCTCCTGAGAAAATGGGGTGGAAGATAAGTTATGGAGCCCTGGCCCTCTATACCCTGGGTTTGATCCTGTTCCTGATTTACTTCCCTAAACTTTTTCTGTGATCGTCATTTCCCTTTTTGGACAGGGTCAGTTTTTGGACAGGGTCAGGCCGTGCCCTCTAGGATAAAGTCCAGGAAGGGAAACCGGCAGTCGTCCACGGATATCGATCTCTCCGAAAAGGGCGCGAACAGCGCTGATTTGAGCTTCTCTTGTTCTTCTGTAGGCACAGAGATAAGAATCCACCTGGGGAAAATGCCTGATAAAATAGGGACTTCCGAAAGAAACCACCACCACAGGAGTGGAAGATGAGGCTGCTTTCTGGATAATCCGGATATGTCTTTCTTCCAGGTCCACGGTTCCTTTGCGGGCCCGGCGGTCAGAAAAAAGGGCAAAAACATACAGGTCAGCCTGGCTGCAATCCGCCATCCCTTCCCTTATGAACTCTTCACCGGTAAAAGCATCGGCGTAAAAACTGAAAACCCCAGGACACCTCTCTTTCATTTCTTCCACAAAAGTTCTTCCGGCAAAATAGCCCCCAGGATCGCTGCTCAGAGAAAAGACAGCCATGTTCTTCCCTTTCCTGGAGAGAGGAACAATCTGTTTCTCATTCTTGACCAGGGTGATCGAATTTTCAAACATCTGCCGGGCAATGTGGAGGTGTTCCGGGGATGCTATTTTTTTGTCAAGCGCACTGACATCCACCAATTTGTTTTTATGAAGTCCCAGTCTGGCTTTAGCTTCCAGAATTCTTCTTACAGAAAGGTCCACTCTTTTTTCGCTGAGATTTCCCTCCTTTACGGCCTGGATAAGAACTGCCAGCACTCTTTCAGGCTGGGGAGACTTCAGGATCATATCCGCTCCAGCCTGGACAGCTTTCAAAGCGGCTTCTCCTGGAGGATAGAGATTGGTCACTCCTCCCATATCCATGGCATCGGTGACGATCAACCCCTTGAATCCATACTTATGCCTGAGGACATCGGTTAATATTTGAGGAGAAAGGGTTGCCGGGAGATGGGGGGTGGGATCAAGCGCTGGAACCTCCAGATGGGCGCTCATGATCAGCGAAACCCCTGCTTGTATGGCCCGGCGGAATGGAGGGAGCTCCACGCGATCCAAACGTTCCCGGCTGCCTGAGACAGTGGGAAGCTGGGAGTGAGAGTCCAGCTCAGTGTCTCCATGGCCAGGAAAATGTTTGGCTGTGGCCAGGAGCCCGTTGTCCTGGCAGCCCTTGATGAAAGCCGCTGCGAGCCGGGAGACCCGCTCAGGGTCTTCTCCAAAGGAGCGGACATTGATGATGGGATTTTCTGGATTGATGTTGACATCCACCACCGGAGCATAAGTCACATGAATGCCCACAGCCCGGGCTTCCGCTGCGGTGACTTTTCCCATGATATAAGCCTGCTCTTCTGAATCCATGGCTCCCAGGGCCATAAGCGGCGGAAATTGAGTGGCCCCATCAATCTGGTTTCCCAGCCCCCTTTCCAGATCAGAAGAGATCAAAAGGGGAATCCCGGCCGCTCTCTGGAGAGAATTTGCCAGGTAAGCCGTCTCATACACATCTCCACCAAAAAGAATCAATCCGCCGATGCGGCCTTCAACCACCAGGGAGATCAATTTCTTCATTTCCTGGCTTTGACCATGGAAAAAATATCCGGAAAAAGGACACACCACCATTTGACCGATTTTTTCCTCCAGGGTCATCCTGTCCAGAGTGTTTTTCACCCATCTTGCCTCTGAAGGGCCGAAAGAGAGCGCCGGTTTACGCACCACTCTGGCGCAGCTTAAGATCATGACTATCAGGAAAATAAAAAGAGCAAAAAATGCGCAGTTCCGTCTTATGTTTTGAGATGTCAAAAAAACTGCCCGCAGCGATGAGAAGTGATGCCTGTTATGCTTCATGTTAAAAAAAACTCATTTACTCCTGTACGAAATTTATTACTGGATCAAATAGCGGATGATGAAAAGAAAAGAGAAAAGGTAGATGATCCAGTGGACCTTTCTGCCTTGACCTGTGACCAGCTTCAAAAGAGAGTAGGAAATAAAGCCGAAAGCAATGCCTTCGGTGATGCTGACAGTCAAGGGCATGATGATGATGGTTAAAAAAGCAGGAATCGCTTCGGTCAAATCTTCCCAGTTGATCCGGGTGACACATCTCATCATCAAATAGCCCACAATGATCAAAGGAGGAGCAACCACCGGATGAAGGGTGAGTCCCTGGGAAGTGTATTCTCCTCCCACCATCTCGGCTAAAGGACTGAAAAAGAGAGCCACCAAAAACAAAAAGGAGGTGCAAATATTGGCCAGTCCTGTTCTGGCACCATGAGCAATTCCGGTGGTACTCTCGATATAGCTGGTTACCGTGGATGTGCCCAGGAAAGCCCCCCCCACTGTGCCGATGGCATCAGAAAGCATGGCCTGGTTCGCCCGGGGGAGTTTCCCGTCTTTCAGAAAACCAGCCGGTCCGCTCACTCCGATCAAAGTGCCCATGGTATCGAAAAGATCCAGGAAGAAAAATATGAAGATCACGGTAAAAATTCCGGTCTGGAGAGCTCCCAGGATATCCAGTTTAAAAAGAGTGGGGGAAACACTGGGCGGGGGAGCCAGGATGCCGTGGTATTTAACGATGCCCAAGGGGATCCCCGCCACAGCCGTAGCCAGGATGCCGATGAGGATGGCTCCCCGCACTCTTAAAGCCATCAGCACGGAGATCAGTACCATCCCCCCCAGGACCAGCACCACCGGTTTGCTGGTCAAATCCCCTAACCCCACCAGCACTCCGGGAGTATCCACCACCAGACCGCCGTATTCAAGACCGATAAGAGCGATCAGCAGCCCAATCCCTACGGCAATGGCATGTTTTAAAAAATCAGGGACAGAAGCCACCAGGTTTTCCCACACCCCCAAAGCAGAAAGGATGATAAAAACCGTTCCTGAAATAAACACAGCTCCCAGGGCTACCTGCCAGGAATAGCCCATGGTTCCGCAGACGATAACAGCAAAGAAGATATTATGCCCCATAGCCGGAGCCAGGGCAATGGGATATCTGGCCAAAATTCCCATCAGCAGAGTGGCCACAGCGCTGGAAATACAGGTTGCGAACATGACCGCCCCTCTGTCCATCCCTGCCGCAGACAGTATGGCCGGCTGGACGAAAATGATGTAGGACATGGTCATGAAGGTGGTCAATCCCCCTGCTATTTCGGTCCGAACTGAAGTGTTTTTCGCCTCAAGCTCAAAGAAACGGTTTAGAAATCTGTTCATCCTCTGTGTTTTTCTATTTATCAAATTGAATCAAGGAGAGAATATCCACATCAGGGTGAACCTTTTTGATGCATTCCAGGCCTTTAAGATAAGTCAATTCCACCACCGCAGCAAAACCAGCCACTTCTCCCCCCAGTTTTTTCACCAGGTCGATGGAACTGATGGATGAAGAACCGGTGGCTATAAGATCATCTATGATGAGCACCCGCTGGGAAGGCCGAATGCTGTCGGAATGGATCTCAAAATATTCCAGTGCATATTCGTTTGGTGCCCGCACACAAACCGTTTCACGGGGGAGCTTTCCTTTTTTGCGGATGATGGTCAATCCCGCCCTCAATTGATGGGCCACCGGGGCCGCAAAAATGAATCCTCTGGATTCAATTCCTGCCACCAATTGAGCCTTTTTTCTCCTGGCCCAGGAAACAAGCCGATCCACCACATAATTGAAGCAAGCAGCATCCTCAATCAAAGGGGTGATGTCTTTGAACCCGATACCCGGTTTTGGAAAATCCTTCACTTCACATATCTTTTCTTTGACTTGATTGATCATGACGGCGGCCTTTATCCTGTGATGTGTCTTAATTTAAAAGTAAAAAATCCTCCTTGTCAACGCCAATCAAGGATTTAGAATCATCTTTTTCTCTTCTCCTGCACATCCAGCGATCTGGTGTAGATGGTGCGGGTGGGAAAAGGAATGCCAATGTTGGCTTTATTCAGCGTATTATAAATCTCATCCGTCATTTTAAGGGAAGTTGTGTAGGCGAGGGCAAAACTTTCCACCCAGGCCCTGGCCACAAAATCAAGAGAAAAGTCAGACATTTTTAAAAAAAGCACCTGAGGTTCTGGATCTTCCAGCACCGTATCAATTTTTCTTAAAGCATCCAGGAGCACTTCTCTCACCTTCTCTGTGTTCGACCCATAGACCACACCAAAGTTCACATTGACCCGGATGGACAGGTCAGGCTGCGTATAATTTTTGATTTTGGCATTGGCCAGGTACCCGTTTGGTATGTAGATCACTTCATTATCATAAGTTTTCAATTTTGTGGTTCTCAAACCTATATCCAGGATCACCCCCAGTTCTCCGGACTCCAATTGAACCTTATCTCCTACCTTGAAAGTTTTATCCAGAACCAGTTGAACCCCTCCCAGGATATTGACCAGCGAATCTCTCACCGCCAAGCCGATGGCCAGGCCGGCAATACCAGCAGTGGCCAAGAAAGGGCTTATGTTGACGTTCCAGGCATCAAGAATAAAGATCACCGCCAATATGACCACCAACACCTTGACAATTTTCTCCATTAAAGGAATCAGACGGTCATCTGCGGTGGATTCAGTTTTGGAAGCCCACTCCTTGATCCAATGCACAGAAAATATATGGACAATTCTGAAAATCAAAAAACTGATCAGAAGAATCAAGAAAGTGTCGATCAAGCTGTTATACAGAGCGGTCTCGAATTCAAAATACTGAAGTCCCACTTTTAATCCCAAAACAAGAATGAGGTAGAAGATTATGGAAGAGATTATTTTGATGATGAGATCATCAATTTTGGTCTTGGTTTTTCTGGTTAAAGGCTTCAGGACTCTCTTTAAAATCAACTTGGCCAGAAAAGCGATCACCAGGGCCACAGCCAGAGTAAACAGGAATTTTATGTAAGCATTCCCCGCCATGAAATCAAAAATATCACTTATGACATCCATGTTATTCACTCCTTTCCAGTTGTCATTCATCCAGATTTATACCTGAACTGTTATCTATTTTCAATTCAAAAAGGATTCATATTTTATTCTAGAAAATGGGGACACGTTACCAATTTCTGTGTTTGATTTATTATCCTGCATTATTCATAAACATACTCAATTTGTCATGGATAAGAGGAGAAATCAGGGACATGTACTGGAAATTCGGGACATGTACCGATTTTTTTTCAAAATCGGTAACGTGTCCCATGATTTCTGTATAATCCAGGTTATTAATATTTGATAGAAATCGGCTGAAATTGGTACATGTCCCCATTTTCTTTTTGGAATTGTTTAAACATGACGCAGTTGTTATAATCTCTGTGAACCTGATGGAAAAAGTTAACTGGAAGCTCTGCCTGGTTGCGGATACTGGATTTGCCCCTGGCAGGAATATTATATCTCTTGTCCAGGAAGCTTCAGAATCAGGGGTGACACTGGTTCAACTGCGGGCGAAAAATTTAACAACTCTTGCCATTCTCCGCCTTGCCATGAAACTCTCTGATCCCTTGAAGAAGAAAAACATTCCTCTCATCATCAACGACAGAGCGGATATCGCTTTCTCCTGTGGAGCAGCAGGAGTGCATCTTGGACAGGAAGACCTTCCTCTGCGCTTTGCCCGGAAAATTCTAGGTTCCCGTAAACTGATAGGGATGACCGTCAACACTCCCCAGGAAGCAAGACAGGCCCAAAGCAGAGGTGCAAATTATATCGGCGCCGGACCGGTCTTCCAGACCAGAACCAAACAGAATTTGAGGCCTCCTATAGGATTGGAAGGACTTCAGGCCATAACAAGGGAAGTGGAAATCCCTGTCCTGGCCATCGGCGGCATCAATGTCCACAACGCCGGTGAAGTGATGGAGTGCGGGGTGGATGGGATTGCGGTCATTTCCGCCGTTCTGGGCGCTGACCATATCCACCGGGCCACCGCAGAATTAAGGAAGGCCATCAAGAGGTGAAGTCTGTCCCCTTTTTTGCCGTTTTTTTGGCTAGGAAGATATTTTTATTTTTCTCGTATTATGATTCTTAAACTGCAGTATGACCCGGATGGCTGGCAGAGAGAAGCTTATTTTTTCTGCCCACTCCACGATGACCACACCCTCACCTAAATAATCTTCCCAGCCCAGATCCAGTATCTCTGAATTCTTGTTCAATCGGTAAAGGTCCACATGAAAGATAGGATATTTTGCCTGGTAAATGTTAATCAACGTGTAGGAAGGACTGCAGACCTGATGGACATCCTTCATACCCAAGCCTGCAGCCAATCCCTTGGCAAAAATCGTCTTTCCTGTTCCCAGTTCTCCTTCCAGAAACACCACTTCTTGGCCTTTAAAATTTTCAGCAAGATTCCGGGCTAAAAGAAAAGTTTCTTCCTCAGAGTGGGATGTGTATTCCTTAAAGTCCTTCCTGGTGCTGTTTCTATTCATATCAATCAACTTAATTTTATAACAAATTACCCTCATTATTAAAATTTTATGGTGCATCATAAGCATCTTTATCGGGGTAAAAAGATGTTTGGGGATGGCTGAAGCGACCATTGAAGGAACGGCGTGAAAAACCTGGACAGGAGCGAAGCCATTCCCAAATACATGTTCTTAGTGTCTCACCCCGGAAAAAAAGATGCTTCCTGGTGCAGCATAATCGTTTTTTTTGATCCCACTGGCCTGGGCTTGTTTTCCTGTCTAATTTTGCCTCCATCCTGGTTGACTTCTGGATTTCTAATATGTAATATTTCCCCTCAAACTCATGAGAAAAAACGCTTCTCCTCATGACAGTTTTTATCTCTCTTTGCTCCCAGATAAAATAAAACACAAAATTCCATCATGAATCTTCTGTTCTGGTTTTCTCTCATTTTAGGGGGATACCTCATCGGGTCCATCTCTCCCTCCTATATCCTGGGCAGAATTCTAAAAAAGATCGATATCCGGGAACACGGCACAAAAAATGCCGGGACTGTCAACACCTATAAGGTTCTGGGTTTGGGACCGGCCATCACCACCGCCTGTTTTGATCTCTCCAAGGGTCTTCTGGCCATGTTCACCGCTCATACCCTGGGAGCATCTCCCCTGCTCCTCCATCTGGTGGGATGCGCAGCCATAGTCGGCCATGTCTTCCCTTTTTACCTCAATTTCAAAGGAGGCCAGGGAGCAGCCACCGCCACCGCCATTTTGATTTATTACCTGGTCCTCTTCTACACAAAAGCGTGGCTTCCCTGGGATTCCGTTCTCTTTTTAGCCTTCTGTGTGCTTTCTTTTATTTATATCGCCAAAAAAGGAGAAATCATCGGGCTGGTGGTGCTTCCTGTGCTGACCGTGTTCATTGTTGTGCTTTCGCCTTCCCATATCTATCAGGTCTTTATCATCACCATCATCTTTTATATTCTGTTTATCAACATTTACAATATCCGCCAGCACCGCCTGTTAAGGCGCTCCTCTGCAAGGATAAAAAAAGAAATCAATTGGCGCCTTTACCTGAGGCCTTTTGCTGTTCTCCTTATCATCAATTACCTGCATACAGACAGGAAGGATACTCTGGTATTGATCGGGGCTATCGTCATTTTTTTCCTTGTTCTTGATTTCACCCGGCTCCTGTCTAAAAAAATAAATGTTTTCTTCTTCCACAAGATCAAAAACCTTTACAAATCAAAAGAATACAAGAAGTTTTCCTCCATCACCATTTTCCTTTTTGCCACCTTCTTGACGGTGCTACTCTTCGATCAAGCGATCGCTGTCCTGGCTGTCTCTTATCTCATATTCGGAGACTTCTTCAGTAAATTTTTCGGGCTCCATCACGGCCGTACAAAATTCTTCCACAAATCCTTGGAAGGCAGCCTGGCTCATTTCAATGCCTGTGTTCTCTCAGGATATATCTTCCTTCACTACATCAGCTTTCCTTTTCTCATCTACATGGTGGGAGCTCTGGTGGCCTCTCTCGTAGAATGCCTGCCTTTGGGTGTGGATGACAATTTCAGTGTCTCTCTGATCAGTGCTTCCACCATGCAGGTGTTCTATCTTTTCTGATATCCTGCTCACCCATCCAACCCCCAGTCTCTCCACTTCCCTCAGAAACATCTCCACTTCCACAAGAGAAAAATTATAAATATTGAAGGCAAAAGAGGGTGAGGATTGGGGGTGATGAAGCCCCTATGAGGACTGAGCGGGCATGGTTTCTCTCCGAAGGAGAGAAGAGCGAAGTCCGAATGGGAGCTGATTTTCCTGATTTGTGGCTTTCCACAAATCAGTTGGGGTTCCAAGGGGATATGTC
>JBKHJA010000059.1:0-15354 GCA_046538375.1 Candidatus Aminicenantota bacterium
TCAGGAAGGCTAAACCTTCAATGGTCGCTTCAGCCATCCCCAAACATCTTTTTACCCCGGAAAAAAAGATGCTTCCGCTGGCAAACGAAGGATTAAACGTTTCCATGATTAATGGTGAGGATTAAAATCAGCTCCCATTCGGACTTCGCTCTTCTCTCCTGAGGAGAGAAACCATGCCCGCTCAGTCCTCATAGGGGCTTCCTCAACCCCCATCCCTTACCCTATTCAATCTCTATAGATGTTTATAATCATCACGGGTCAGGAGATGCTTACTGGATGTGTTGAAAATTTATCTTATTTATTCATAATATATAAGAAAGGAAAAAAATTGACATCAATTCCCTTTATGATGAGACAAAAGGACATCCTTTCAAGTCCTAACAAGTGTATGTCCGGGAAACCGAGGCCGTAAAGGATCATAAAGACATGGATCATATTGCCCGTTATCTGAAAGATATCCACGCTGCTAAAAAGAGCGGCCGTATTATCTTCCGCCATAAGAATATCCAGAAGTACCTTTTTTTCCAGGATGGCTATCTTATTTTCGCCAAGACCAATCAACGATTGGAATTGTTTGGTGAAGTCCTGTTCAAGTTAGGAAAAATTCCAGAGGAGATTTATTCCAGGATCGAAGAATATATCGAACCGAATAAGAAAATAGGAGAAAGCCTGATTGACAGAGGTATCATTGGCCAGAAAGATTTACAGGATGCCCTGGTTTATCAGATGAAAGAGATCGCTTTGAATATTTTTCCTTATTTTGACGGCGAGATCAGGTTTCAGGAAATCAAAGGCTTTTTCGAACAGGTGTTGGATGTGAAGATCGATGTTCCTCTGGTGATTGAAGAAGGAATAAGGAAGTTAATTCCCAATCCCTCTTTACAGGAGTTTTTGGAGGATAAGGTCTTCTTTCCTAAAGGCAAAGACTACATTTCTCGATTGACAGGAGAAGAGAGAGATATCCTGAATAGAGTCAATGGAACCAGTTCGGCTTCAGAAATTCTGCGCTCCACTTCGTTGGTTCCTGATAACTTCTGGAAGGAACTGTATCTGCTTTACTGTTTGGATTTGATTGATTTTGAAAAAAAAGAAGGGACCGAAGAAGAGGGAAAGACAGACAGGATGGCCGTTGAAGAGATGAAAAAGCGGATAGATGAAGTGGTTAAATTGAGCGAAGATATGGACAGCAAGGACTATTATCAGATTCTCAATGTTTCCCCTGCTGCTTCTCCAACCGAGATAAAGAAATCATATTTTAAGCTGGCCCGAAAATATCATCCCGATCTCTTTGGCAGGGAGATTTCTCTGGAGGCAAAGGAGAGGATTGAAGATGTTTTTTCTCACATCACCAAAGCCTTTCAAACCCTCAGCGATGAACAGAAAAGGAAGCAATATGATATCAAGAGAAGGACTCAGCCGCCAGCGGATAAGAGGAACTGGTCAAAAACAGCAGAGATGAAATTCCGCCAGGGAAAGACCTTATTCGACCAGGGGATGTATGAGGATGCGCTGGTGGTTTTAGGAGAAGCTGTCAGGATGATGGGTGACAAAGGCCGGTATCATCTGCTCCTTGCTCTGACCGAATCCAAGATTCCTTCTCTTCACAAAAAAGCGGAGCAGGATTTTCTAAAAGCCATAAAATTGGAGCCCTGGAATTCGGAGGCCTATGTGGGATTGGGTCTTCTGTATAAGCGGGAAGGCCTGTCTGTCAAAGCCAGCAAACTCTTTAAAAAGGCTCTCAGCCTGGATCCTGATCATGAAGTGGCTCGGAGTGAAATCGGATCATTGGAGAAAACAGAAAAGAAAAAGGGTTTTAAAGACATATTCTCTTTTGATCTTTTCAGTAAGAAGAAGAAATAGATCAGACCCTTCTCTTGGCATCAAAAACATTTCCGCCCACGCGGCAATGCTTCTATTTCAGTCCAGGTTTTTTATTTTCAGCTGATTCCCAGTCTTTTCTTTGTCTGTTCAATGAGGTGGTTGAATTTTTCCAGGGCGGCCTGCTGTTCTGCTTCTAACTTCTTGATGGCCTTTTTTTCTGCCTCGATCTCAGCCAGAAGTTTTTCCATTTCCTTTTTTTCAGCATCAGAGAGATCTTCCTCAGCTTTATCTCCGAAATTTTGGTTGAATGTTTCTGTCAGTTCTTCCAATTTTTTACTTCTCTCTGAGAGTTCCTCGACTTTTTGGTTATAATTCAGATCCTTATTGGTGACAAAGAAAAGGTTTTTGGCCAGTTCCATGGCTTTTTTAGAGTTTTTAGGAGACAGGAAACTGGCATCAAGCAGATATTTTATGGCTTCTTCGGAGAGAGAAGGATCGCTCCTGGCCTTTCCTGCCAGGATGATGCCTATGTTGTAAGCAATTTCCCCGCTTTTCTGCTGGGCATAAGCTTGTTTAAAGTATTTGAGGGCTTCGTCTTTTTTCCCGTTCCGGTATAAGGTCTTGGCATAGAAGGCACAACTTCCGAAGTCCTTGGTCACTTCACAGGCCACTTTGAACGCCTTTTCTGCGTCCGTGTAGTTTTTTTGATCATAAAGAGATTTTCCTATTTTTTTCAAGCTTTGAACGATCTGAGCCTTTTTCAAGATCTTGTAGGAATTTATGTAAGAATCAACCGCCTCCCCCAGGTCATCGGCCTTCTCCAGGGCCTGGGCATGAGCAAAATATCCAGCCCCTATGAACTGATTCCACTGTTGTGGAGATTCTGTCTCATTTTCCTTGTTTTTATTCGCCTTGGCAAGATTAACAACTTGGAAAGCGTAGCTTTTGGCCTTTTCTAAATTCTGACCCAACTGGCTGTAAATTCCAGAAAGCTGGATCCAAACCTGGGCCTTGGTGAGATCGTCCAGACCTCCCAGGGCCAAGGCTTTTTCGCCATAATCAATGGTTTGCTGGGGAGTTTTTCCCTGAAAGGGAAGAAGACACAGGTGGGCGTAAACGTGGTTTTCATATTTTGTCCCTTTGCCTTCGTATTTCTGTAGATATTCTTTGAGAAGCTTGACTTTTTGGCTGATATCAGGAGTGGTGATGGCTTTGATGTAAGCCTGCTCAGCTTCGCTTTGGGCAAACAGAGGGAAAGACAAAAAGAAAATGAGGAGGGCGGCCGAAAGCGCTGTTTTTTTCATTTTGTAACCTCTCTTCAAGATTTTTTGCATGATAGCGTTCTTTTGGGAAAATGTCAATATGGACCTATTTTTATTATTAGTCCTTTTCCTGATATTATGGTAGCAAATTATATGCCAAATTTAAAGCAGCCGGCAACCATTGAAATCTCAGCATGGTCCCTAGTCCAAAACCATGATGAGTATAAATAATTATGGAAATGAAAATGTTTTTTCCTGGCTTGGACATTTTGGAGGACATCATATAGAATGCTCCCATGGCGTGGGAGAAAAAGGGTTTTAAATCGCTGTTTTCTAAATCCCTGAATAAACCGATGAGAGAGGCTGTCCTTCTCAAAGACCATTCCAATTTTAAGATCGGTGGGCCCGCAGATTATTTTTTTGAAGTCCGTTCGGTTGCGGAGCTGGTAAAAACTGTCTGTTTAGCCCGACAGTGTTCTGTTCCCTATTATGTGATCGGAGCCGGATGTAACCTGCTGTTCGATGATGAAGGATTTCGGGGTTTGATCATAAAGAATTGCTGTCAGGGCCTGAAACGGCTGGCAGGCAAAGATGAAATAGAAATTCTCTCTGGAACTCCGCTGCCAGAGGTGGTGAGTTTTTGTTTGGAAGAAAGATTGGCTGGATTTGAGTTTCTGGCTGGAATTCCAGGGACAGTGGGAGGAGCTGTTTTCAGCAATGCCGGCGCTTTCGGCGAGGCGGTCGGCGATTTTCTGAGAGAGGCTCTTCTTCTTGATGAAAAAGGAGAAGAGATAAAAGTGAACAGAGAACACTTTGCCTTCAACTATCGGCACAGCTTTCTCAAGCAGAAACACCAGCTTCTTTTGAAGGCTTTTTTTAAGCTGCGGGAAGGAGAAAAAGAAGAAATAAAAGGAAAAATGGAGATGAATTTAGAGAGGAGACGCCGCAATCATCCTCCTCCAAACACCGCTTATGCGGGAAGCTATTTCAAAAACCCCGTTCTACCCAGCGGAGAGAAAGTGGCTGCGGCTTATCTGTTGGAGCGAGTGGAGGCCAGGGGCCTTAAAAGGGGAGGCGCAGCGGTCTATCCCTATCATTCCAATTTTATAATAAACCAGGGAAATGCTTCCTCCCGTGATGTTCTGGGACTGGCTGGAGAACTCAAGAAAAGGGTCAAACAGAAGTACGGCCTGGAGTTAAAAGAGGAAGTCATGTTTCTTCCAGCAAATTCCTCAATGCCTTAATTTTTTGAGCTGATAGTTTTTTTTCTCTTTCTGCTATTTCCAGGGCCTTAAGGGCCAGTTTAGAATATATATCCCTGTAGCCCGGCAGCTCGCGCAGAGATTCCACATGTCTGTTTACCGTTTCATAGTCCCCTCTTATCACCGGCCCGGTCAAGGCTCCTCCGGTGTTAAAACTTTTTACGTTGTGTAAAGTCCTTTGCACTAAAGGAAGGATGATTTTCGAGGCCTCCTCGCGCTCTATATTCATTTTCTCCAGAAGGAGAACAGCCATATCCAGAAGTACCACCATGGAGTTAGAGGCCAGGCTGCAGGCAGCGTGATAGAGCAGCTTGTCTTGGGCTGGAAGGATGATGAAATGTCCCCCCAACCGGTGAACAATTTTTTTACCTAAATCAAGCGCTTGTTGATCACCTTCCAGACCAAAATAAATGCCCTCAAAGAGCTTCATATCTGGTTCTTTTCGGGCAAAAGATTGTGCCGGATGGAGGGAAGCTGTGGCGGCTCCTTTGTCCTTCAAGGATTCAAGGATGTCTGAGCCAAGGAGACCGCTGCAGTGAAAAACATATTTGTTCGACCACTGGATATCAGATAAAGCCAGCTCTCCCACCACTCCTTCCAAGGTCTTATCTGGCACGGAGATAATGACAATCTGGCCCCTTCTGGCCGATTCCAGGTTATCGGTGAGCGGTTTCCCTTCTCCTATGATTTTCCGGCTCTGTCGGGCGGAAGAGAGGCTGGTACAGGAGAGGGCTTTTATCCTGTACCCTTTTTGAGAAAGGGCATAGCCCAGGGATGCACCCAGTCTGCCGGCACCGATGATAGACACTTCTCTCATTTTTTGTGTCTAAAAATTTTGAGCCACTGGTCGACTTCAAGAGGGGAAGGAGCTCCGGGTTTTTTTTGAGCATCTGAAAATCTCCGGTGTTTTTTCAAAATTGTTTTCAGAGTTCTCTCGAATTCTGCACAGCTCAAGGATTTGGCCCCCTTTCTGCGGGCAAAATTTTTGATTTCGCCATCCGAACTGACCACATAGAATCGGCGCAGATCCGTCTGTTTGGAGATGATTTTCTTGATGATCATATCAGCATCTTCGTCCGGATGAGGATAGTGAACAGAGAAGGATTTTGTCTGATGCCTTTTTGTTTTTAGATTGGGATCAGGCGGCCCATCGAAAACCACAAAGATTTTGGTTCTTTTGGCTTTTTGGAAAGTCAAAAATTGGGAAACCAGAGCGTGCTTGGTTTTAGGATCCTCGAGGTTTGAGGGAGAAGTGTAGCCCAAATAGTTGCTGCCGTCGATTAAATAAGCCACAGGTCAAATGACGATTTAAGTATTCCCAGTTCAGAAGTTGGAGAGGAGATAACCCTTTTCTCGTATAACCAGGCCGCGGGATTTGTTCTTACAGCGTGTAGGATTCGCCCGGTTTGAGGATGATCACTTCCGCCAGTGTGCCCACTCTTTTCTTGAATTCCTCAGGATCAGCGCTTATTATGGGGAAAGTTCCATAATGGATGGGTATCACTTTTTTGGTCTGGATGAATTCCACCGCCTTGGCCGCAGAAGGGATTCCCATGGTGTACCTGTCACCGATGGGGAGAAAACTCAGGTCAGGATGAAAAAATTCTCCGATCAGTTTCATGTCAAGGGTGAGGCATGTGTCGCCGGCGTGATAGAGAGTCTTCCCGTCCAATTCCAAAACCACCCCGGCTGGGTCTCCTTTTTCAGCCGAATGGATGGCTTGAACCATATGGATTCTGACCCCTTTGGCATCCACCGTGCCTCCCACGTTCATCCCTTCGGTGGTGATGCCTTCTGCTTCTCCATCCACAGAAACCTCGTGGATAGCCACCAGCGTGGCTCCGGTATTTTTACAGATATCAAAGGCGTCGCCGAGATGATCACTGTGGTAGTGAGTGACAATGACCACATCGGCTTCATTAATTTTATCAGGGGTGGTGGAAGCAGCGGGGTTTTCTGTCAGAAACGGATCGATATAAACGGTTTTGGTACCTTTGATTTTTATTCCTGAATGTCCTAACCAGGTGATCTCCATGTTTTTACCTCCTTTTTGAAAATTTTCTTGACCATAAAAATAATCCTTGGTTCACCCCGGGGGCCAGCTCATCCGTCTTCCTCCCATCAGATGAACATGGATATGAAATACTTCCTGACCCGAGTCCTTCTCGGTATTGAGGACTAATCTGTATCCAGATTTGGCAATTCCTTCCTCCTCTGCGATCAGACGAGCTCTCATCAGAAGCTCGCTCAAAATATCTTTTTTTCCTTCAGGGAGATGGTTGAGAGAGGGGAAATGTTCTCTGGGAATGAGCAGGATATGAACCGGGGCCTGAGGATTGATATCATTGAAGGCCATGATTTTTTGGTCTTCGAAGACCAGACTGGAAGGTATCTCTTTGTTGATGATTTTACAAAAAATGCAGTCTTCCATTTTGGTCATCTCCTGTCCCGCTTAGAAATAAAACGGATGCTTTTTCACCTTTCTCTTTTACGCTTTCTGTTGTCTTTTATTCTTTGGACAGGCACACCCAGTGATTTAAGTTTTTCTTCAATTCTCTCATAGCCTCGATCCAGATGTTCCACTTCATTGATAACCGTCTCACCGCTGGCAATCAGTCCTGCCAGCACAAGAGAGGCTGAGGCCCTTAAATCGGTGGCAATGGTTTCTGCTCCAGAGAGAGGGGTTTTTCCCCTGACCATGGCCTTGTCTCCATACAGTTCGATGTTTGCCCCCAGGCGGAGAAGTTCGTTGATGTGAGAAAACCTTCTGTCAAAAATAGTCTCGGTGATGATAGAAGTCCCTTCAGCTTGGGTCATCAGCACAATAAACTGGGCCTGCATATCTGTGGGAAAGCCAGGATAAGGAGAAGTGGTCACGTCTTGAGGCTTGATGGCGGAATTTCCGATAACCTGGAGGGTGTTATGGTTTATTTTTTCTATTTTTGCTCCTGAAAATTTCAATTTTTCCACGATGGTATCCAGATGATCAGGTTGGACATGGGTTAAAGTGAGGTTTCCTTGAGTCAAGGCTCCGGCCACCAGAAATGTCCCTGCTTCTATGCGGTCAGGGATGATCTCATGTGAAGCACCTCCCAGTTCATCGACTCCTTTGATCCTGATGGTCTCTTCTCCCAATCCGTCGATTTTAGCCCCCATTTTCACCAAAAGATGGCACAGGTTCTCCACTTCAGGTTCCAGGGAACAATTCCTAAGCACGGTTTCGCCGCGAGCCAGGGAAGCCGCCATGATCAGGTTTTCCGTTCCTCCTACTGTCTTTTTTTCGAATTCAATATCTTTGCCTTGAAGCCTTGGCGCCTCAGCTTGGATATACCCATGCTCTAGACTGATGGATGCGCCCAATTTTTCTAATCCGTTGATATGAAGATCAATGGGGCGGGAACCGATGGCGCAGCCGCCCGGCAGAGCCACCACAGCTTTGCCGTGCCTGGCCAGAAGAGGACCCAACACCAGGATCGAAGCTCTCATCGCCCGCACCAGTTGGTAAGAGGCTTCCTCAGAGGATATGTTTTTTGTATGGATGGATAAAGAGTTTTTTTGGATATGATATTCTGCCCCCAGCTCCTTCATCAAGGTGAGAATAGTAAATACGTCTTTCACCCGGGGCACGTTGCCCAGATGGATTTTTTCTTTGGTAAGAATAGAGGCGGTGATGGCCGGTAGAACAGCGTTTTTGGCTCCGCTGATCTTGACTTTTCCCTCAAGTTTGAGGTTGCGGTTTCCCTGGATTCTGATTTTGTCCACAGTTGATAATTCTAAAATAATATCCCCCAAAATTCAATACACACATCAACAGGAGTTCCTCCGTGTAAGCATCTCTTTTTCCGTGATAGGGGGTGAGGGTGGGGGGTCGTCAGCACGCTTATTTTCCCCAGCGAGGAAAATTAGCTCCCATTCGGACTTCGCTCTCCTCTCCTTCGGAGAGGAACCATGCCCGCTCAGTCCTCATAGGGGCTTCCTCACCCCCCATCCCTCACCCCTTACAATCAGCATTCATAATCATCACGGTTTTGGGGATGCTTCCTCCCCCCCTGCTCCAGTTTTTTATTGACTAAAGCGGATTTGTGTTCTATTAATCAAGAAAAAGGAGGCTTTCATGGTTATTTCAGGTGAGGAGGAAATCCGATGAAGATGCTTATCGGGGCCAAATGGGTGGATAAAGAAGAAAAGATCGAAGTCCGCAACCCTTTCCATAATGAACTTATGGACACCGTCCCCGCCGGGGATAAGGAAGATGTGGAGGCTGCCTACCTGGCAGCTGAGGAGGGCTTCAAGATTAACCGCAATCTTCCCGTCCACCAGCGCATATCTATCCTCTATAAGGCAGCCCAGATAATCAGAGAGCGTAAGGAGGATTTTGCCAGAACCATCGCCACTGAAGGGAGCAAAACCATCAAAGAAGCCAGGAAGGAAGTGAGCCGGTGTGTGGATACCGTCACCATCTCTGCCGAAGAAGCCAGAAGGCTGATGGGAGAGACCATTCCTTTTGATTCCCGAGAGGGATCAGAAAACAGAGTGGGATACTACTACCGTTTTCCCATCGGCATTATCCTGGCCATCACTCCTTTCAATGATCCCCTGAACTTGGTGGCCCACAAGGTAGGGCCAGCCATTGCGGGAGGAAACGCGGTGGTTCTCAAACCCGCTACGGTGACCCCTCTCTCTGCTCTGAAATTGGCAGAGGCCTTTTTGGAAGCTGGTCTTCCCTGGAAAATTTTGAATGTGGTCACCGGCTCTGGTTCTAAAATCGGCGATGCCTTGGTGGAAGATCCGAGGCCGCGGATGATCTCTTTCACCGGGGGCATAGAAGCGGGTGAGGAGATCGTCAGGAAAGCGGGACTGAAGAAGATAGGCATGGAACTTGGTTCCAACTCGCCGGTGATAGTGATGGATGATGCTGACTTGGAGCAGGCGGCAGAACTTTCTGTCTCTGGTGCCTTTTGGGCTGCAGGGCAGAATTGTATCGGCGTTCAGAGGATTTATGTCCTGGAGGCTGTCTATGATGAATTTGAGAAAATGTTTGTGGAGCGGACAGAAAAGATGAAAGTGGGCTTTCAACTGGATGAGGATACAGACATGGGACCCATGATCACAGAGGGAGAAGCCAGGCGGGTGGAGATGTGGGTCAAAGAAGCCCTGGAAAAAGGGGCTGAACTTCTATGCGGTGGAAACAGGAAAGGAACCCTTTTTGAGCCCACTGTTTTCAAGAACATGCCCGCTCAGGCCAAGTTAAACTGCGAAGAGGTTTTTGGGCCGGTGGTCAGCCTGTATAAGGTCTTTACTCTGGATGAGGCTATCTCCCTGGCCAACAGCGTGAGATATGGTCTTCACGGGGCTATTTTCACCCGCTCTCTTTCTCATGCCTTCAAAGCCATCAAAGAGTTGGAGGTGGGAGGAGTGATGGTCAACGACTCCACCGATTACCGTATAGATATGATGCCTTTTGGGGGTGTGAAAAGGAGCGGTCTGGGAAGGGAAGGAATCAAGTTTGCTCTTCTGGAGATGACCGAGCCAAAAGTGGTGTGTTTCAACCTGTGATAAGCTCAGAGCGAACCCAGAGCTTGATCCAGGTCGGCAATGATATCCTCAGGCGCTTCTGCGCCCACTGCCAGTCTTATCATCTGAGGGGGGACATCGGCCATCCTGCGGGCTTCTTCACCCTGCTGCAGATGAGTGGAGATGGCGGGGATAGTGGCGATGCTCTTGATCCGGCCCAGATCGCCGGCCCTTACAATAAGCTTAAAATTGTCGAAGACTTTGCGGGCATTCTGGGGAGAACCCTCCACCCGGAAGCTCAACAGGTGGCCGTAGCGGTTTATTTCATTTCCTTCTCCGTCATCGGAATCCACCAGCTTCATGTACCTCTTGGCTAGAGGGTGAGGGGGAAAGCTGGGAAGAGACAGATAATCGACCCGGTAAACGCGGGGGTGCTGGCTGAGAAAGCCAGCCACTCTTTCGCTGTTATGACTGAGGAGATCCATCCTGGAGCGGAGAGTCCGGAGGTCATTCAGAGCGAAAAGAGCATTCACCGGAGAAGCGGCTGGTCCGTTGTCCCTGTAAGGCAGAAACTTCACATATTCAGCAAAGCTTTCCTTGAACAGAGGATGGTCGTTTTTCAGTTTGGTGACGATGGGCTTGCGGCTGATCAAGGCTCCTCCCATGGCCAGACCACCAGCAGTCATAGATTTGGTTAGAGAATGCAAAACGATGTCCGCTCCATAAGAGATGGGACGCATCAGAGAAGGAGTGGCGCAGGTGGAGTCAATGATAAAAGGTATTTCCCAGGAATGAGCCAATCGGGCCAGCGCCTCCACATCACAGAAGGACTGCTGGGGATTGCTGGGAGCCTCGGAGTAGAGAAACCGGGTGTTCTCATCGATTTTGGCCTTCCATTCCTCGGTATCTTCTGGATGATGGACCCACCGGACTTCGATTCCCCGTTCTTGCATTTTTCTGACTGTAAAATGCTGGAAGGTGCCTCCGTAAATCTGGATAGAGGAGACAAAGTTTATTTTCTCAGGGCCGGACTTTTGTTTGACAAGAAAGCAGTCCACAGCCAGCATGACAGCTGACATCCCGGAAGCGGTGACCAGGCAGGAGGTGTCATGGCCTGAGTTATATCCTTCCAGCATAGCCAGAACCCATTCCAGATAATAGGTGGTGGGATTGGCAAAGCGGGTGTAACACCAGGTGGGAATGAGATAGGCTAAGGCCGCCTCCATCTCATCTGCATCACGGTAGGCTTGGGCTGTGGAGAGATAGAGAGGTTCCATCACAGATCCCTGGTTTTGATCCAAGGCTTCTTGGGCTGTGTACAGACCATGAACAGCGATGGTGTCGAATTTGAGTTTTTTCATCCAACGCAGATTTTCTTCTCTCCGGGCTAAGAATTTTTCCGCCCGCTGGATATGTTTCTCAATTCCAGGCGAGTATTTCTGATTTTTACCCATGGTGGCTCCTTTCTAAGGGCTTGATGTTCATGGCTTTTTCTTTTTTTCCTGATATTTTTTTATCACTGAACTCAGCCTCTGCACTCCTTCCACGATCTGTTCCTTGGTGGGGAAGGAGAAATTTATCCTCATGGTGTTGCGGCGGCGCATTCCTTTTGGATAAAGCACCTCACCGGGAACAAAAGCCACTTTTTCTTCCACAGCCATGTAGAAAAGATCAAGGGTGTTTATTTCTTCAGGAACAGTGATCCACAAAAAAAGCCCCCCTTCAGGTTTGGTCCACTTGACGCCCATCTCCGGAGGAAAGTTATCCTCCAGTGCCTTGAGGAAGAAATTCAATTTTTCAGAATAGTATTTTTTGGTTTTCTCGAAATGAGATTCCAGGTCATATTCCCGGAGGAAGGCGGTGCAGATATCCTGGTTGAGTTTTGGGGTGTTGAGGACGTTTCCTCCCTTGATGAAAGATAATTTTTCGATCACTTCTGGGGGACCGATGTTAAATCCCACTCTCAAACCCGGACAGAGGATTTTAGAAAAAGTATAGATCCCGATCACATTTCCTTGGTTTTCATCCAGAGAATAAATGGCAGGAATGTGCCTGCCTCTGTACCTCAATTCTCGATAAGGACTGTCCTCCACTATAGGAATCCCGAATTTTTTTCCTAAGGAGAGAACAGCCTGTCTTTTCTCAAAACTCATGGTTATGCCCGAAGGATTCTGAAAATCCGGAACCACATAGATGAATTTAGGCTTGCCGCCCCCATCAATCATCCTGGCTATATCTGGTTCCATGGCATGTATATCTGAGCCATCTTCTTGAATATCCTTGGCTATGTACTGAGCATCTTCCATTTCAAATGAGGCCAGAGCTCCTCCAAAGGTGGGAAGGTCGGTGACGATGACATCCTGAGGTTCTAAAAACAGCCTTCCTACTAGATCAATGCCGTGTTCTCCGGAAGTGGTGATGATGATGTTTTCTGGAGTGATGTGGATATTATCTTTCTTGAGATAATCTATAATGGCTTCGATCAAATCTCTTTCTCCGGGAATGGAAGAATATTGAAGAACATGATCCCAGTCTTTTTTTAAGGAATTCTCAGCCGCCTGCTTTATGAAATCAACAGGGAAAACATCGGCGCTGGGCAGTCCACCGGCGAAGGAGATGATTCTGGGATCATCGATGTAACTCAACATTTTGCCGATGGCATAACCTTCGTACTGCTGCATGATTTTGGTGAACAATGATTTCATGATTACCCCCATTCAGAATTTTTCATGTTTTTATTTTGTAACGGTTAGGGTCTTGGAAAACGTCTATGAGCTGTACTCTGGTAAGAAAACGGGCCGAATGCACCACCCCTTCTGGGATGTAGTACCAATCGCCCTTTCGGTAGACCCGGGTCTTCCCTCCGATGGTCAATTTCATCCTGCCTCGGCACATCAAGCCCCATTGGGCACAATGGGAATGAGGAGGCATTTCTCCGATAGGCTGGATATCAAAAAACACCACCTGCCTGTGGCTTCCCTGGAGAAGCCAGCCTCGAATGCCTTTAACAGGGATATCGATCAGGGGGAGGTTTCTTATCATTTCCGGATAAGGCGTATTGCCCCATTGCTTGATCAGATTTTTCATAACTTTCTCCCTTCACCAAAAAGGAATAATGTGCTTTTTTGTCTTTTTCAGTCATGGCGTGTTGAGATTTCCTCAAATATGCGAAAATTGACCTGCACTTTTTTTAAAACAATCCCTGGATATACCCTCCATCCACCTGCAGAGAAACTCCGGTGATGTAAGCTGCCCCTTCAGAAGCAAGGAAAGCCACAGCTTGAGCCGTTTCCTGAGGATTGCCCAGTCTTCCGGCGGGG
This sequence comes from Candidatus Aminicenantota bacterium, assembly GCA_046538375.1. Taxonomy (GTDB): domain Bacteria; phylum Acidobacteriota; class Aminicenantia; order Aminicenantales; family Aminicenantaceae; genus JBKHJA01. The sequence continues at coordinate 13,180 of JBKHJA010000059.1, forward strand.
ATGTTCTTTTCAATATTTTTGTAAAACTCTTCCACCGATCCACGGCCCTGCTTTTGATAAGAACGGGCCAGTTCCTCCACTCTTTCTGTTCTGGTGTATCCAGGCAGAACCGAGTTGACCGTTATCCGGTGTGGCGCCAACTGGTTGGAAAGGGATTTGGTGAATCCTATGACCCCCGCCCTGGCTGTGTTGGAGAGGATCAGGTTTTCAACAGGCTGTTTGGCTGAGACTGAAGTCATGGTGATGATCCTTCCCCACTTCTGTTTCTTCATCAGGGGAATGACCTTATAGCAGAGAGAGACCGTGCTCAGCAAGTTAAGCTCTGCGGCCTTCCGGTAGTCCTCCACTGTAAAATCATCAGCCATGCCGGCTTGGGGTCCGCCGGCATTACTGACCAGGATATCCACTGTGCCGAACTCATCCACAACCTGTTGGATCATTCCCCCCACCGCTTTTTCATCCCTGACATCAGCCACAAAAGACCTCACCACACTTCCCGTAGAAGCGGTGATTTCCTTCCTGGTTTCAAAAAGCCTTTCTTTGCCTCTGGCACAGATCATCACTTTTGCTCCTTCCTGGGCCAGCCGGAAGGCAGTGGCTTTTCCCAGCCCTCTGCTGGAGGCCGCCACCACAGCCACTCTGTTTTTGATACCCAAATCCATAGCTTATCTCTGTGATCGAATTTGATGGCGGCAGGACTTACCTACGGTAGGCAATCTTGGCAAACCGGGTTTCATGACCTCTTCTCATGATTTCTTTGGCATCTTTATCGCATCTCAGGCATTTGTGGTATATCACGTCGCCGATCAGATGGGCCTTGTCGTTTCTTTCCTCATCGGAGAGGAAATAGGCTTCCATGGTATCATAAGGCCGGGATTCACCATCGCTCTCATACTTGATGGTCAAATCTGTTCCAGATTCCAGCACTTTGAAGGCATTATCTGTCCAGTTGAAATCGGCCATACCCAGATCAGGATTTATCCTGAGATGGGCAGCCAGGGATATGGGGGCCAGGCCGGAAGCTTCCAGTTCTTCAGCGCACTGAATAAAGGTTTCAGGAGTGGCCGCATTGCCTATGTTGATCTCGTAGATGGGCGTGGTGCCGTCATCGCGGAGATACTCCTTAAAAATATTCAGCAGCATCCTGAACTGGATGGCATTCTGGGTGGATAACAGCATGGATATCTTAAAAGTCAGACTGGGAATTTCTCGGGCATAATAGCAGGCCGCCACTATGGTGGACCAACTGGGATTGAGGAAGAAATTGGCTCCTGTTTCCAGAGCTGCCCGGGTGATGCCGTCAACATAGACGAGATGATTGTTGTTGCCCACCTCCACACCTCCCAGGTTGCCGTAGGGAGTTCCCATGTTCTTGAGGATAATCTGACTCAGTCCTTCTCCCAAATCTTTCCTTTCGAATTTCTCTCCACTGACCTTTTCTATCCTTTGAAACCGTTCCTCAGGAAGGGGAGTGCCCACAAGATTGGTGGAACAGAACTTGCTGGCGCCCAGGAGGTTTTCGGCCATAGCCAGAGTGGCCAGGAGATCGCCGCTGTAGACGTAATACTCTGTCAATCCCACCACCGAGATCATCTCAGTAGGAAAGAGCACGGTTCCGTTCTGGGATACTTTTCTCAGGCACACAAAGGTAGGCCGGGCTCCTTGAAAGCCAGAGACCTGAGTGGTGCACACTCCCTTTTTGGTAACGGTGATTCCGTTTTTTTCTACGAAATCCTCCACTTTGGCAAAGTTCTTGACGTACTGTTCTGCTTTATCCATCATTTCTCCATAGCCTTTTTCTCCAGCCAGCTTCTTCCTGGTCTCATAGTTTCTTCTGGATTCTATTTTTTGTGTAATCTCCTTTGCTCCTCCGTAGGAATCTATCAAAGCGTCCATGGCTTTGAGATCCTTTTCGGATAAGAGTTTAAAATGCATGCTTTTCCTCCTTTCCAGAGTTTATATTCTAACCTGCATTATTCATAAATTGAAGGTTTTCCCAGATGCAGTCATGAATTTCAGGGGAAATCGGGACATGAATCGAATTCTCCTGAATTCGGTATGGTGTCCCTGATTTCCTTTTTCATGGAAATCAAAAACCTATGTGAATAATGCAGGCTTATCTGCATTATTCATGAATTATGGGAAATTAGGGACACGATCCCAATTTCAGAAAAT
>JBKHJA010000060.1:0-15295 GCA_046538375.1 Candidatus Aminicenantota bacterium
CTAATTTTCCTCGCTGGGGAAAATTAGCGTGCTGACGACCCCCCACCCTCACCCCCTATCACGGAAAAAAAGATGCTTACTTATCCATTGGAAGGCCGCAGCCTTTTCCTTTTTGGCAATTTCGAGAAAATATACTAATTCTATAAATTCATGTTGAAATTAAAACGGAATTCTATTAGAATTGTATAAGGTATTAAACACTACCATTATATTAATAACATATATGTTATAAAAAGGAGTCATGTATGATTAAACTCTCAACCAAAGGCAGATACGGAACCCGGCTGATGCTCAATTTAGCCCAGCATTACAACAATGGTAACGAGGCCATTATCCTGAGGAGCGTTTCCGAAGAAGAAGATATCTCCATCCGCTATCTGGAACAGATCATCATTCCCCTCAAGATCAGCAAATTGGTGAAAAGCATTCGTGGTGCTGGCGGAGGCTACACTTTGGCTCGGCCGCCGGCAGAGATAAAGCTGAGTGATATTCTCCATTCTCTGGAAGGATCGTGCTGTCTTGTGGATTGTGTGGATGACCCGGATTACTGCGACCGCATACCCATATGCGGACCCTATGAAGTGTGGAAAGAAGCCAGCGATCGTCTGAAAAATTATTTTGAAAACGTCTCTCTCCAGGATCTTATCAAAATCTCAGAAAAAAAGAGACCAAAATCTAAATCGTAACCTTTTCTCAAAAATTAATAAAACTGCTTCATTTCCAGGAGTTCCCCTTTTTCTTTCTATATCAACACGGGAAGAAGAAAATCTTCAAATTCATCATCAGAGAAATCCAATTTTTTTATTTTTTTCCTTGATTTATATTTATGGTTTAAATAAAATCTATTACTTCAATCAATCTTATATTGACAAGAGAAATTATATTTAAAATAATCATTATAGATATGATAGTTATTCACAAAATCGCATCAAAAAAAGTCCTTCCAACCAAAAATCATTCAAATCCCAAAAAAGGCAGGGAGGACTCAAGCGAAATGGCGGATGCTGCCATTTCTGTTGAAATAAATTATAGATATAAAACAAGTGGGGAGGTCCAAGTTGACTGAAAAAAATCTGAAAAGGCCTTTGTATAAGACCACCGGATTCACAGGAGTGGCCGTAATCTTTGCCGGATTTTTAATCGCTGCTAATCCCGCCCCTCAGACAGAAGATATGGAAACCTGCGGTACATGCCATGAAGAGCTGGTCAAGTCTTTTGCGTTTAAACCCCATTCCCTCATCGATCCCAACGCCTGCACGGCCTGTCACGGTGATGCAGAAAAACATCTGGAAGAAGCAAGCGAGGGCACAATTTTTGCCTTCAAAAAAGCGGATATTCCCAATGAAAAATCGAAAAGGTGTCTTGCCTGTCACACCAACACCAACTCAAGATTTTTATCCAGTCCACACGGAAAATCATCCATGGACTGCACGAGTTGCCATGTTATGCATTCAGAACCTACAAAGCCATTTCTTCTGAAAGTCAGTGCCACCAAGACCTGTTATATATGCCATGAAGATGTGTACTCCCTTTTTGAGCTGAACGAACGACACCGGCTTCAAGAGGGTATTTTGAGCTGCACCACCTGTCACAATCCACATGAGCCGGCAGCAAGAGAACGGCTGGGAGGATTCAAACATCAGGCTTGCCTAGAATGCCACACGGACAAAGGGGGACCTTTTCTTTATGAACACCTTTCCTCTAGAATCGAAGGCTGCACTGCCTGTCATGAGGTGCATGGTTCTCCCAACAGACACCTGTTGACCCATCAGAGTACTGCTGATCTGTGTTTCAGCTGCCATACCGCAGCTCCCTCATGGCACAGCCGCTTCGACTCTTACACCACAAACTGCACTGTCTGTCATTCCACTATTCACGGTTCCAATCTCAGCAAATTATTTTTGAAATAGGAGGGTCAAATTGCGAAGTAAAAAAATTCTTTTCCCGGTTATCATTTTCGGATTGATCTTCTCTCTTTCTTTTCCTGTTAAGGCTCAACAGCAGGAAGGCATCTTTTACGGAAACTTTTTGTTCGGTTACCGGTTCGTGGATACCAGCGGCCCCGGAGCTGATTACAAATACAGGGAGGACATTAACCTGGAGGAAGGGGCAAGATTATTCGATTTCAGTCTTCACTATACGCCCAGTGAAAAATTCAAAAAATTGTTCGACCGCCTGGACATCAACGTTTACAACTTCGGCGGTGATCCCTTTGAAACCTTCAGGCTCTCTATCCAGAAGTACGGCAAGTACAGATTCCAGTACGACAGGAAAAAAGCCGCCTATTTCTACCATGATCTGCATCAGGTAGGAGGAGGGGATCTCTATGACCTCCATACCTTCAATTTCGATCGTACCATGGACAGCGGCCTGCTAAAGGTCTGGCTGGGAAAAAAGGCTCATCTCTACTTGAATTTCGACCGCTACACCAAACAAGGAAACAGTACCACCACCTTCGATATAAGCCGGACGGAGTTTGAATTCGACCAGCCCATAAACGAAGATTCCAAACAGGTAGCTCTGGGATTAAACCTGAATTTAAACCGGTATTCTTTTGTGTTTGAAGAGAAAATCCAGGATTATGAGAATGCCAACAGCCTGTTCCTTCCCGGTTATGCCGACGGAGGGGCAAGCGCCGGCTATCCCACTTCGCTGTATTATTTTTCGTTGAGCCAACCCTACGATGTAAAGACCTATACCCACACTTTTAAGTTCAATGCCAGACCGTTCAACAGCCTTCTTATCGCTGGCTCGGCCCGCATCATGAACCTGGAAATGGACTTAACCTATTCAGAGGAGGCAGAGGGAATCAATTATCTGGGTAGATCCTTCATGTACAATTTCAGCGGCCAAGCAAGATTTGATCGTCTTATTCGGATGATTGATCTGGATGTCACCTATCTGCTTTTGGACAGGCTGGCTGTTATCGGGGCTGTCCGTTATCATGATTTTGAACAGGATGGCTATGTGGATGTTGCTGACTATGACAGACAGGAAGCTGCTCTCAATTTCGATACTCTGGGCTTTGAAGGAGGCCTTCAGTATCAGTTCTCCCCTGAAGTGGCTCTCACTCTGGGGTACAGGAATGAAACCAGAGATTTAGAGGGAACAGAAACCGCCACTTATGAATTTGAAACAAAAAGACAAGGACTCTTCGGCAATCTGAAGGCAGACCTTGCCCAAATACTCAATCTGACCCTCGACTACCAGCGCGGTGATTACGAGAATCCTTACACTCTCATCTCTCCCACAGATTTCAACAGACTGCGTTTCACCGCCAAACTCAGACTGGAACAGCTCAATGTTTCAGGATCTTACCAGTGGAAACAATCGAAAAGCGAAATCTTTGAGAATCTCTGGGAATCAACCCAAAACCGGATAAGCCTGCGGGCCGGATATCATGCTGAAAAAGCCAAACTTTTTGTGGGGTATTCCCTGATCGATACTCAACACCAAGGTGACCGCAGCATCGCTTATCCACCTTCATGGAGCGGACCATCGGGAACTTTTCTCTGGGAAATCTTGTATGAAGGTAAATCTCACCTTGCAGATGGTTCTTTAAGCTTTGACCTTGACAAGAATTGGAAACTGGGCGGATATTTCAACAGATACTGGAACAGAGGATTCTGGGAAATCTCCCGCTCCATGCTGAAGGGATATCTGGAATACACTTTTGAAAGCGGCATCATCGCTCATCTAGGCTACAGGTATGTCAACTTCAAAGAGGAAAGCTCCGGATACAACGACTACAAAGCCAGCATTCTTGAAATTTCCTTTGGGTATAGATGGCAATAAAATGGGGAGGAAGCTATGTTAAAAAAATCACACCTGGTTGGAATTTTGTTCATAATCCTTGTGTTTGTAATATTCTCCATAAGCGCAAAGTTCAATGATCAAGCAGCAGAGATTCAGTCGAAAAAGTCAAAAGCAGAGAGACTCTGGAAAACTTCTGGACATGCAGATTCCACCGCCGAGGCTTTCACTCATTGGGATGAAGATGGAGAAATTCCCACTTCATGCGCCAAGTGCCACAGCACTCCTGGATTTCAGGATTTCGTTGCCGATGGAACAGTGAACAATCCGGCTGCCATCGGAACAACAGTGGAATGTGGAGTTTGCCATACAGACGAAGAGAAGGGCATAGTCCGTGACCACACTTCAGTGGTTTTTCCTTCCGGAGCAAAAGTTGAACAGTTGGGCCCTGAAGCCATGTGCATGGAATGCCACCAGGGAAGGGAATCCACACCTGATGTCAACGATCATATTGCCCAAGCTGGAGTGACAGATGAGGATACCATCAGCCCCAGTCTCAGTTTTAGAAACATCCACTATTATGCAGCCGCAGCTTCTCAGTTTGGAACTGTAGCCAAGGGAGGATACGAATATTCAGGGAAATCCTATGATGCCCGATTCTCACATGTGACCGGTTACAATGCCTGCAACACCTGCCACAATCCTCATTCTCTAGAAGTGGATTTGGAAGCCTGCAGCACCTGCCATGCCGGCGAACAGGATCCCAGAAATATCCAATTTCCAGGTTCCTTTATTACCGGCGTCAAGGATCCTGAAAATATCCGCTTTTACGGTTCATTTGTAGACTACGACGGGGACGGCAGTATGACAGAAGGAATTTTCTATGAAATTGAGGGACTGCTGGGAAAACTCTACAGGGCCATTCAAGCTTACGGAAATCAAATCGGCTATCCTATTGTCTACGATGAGCACGCCTATCCCTATTTCTTCCATGACAACAACGGCAACGGAGTGGCTGATGCCGATGAGGCCAACTACGGCAACAGATATCAATCCTTCACTGCCCGCCTCCTCAAAGCCACCTACAATTATCAGGTAGCCAAAAAAGATCCGGCTGGATTTGCTCATGGGGGGAAATACATCATCGAATTCCTTTATGATTCCCTTGAAGATTTGAATTCCACACTCCACAATCCCATCACCATGGCCGGGATGAACCGCACCGATGAAGGCCATTTCGATGGCTCAGCCGAAGCCTGGAGACACTGGGATGGGGATGGTGAAGTCAGCAGCAGCTGTTCCAAATGCCACAGTGCCGAAGGACTTCCCCATTTCCTGGAACAGGGAGAAACTGTGACCGCTGAAATTTCAAACGGTATGCTCTGTACCACATGCCACACCTCCCCTCCCCATGTCAGAAAAGCGGATTCGGTCACTTTTCCTTCTGGGGTGAGCAAGGATATGGGTGACAACAGCAACATCTGCTTGAACTGCCACCAGGGCCGAGCTTCCAAGTTTACTGTCCAGGAAACAGTGACCATTTCACCCGGACCCTACAGATTTATTAATATTCATTATTATCCCACCGCTGCTGTCCTGTATGGTTCTGAAGTCCACGGCGGATTTGAGTTTGAGGGAAAAATATATGCAGGGCAGAGGAGGTGGCCCAACCATAACGGACGATTCGACACCTGCATCGAATGCCATATGGGAACCAACAGCCCAAGAAAAACAGAACAAACAGCCAACATCCAAACCACCGCCAGCTCGAACTCCTCCCATTCCTACAGTGACCACAACGTGCATAAACCCAATCCAGAAGACTGTGTCTACTGCCACGGCCAGGATGTGGCCCAGCCTCATCCTGGTGCAGATCCAGAAAAGTTCGATTTCCATAAGATCCGGCCGGCCTCCACTCCCGACTACGATGGCGATCAAGACAGAAGTGAATCCGTAGAAGATGAAATCAAAGGATTGGAAGATGTCCTTTATGCCCAGATCCAGACTTATGCCGCCAATATCATCGGCGCTCCTATCGTCTACGATTCCCACAGCTATCCCTATTTCTTCTACGACCTCAACGCCAGCGGAGAGGTGGATCCAGGCGAAAACATCTATCCCAACCAGTACGCCTCTTTTGACTCCAGACTGTTGAAAGCCTCCTACAATTTCCAACTGAGCAAAAAAGAACCCTGTGGTTTTATCCACAATTCCCGCTATGTGGCCCAACTTCTGGTGGATTCCATAGAGCATATTCTTGGAGATGTAAGCAGATACACGTGGCGCTGATCATCGGATAATCAAAAGCTCCTTTTATTTTTCTCACTAACGGCACTCAAGAAAATGGGGACACGTTACCCATTTCTGTCATTGATTTAGTATTAATATATGATAGAAATGGGCTGAAATGGGTACATGTCCTCATTTTCTAAGCTCATCCACTCTGGTTCGGAAGCGAGCACGAATAGGGAAGTGAAGCGACTGGATCCATACTCACCACGAAAAAAAAACGAAATCCAGGCGCAAAATTTCTTTGACAACCAATTTTCATGATGATATATATCTGTTAATCACAATTCTCAGACGATTTCTTCCTCATGAGTGAGGTTGGTGCATTAAATATCATTCCTGGTCACAGCGTTGAGCTTAACAGGATAAGATTTAATGTTAGGCTTTGTCCCAGAGTGATGGGATAAAAAAGGAGGTTTAAGTTGGGGAAAAAGTTTTGTGTTCTTATTATGGTCATCTCGTTTATCTGTGCAACGGCTTTTTCTCAAGAATGTGTGGACTGCCACCAGGAGGTGAATCCAAATATCGTCTCTGACTGGAAACTGAGCCAACACAGCCAGAACGATGTCACTTGCTCTACCTGTCATGGAGAGGAGCACACCACTCCCTCTGATGTGGATAAAGCTCTGATTCCTACACCTGATACTTGCGCTATCTGTCACTCAGACAGAGTGGAGCAGTTCAAAAAAGGCAAGCATGCGGCTGCTTGGACAGCCATGAAAGCCATGCCCACCATCCACTGGCAGCCCATGGCCCTGATAGAAGGGATGAAGGGCTGCGGAGGCTGCCACAAGATAGGGCTGAAAAACGAGGAGGAAATCAAAGCCTTGAAACAGGAGGAATCCGGCTTTGGGGTGGCCTCCTGTGATGCCTGCCACACCCGGCATATTTTTTCAGCTCAAGAAGCCCGGCAGCCTCAATCCTGCCGGACCTGCCACATGGGATTCGACCATCCTCAATGGGAGATGTATTCTGCCTCCAAGCACGGAGTTCGCTTTCTTTTGAAACAAATAAGGACCCTGCCTGAAACCGCGGCAGCGCCCACTTGTCAGACCTGCCACATGCAGGAAGGAAATCATGAGGTGCGCACAGCTTGGGGATTCCTGGCAGTGCGCCTTCCCATGCCTGAAGACAAACAATGGGCATCAGACCGGGCCGCCATCCTGCAGGCTCTCGGTGTTCTGAATCCAAAAGGAAAGCCCACTTCAAGGCTTGATGTGGTCAAGAGCGCTGATGTGGCCCGCCTTACCCAGGAAGATTGGCAGAAAGAAAGAGATAAGATGTTAAAAACCTGCAGTCAGTGTCACTCACTGAATTTTGCCAAAGCCGAACTCCAAAAAGGTGACCACATAATCAAAGCAGCAGATCATCTGATGGCTGAAGCCATCCGGGCAGTAGCGGGCCTGTATCAAGATGGCATTCTGGCCAAGCCAGAAAATTATGCCTTTCCCTTCCCTGATATTCTCACTTTCCATGATGCTCCCACTCCCATAGAACAAAAACTGTTTGTGATGTTTCTTGAACACCGGATGAGAACTTTCCAGGGAACTTTCCATGCCAATCCGGATTATGCCCTGTGGTACGGATGGAGTGAAATGAAGCGTGATCTGACAGAAATAAAAGCCATGGCCGAAGAACTCAGGCACGGCAAACGGAATAAGAAATAGGACCTGAAATTCAGATACCTCTTTCCGTTTTGATCCCCTCAAAATCATTTCCAAAACCATGATGAGTATAAATACATATGTTGATGGAAATGCTTACGATCCCGTCATTTCCATTGAAAATATTTAACAAATCCTATATTATTAGTAGTTATTATATCCAAATAGAAATTCTCGATGAAATCATTAATAAAGTCCTTCAGTTCGGTTAAGCTGGCCATTTTTCTTTTGATTACTATCACCATCGCTTCGGTTCTGGGCACTCTCATCCCCCAGCAAAGAAGCCCTGAAGAGTATGTGGCTCGTTACGGCCAGCTGGCCAATTTACTGCAGAGATTTCAGCTTAACCACCTCTATCAATCATGGTGGTTTGTGGCCCTTCTCTTTCTTTTTGCCATAAACATCATCACCTGCACTCTCACCCGCCTTTCTCCAAAATTGAGAAGATTTTTCCGGCCGAGGTTGGAAAAAAAAACAAACAGAATTATATCTCTCAAAGTCAAGGATAGATTCCAAAAACCCGCCAGTTTGGGGAAAACAAAACAGCAAATTAGAAAAGCGCTCCGTTCTTTCCATTATCGAATCAAAGAAGAAAACAAAGAAAACAAAGTTTTTCTCCAGGCCAGAAAAAAGGCTCTGGGTTGGTTCGGGTCTGATGTGGTGCATGCAGGTATCCTGGTGATTCTGGCCGGTGGGATCATCAGCGGATTAGGGGCATTCAGACAGAATTTAACTCTTTCCGAAGGCCAAACACTCCCTGTCCCCAAAGCCGGATTCAAAATCAAGTTAGAAAAATTCGAAACAGAACTCTACCCTAACGGCAGTGTCAAAGACTGGAAGAGCACCTTAACGGTCAAGGAAGAGGAAAAAACCGCTTTGACAAAAACCATCGAAGTCAACCATCCCCTCTCCTACAAAGGCTATGTCTTCTACCAAAACAGCTACGGTTGGAACTGGGAAAATCCCGCTCTTGAAATTTGGGTTAAAAAAAGAAGCGACTCTTCTTATCTAAAAAAAATCGAAACAAAAATGGGGGAAAAAGTTTCCCTCTCCCCTGAAAACATTCAAATCTCTGTTCTTCATTTCATTCCTGACTTTGTTATAAACGAAAGGAATCAGATAGCATCCCGTTCCTCCCAGCCTAACAACCCGGCCGCCTTTATTCAAGGCTGGGAGGATAATGAAGTCATTTTTTCCGGGTGGATCTTTGCCCGCTTTCCCGATTTTGATCAAATTCATTCAGAAAAAAAGACAGATCTGCAGATTGAGCTTAAAGACTTCAAGGCTGACCAGTTCTCTGTTATCCAGGTGGCAAAGGATCCTGGGGTGACATTTATCTGGGTGGGCAGTGCATTTCTGGTGGTAGGCCTGGCCCTGGCCTTTTACTGGCCCAGCAGAGAGATCAAAATGATTTTGGAACAAAAAAACGGCAAAACGGACATCGCCGCCGGAGGAATAAGCTCTAAAAGCAAAGAAGCGTTCCGGATTGAATTCCAAAAGATCATGGGTTCGTTGAGGAGATCAAAATGAATGAGTCAACACTGTTTGTTACAACTTTTATCCTGTATATAGCCTCAGCTTTTTTCTATTTTTTCTTTCTTTTTATAAAAAAAGAAAAAACGGCCAGAACGGGACGGAGATTGGCCTTTTTAGGAATTCTGGTCCACACCGCTGCTTTGATCTGGAGAACCTTTGAAAGCGGCCACGCTCCTTTCACCAACATGTACGAATCTCTTTCCTTCCTGGCCTGGGCATGTATTCTGGCTTATCTGATCATGGAAAGAAAATACAGCATCCAAAAAGCAGGGCCTTACTTTATGCTGATAGTGATTGCTTTGATGGCTTTAGCCTCATCGCCGTTGATGCCCAAAGAAGCCGCCCCTCTTGTTCCTGCACTTCAGAGTTATTGGCTCTGGCTTCATGTTTCGGTCACCCTTCTGGGGGAAGCGTTTTTTGCGGTGGCTTTCATTACCAGCATCATGTATCTGGCAGCTGATCGGAGAGAGAAAAACGCAAAATCTCCTAAATCCTCTCTAACTGCAGATAAGCTGGACTCCATCAGCTACAGATGTGTGGCAGTGGGATTTCCGCTTTTTACTCTGGGCGGTTTGATTTTTGGGATGGTTTGGGCATATAAAGCCTGGGGGGGTTACTGGAGCTGGGATCCTAAAGAAACATGGAGCCTTATCACCTGGTTTGTGTTTGCTCTTTATCTTCATACCCGGATAGTTATGGGATGGAAAGGGCGGCGTTCTGCATTCGTTGCCATCATAGGTTTTATAGCAGCCCTGTTTACTTATTTTGGGGTGAATTATCTCCTGGCAGGGCTGCATAGTTATGTGTAACCACGAGTAAATATACCAGCGGCAAAAGAAGAACGGGGTCATGAAGAAAAAGAAGAAAAAAAGACTCATCATCATCCTATCTGCTGCGGGATTCTTCCTCATCTTATTTCTGGCCTCTGTGGAATACACCTCCCACTCCAAATTCTGCTCCACCTGCCATTACATGAAGCCCTTTTATCAGAGCTGGAAAACCTCTTCTCACAGCCATATAGAATGCAATACCTGCCACTATCCCCCTGGAGTGAGATCAAAACTGAGGGCCAAAGTGGAAGGGCTCCTTCAACTGGGACGCTACTGGACTAAGCTCTATTTAAAATCGAAGCCATGGGCTGAAATTCCAGACGAGAGCTGCCTGCGGCAGGGATGTCATGAGAAAAGGCTTTTGGAAGGTAGGGTTAAATTTAAAAAAGTGGTGTTCGACCACAAGATTCACCTCACCGACCTCCAAAGGGGAAAACGGCTTCGCTGCACAAGCTGCCATTCACAAATTGTTCAGGGAGAACATATAACTGTTACCGAAAGCACCTGCTTTATTTGTCATTTCAAAAAGAGTGAACATTTTCCTCGAATCAGCGATTGTTCCCACTGTCATCATAAGGAAGACCTGATTTCCGAAAAGACTTCAAGATTCAACCATTCCGTTGTTTTTTCTAACGGATTTTCCTGTGACAAATGTCACAGCCATATTATTGTGGGTGACGGAGATGTCCCTCGGGAAAACTGCTACAAATGCCACTGGGAAACCGACCGGCTGAATAAGTACCACAATACAGATCTCATGCATTCCACCCACATCACAGACAATAAGATCGAATGCAACCTCTGCCATCTGGAGATTCAACACAAGATTGTCAAAGAAATAGAAGCCATAGCAAACTGCCAGGCTTGTCATACGGATTATCATAAAGCTCAAAAAATTCTCTTTACCGGAGAGGGGGGTAAAGGAATACATCAACCTTATCCTAATATAATGCTGGAGAAAGGACTGAGCTGCAAAGGATGCCACATTTTCCACGAAGAGTCAGGCGGCAAAGTCATAAAAAGTGAGACTCTCACCTCAAAAGCTCAAGCCTGTGAATCCTGCCACGGGAAAGGATTTGCAAGAATCATGAAAGACTGGAAGATTTCTACCCAGAAAAAACTGGACAAAATCACCAGCATCTACAAAAGGGCCAGCCAGCAATTGAGACTCACAAAAAATGGGGAGAAGGAAAAAGAAAAATCCCAAAGATTGCTTGAAGAAGCTTATTTCAACATGGACATAGTGGAAAGAGGAAAAAGCGTACACAACATTGAATATGCTCAAAAACTTCTCTCAGTTTCTTATGATAAAATAGTGGAAGCTCTGGATGTGATTGGTTCCTCCTATAAACCCGAAAGTTTTCTGGGAGAAGCCAAAGAAATCCCCACTCAATGCTCCAACTGTCATGCTGGGATCGAAGAAATAGACCGAAATATTTTTGGTCTCAATTTTCCCCATAAAAAGCACTTGATCGAACAAAAAATTCAATGCAGCACCTGCCACTCCAACGTCCGAAAACACGGAGAATTTGTGGCCACAAAACAATCATGCGCCGCCTGCCATCACAGGGATCCAAAGAAGGACTGCACAGTTTGTCATCAAATACAAAAAACATTGTATAAAGGCGGCACATTCAACGGCCTCCATGTCTCCAAGGACATTATGGCGGAAGCTGAAGTTTCGTGTGTGGACTGTCATACTGGACCCGAAGACAGGATTTACCGTTCGGACAGGAGCAAATGTGTGGAATGCCATGGTGAGGGCTATGGAGAAATATTCACAGAATGGCAGAAATCAACACAGACTCTTATTCGTTCCATCAACAATTCTTTGAAAGAAACAGAAAATCTTAAACTGATCGAACAGGAAAAAGATCAAATATTGAAGATAAATCAAATACTTGGAAAGATTGAGCTGGACGGAAGCTCTGGCATCCATAATTATATGTCCATTGAGGAAATTCTGACCCAATTTCAAAAAATACTTGAATCTTTCCCATCCTCCCCGCCTGATTCAAAAAACAAGACTTAGCTATGTGATCAAAAAAACACCTTCCTTCTCACTAATTGGCTCTATATTTTACATCATATTTATCATATCTATAGATGAACTGTTGACAACGAATATCTGTTAAATTAAATTTATAATCTTTAAAGAAAAGAGGCCGCTTGATTTATCACAAACGCAATTTTTTCCGTTTTCTCATCCTTCTCCTTCTGATATTCATGCCTCTCTCCCCTGTCCTGGCTGTTTCCAATGAAGACTGTATGATCTGTCATTCAGATCCCGATTTGACTGCCAGACGGCGGGGACGGACCATATCTCTCTATGTGAATTTAAACAGGTTATCTGGTTCAGTGCACAAGAACCTAGATTGCATTGACTGCCATCAGGATGCGGATGTGGAGGAATTCCCTCATCCGGAAAGACTGGAAATGGTGAACTGCGGGATGTGCCACCAACAGGCCAGTGAGGAGTTCTTTACAGGTATCCATGGAAAAGCACTGAAACGGGGGGCTCCCTATGCTCCCACCTGCGGAGAATGCCATGGAGACCACCATATTCTGCCTCCCCAAAACATCAATTCTCGGACCTACAAGATGAACATCCCGGTGCTTTGCGGAAAATGTCACCGTGAGGGAGCTCCTGTGGCCAGGGTGTACAACATCCCGGAAAAGGATATCTTGAGCAATTATTCTCAGAGCATTCACGGCGAAGGCTTGTTCAAGCAGGGCCTTATCGTTACTGCCACCTGCAATGACTGCCACGGAAACCATATGGTCCTCCCCCATACCAATACCAAATCCACAGTATCTGCCCAAAATATCGCCAAAACATGCACCAAATGTCACGCCCGAATCGAAGAAGTGCATATCAAGATCATCAAGGGAGAACTCTGGGAACGTGAACCGGGAGCCATACCGGCCTGTACCGACTGCCACAAACCTCATAAGATAAGGCGAACCAGTCTGGTCATCCGGACATCTGACCGGGAATGCTTCATCTGCCATCAGAAAGAGGATGTCTATAAAACAGAAGAAGGAGAGAAAATTTCCATGACCGTCCACAAAGAAGACATCCAGAATTCCGCACACAGAGACATCCCCTGTGTGAAGTGCCACTCTGATATCGATCCTCAAAGGCACCGGCCCTGTGAAACCTCAGGCCGGGTGGACTGTTCAAACTGTCATGCTCAGATCGCTGAAAATTATTTCGAGAGCGATCACGGCCAGGCGTACATCCAGAAAAAACCGAAGACTCCTTATTGTACAGACTGCCACGGCAAACATAAGGTTCTCTCTCATCTTGATGAAAGAGACAAGACTTACCGTTCCAAAATTCCTCAGCTTTGCGGAGACTGTCACGGCCAGCTCCCTGTTTCTGAGGCAGGGAATACTGCTCAGGAAAATGTTCTGGTAGACTACTCCAGCAGCGTCCATGGTCAGGGCTTGATCAAAAAGGGTCTGCTGCCCAGCGCAGTTTGCACAGATTGTCACAACACACATTACATACTTGACCACAAGTCCGAGCAATCATCTATCTACTATAAAAATATCCCCGCCACCTGTGCCAGCTGCCATCAAGGAATCTACAAAGAATACGCCATCAGCATCCACGATATTTCGGCTGCTGAAACCAGCGAGAAATTGCCAAACTGCGAAGACTGCCACTCGGCCCACCGAATCAAAGAGATTCAGCAGGATAAATTCATGACCGAAGTCACTCACCAATGTGGTTCCTGCCACCAGGATCTCTCAGAAACATACACAGAAACCCTCCACGGAAAAGCTTATACTCTGGGATACTTGAAGGCAGCCAAGTGTTCGGACTGCCATGGAGCCCACGGTATCAAGAAGGTGGACGATCCAGATTCCCGTGTGGGCTTCAACAGAGTTGTGCAAACCTGCCAGAAATGCCATTCGGATGCCAACCGCCGCTTTACTGGCTACTTAACCCATGCCACCCATCATGATAAGCAGAAATATCCCATCCTCCATGCCACATTCTGGGCCATGACTTCGCTCCTGATCGCCGTGTTCAGCTTTTTCGGCTTGCATACTTTGTTATGGATGCCGCGATCTTTTAAGCATCTGAAAGAGAAAAGAAAAAACAGCAGGATCCACAAAAGATATTACATCCAGCGTTTCACCACCGGGCAGCGCATTACCCATATATTTGTGATTCTGAGTTTCATGGGACTGGCTTTGACCGGGATGATGCTCAAATTCGCCGGCATGCCCTGGGCAAAAACCCTGGCTGACTTATTCGGAGGGGTAGAGGCTGCGGGAAGAATCCACCGTTTTTCCGCCGTGATAACCTTCGGCTACTTTCTGGCCCATCTTATCTCCATGGTCAAATCGAAAAGGAGGACCAGAGCTTCATGGAAGGAAATCATCACCGGCCACCGTTCTCTTTGGTTCAACAAAAAGGATCTGGGTGACTTTGCTGGCACCATAAAATGGTTTTTGGGCTTGGGTCCTCGACCCAAATACGGACGGTGGACTTACTGGGAGAAATTCGATTACATGGCTGTGTTCTGGGGAGTGGGAGTGATCGGATTTTCCGGATTGATGCTGTGGTTTCCAGAATTGTTTACCAAGTTCCTGCCAGGATGGCTGATCAATGTGGCCGCAATCATTCACAGTGATGAAGCCTTATTGGCTGTGGGTTTCATCTTTACCATCCACTTCTTCAACACCCATCTCCGGCCCGAATCCTTTCCCATGGATCCGGTCATCTTTACTGGACTGGTCCCCTTGGATGAATACAAGGAAGACCGCCCCCTGGAGTACAAATATCTGAAAGAATCCGGTAAATTAAAAAAGAGTGTCATGCTGAAGGAAATCGATTCCAGAAAAATGCTGACCGTCCGGATTTTCGGATATACTTTTCTTTTTATGGGAATCACTCTGATTCTGTTGATTATCTACAGCATGCTTTTTGGATACACTTAGAACAAGCAAAGCAAAAATAAACATTCTGTAAAAACTGGATGGATGGTTGCAGCATAATTTATTAATATGACTTAATTTATCAATTAACCTGCATTATTCATGAATTCGCTGGAAACAATGTATATGAGGGAGGAAATTGGGGACATGACCCAATTTTCTGAAATTGGGATCGTGTCCCTAATTTCCCATAATTCATGAATAATCCAGGTAAGCCTGGATTATTCACATAGGTTTTTGATTTCCATGAAAAAGGAAATCAGGGACACC
>JBKHJA010000061.1:0-15237 GCA_046538375.1 Candidatus Aminicenantota bacterium
TGCGGCTTGGTCCTCTCAAACTTTGCTTTCGCCATTCCCTTACCTCCTATCCTTTTTTCTCGCTCCAGGAGCGAGCTTTTCGCTCATCAGGCCCCTGTGAACGGACCGGACATTTCTTATCTTTCCCTTCAAATTCTTTTCTCATCACGGTTTCCTTACCTTTTAACATATCTATCGATGAACAGGAACCCTTCCCTCAATCCGGGCAATGATTTCTTTCATGATGGGGTCAGGCGTAACTTTATACCGAGAGAATTCCATAGAAAAAACACCTCTGCCCTGGGTCAAAGTGCGGATGTGGGTGGCGTAACCGAACATTTCTGAAAGAGGGACAGAAGCCTGGATCACCCGGGAACCTCCTCTGACATCCATTTTCTCTATCTTTCCCCGCCGGGCATTGAGATCTCCCATGATATCGCCTAGATATTCTTCTGGTGAAATCACCACCAGGTCCATGATAGGTTCGAGAAGAACAGGCCCAGCCTTGGAGGCCGCTTCTTTAAAAGCTTTTGAGCCCGCAACTTTATAGGCAATGGCTGAGGAGTCCACCTCATGATACGATCCGTCTACCAGGGTAACCTTCACATCGGTCATCTGATAACCGGCAAGAATACCCCCTTCCATAGCTTCTTGCACTCCTTTTTCTATGGAAGGGATAAATTCTTTAGGAATAATTCCTCCTTTGGTCTCATCATAGAATTCAAAACCCTTTTCTCTCTTAGAAGGATCCACCACAATCTTGCAGTGGCCGTACTGGCCCCTGCCTCCGCTCTGGCGGATATATTTTCCTTCTCCTTCACCCAGCTTGGTGATGGTTTCTTTGTAAGCCACCTGAGGTTTTCCCAGACTCGCCTGCACTCCAAATTCTCTTTCCATCCGATCCATGAGAATTTCCAGGTGAAGCTCTCCCATTCCATACACTAGGGTTTGAGCGGTCACGGGATCCTGTCTTACCTGGAAAGTGGGATCTTCGTTGCTGAGCTTGGAAAGGGCCTCAGCCAATTTGGAATGTTCTCTGGCTGATTTTGGTTCTATATAAGCAGAGACCACCGGCTCAGGGAATTTGATGGCCTCAAGAATGATAGGATGGCTCCGCTCACAGAGGGTGTCTCCGGTGGCAACACCCTTCATGGAACTTAAGGCCACGATGTCTCCTGCATAAATCTCCTTGATATCTTTTCTTTTGTTGGAGTGCATCTCTAAAAGCCGTGAAATCCTTTCCATTTTTTCGTTGGTAGAGTTATAGACGGAAGCTCCCACCCGAGTTTTTCCCGAATAAACACGAATGAAAGAGAGATTTCCCACATAAGGATCGCTCATGATCTTAAATACTAGAGCTGAAAAAGGTTCCTCATCCGAAGCTTTTCTTTCCTCCACCTCCATAGAGCGGGGATGATGTCCCTTTATGGGGGGCACCTCTGGCGGCGACGGCAGGTAATCCACCACCCCATCTAACAAGGAATGAACGCCTTTGTTTTTAAAGGAAGCTCCGAAAAGCACCGGAACAAACTGAAGAGAAATGGTTCCTTTTCTGATAATTTTTATGATCTGCTGGACAGGTATTTCCGCCCCCTCTAGGTATCTTTCCATCAGTTTATCACTGACATCGCTGAGCTTTTCCAACATCTGGTTTCTTTTTTCCTCAGCTTCTTCCCGGTATTCCTTTGAAACCTCTCTGACTTCAAATTTTGTTCCCAGAAGATCTTCACCCCAGTCTATTTCTTTCATCCTCACCAGATCGATAACACCCCTAAAATCCTCCTCTCTTCCCAAGGGTATCTGGGTGATCAAAGGATCTGCTCCCAACTTTGACTTCATCTCCTGGATAGCTTTTTCTGGATTCACTCCGATACGATCCATCTTGTTGATATAAACGATCCGGGGGACTCTGTATCTGTCAGCCTGCCGCCATACAGTCTCAGACTGGGCTTCTACTCCTCCCACTCCACAAAGAATAATAATGGCCCCGTCCAGGACCCTCATGGAACGCTCCACCTCTACGGTAAAATCCACATGGCCGGGGGTATCGATGATGTTGATTTGGTGGTTTTTCCAGTAACAGGTGGTAGCAGCGGAAGTTATAGTTATTCCTCGCTCTTGCTCCTGAGCCATCCAATCCATAACCGCGGTGCCTTCATCAACCTCTCCCATTTTGTAAGTTATGCCTGTGTAAAAGAGCATGCGCTCGGTGGTGGTAGTCTTCCCCGCATCGATATGAGCCATCAGCCCGATGTTTCTCACTTGTTGGATTGGATATCTCCGCGCCAATTCTTCTCTCCATTTTAGTAATGAGATATTCTCTTTTTATAAAGGAGACTACCATCTATAATGAGCAAATGCTCTATTGGCTTCCGCCATTTTATGAGTATCTTCTTTCTTTTTTATGGCTCCTCCGCGATTATTCACCGCATCCATGATTTCAGCAGCCAGCTTTTCCTTCATGCTCTTGCCGCCTCTTCCCCGCGCATTCCGGATAATCCATCTTACAGCTAGAGAAGTGGATCGGTTCAACGGGACTTCAACCGGAACCTGATAGGTGGCACCTCCCACTCTCCTTGACTTGGTCTCCAACATGGGCTTGACATTCTCCACAGCTTTTTCAAACATTTTGAGCGGATCTTCCTTGGCTTTTTCCTTTACCTGCTGCATAGCTTGGAGAACAATTTTTTCAGCCTTGCTCTTGTTTCCGTCTTTCATGACTGTGTTGACGAATTTAGATATAATTGTGCTGTTGTAGAAAGGATCTGGTTCCAATGTCCGTTTTTTGATCTTGCCTCTTCGCGGCATGCCTGACTCCTCTACTTGGCAATCCTCTTTTCTTTTGGTTTTTTGCTTCCGTATTTTGATCTTCCTTGAATCCGCTGGTCAACTCCTTCGCAGTCTAAGGAACCACGGATGATATGATAGCGAACTCCAGGTATATCCTTAACTCGACCTCCTCGAATCAAAACGATGGAGTGTTCCTGGAGATTATGGCCGACTCCCGGTATGTATCCTGTGACCTCTATGTTATTGGTCAACCGGACTCTGGCTACTTTCCTCATAGCTGAGTTTGGCTTCTTGGGGGTGGTGGTGAAGACACGGGTGCACACCCCTCTTTTCTGAGGGCACCTTTCTAAAGCGGGAGACTTGCTTTTTTCTTTTTTTCTCCGTCTCCCTTTTCTTACCAGTTGGTTGACTGTGGGCACTGAATCTACTCCTTTACTTTAAACAGAAATGACTCATTCCGAGCTCGAAATCCTCCTCGGAATGATTGTGTGGATGATAGCAAAATCTCTTTGCTATGTCAAGAATTTAGAGGGGTTTAGCGTTAAGCCTAACTTTGCACGGAAAGGTCCACTTCTTCTCCCTCTTCCTCCTTTTCTTCCTTCAGCTCAAGATTGCGATAATATCGATAACCGGTGCCTGCTGGAATAAGCCTTCCCATGATAATATTTTCTTTGAGTCTTCTCAAGTGATCAATTTTTCCATGCAGACTGGCTTCGGTGAGAACCCTGGTGGTTTCCTGGAAAGAAGCGGCAGATATGAAGCTGTCAGTACTCAATGCACTCTTGGTTATGCCTAAAAGAAGAGGTCTGGCTTTGGCCGGTTTTCCTCCCTGTTTGATTATTTTTTCATTCTCTTCTTGGAAAACGAACTTATCCACCTTCTCGTCGACCAAGAATTCTGTATCTCCTACCTCTTCTACTTTCACCCATCTCAACATCTGCCGGATGATAATCTCAATATGTTTATCGTTGATGGTCACACCCTGCAACCTGTACACTTCCTGAATTTCCCTCAAAAGATACTCAGCCAACTCCTTTTCCCCAAGAACCTTCAAGATATCATGAGGATTCACAGAGCCATCCATCAGTGGCGTACCAGCTCTGACTCTCTCTGTCTCTCCTACACTCAGATGAGCTCCTTTAGGAATGAAATATTCCTTTTCTCCTCCTTTTTCGTTGCGCACTATGACCTTCCGGTGTCCTCTGACCAGTCCTCCAAACTTGACCACACCATCGATCTCGGAAATCAATGCCTGTGTTTTCGGTTTGCGGGCTTCAAAGAGTTCCTCTGCTCTAGGTAATCCTCCGGTAATATCTTTTGTCCGGGCCACCTCTCGTGGTATTTTAGCCAACACATCGCCG
Organism: Candidatus Aminicenantota bacterium; assembly: GCA_046538375.1. GTDB lineage: Bacteria > Acidobacteriota > Aminicenantia > Aminicenantales > Aminicenantaceae > JBKHJA01. Next base: position 4,131 of record JBKHJA010000061.1, read on the forward strand.
GCATGGACTCTATCTTTGTCCTTGACCTGCAGGTTCGCCCCTGAAGGCAGGAAGTATTTTCTGAGAACTTTGTCATTTTTGGATTTAATCATTATCTGAGGCTGCATTTTCTCATCCCTAGGCTCGGTTATAAGCTGGCTGATCAATCCGGTAAATTCATCCTGAACCTCTTCCATGGTGATTCCCAGAACAACATCGTGAAACTGGACCACTCCCGATTCTTCACTCAATATAAAGGTGTTGAATGGGTCCCATTCGGCGAATTCCTGCCTGGCCTTAATTTCATCGCCATCCTTCACCAGAACTTTGGCTCCGTAAGGAACCTGATAATGCTCAACTTCTCTCCCCCGATGATCCAAAACGGCGATGTTGGCATTACGGTTGACCACCACCAAAGATCCTTCTTTGTCGATGACGTACTTCAGATTATTGAATTTCACCACACCATCGTTCTTAGCTTCCAGTTTTGATCTCTCTGCTCCTCTCAAGGCTATACCGCCGATATGGAAAGTTCTCATGGTTAACTGAGTCCCTGGTTCTCCGATGGACTGGGCAGCAGTGATGCCAACAGCTTCTCCCAGCTCCACCATGTGACCTGTGGCCATATCTCTTCCATAACACAACTGGCAGACTCCCCTCTTGGATTCACAGGTCAGAAGAGAACGGATCTTTACCCTTTCCATACCCAGCTCCAGGAGTTCCTGAGCCACTTCTTCCGTGATTTCTTCATTCATGTCCACAATCAATTCATTGGTATCCGGGTGGATCACCCTCTCCAGAGAAGTCCTGCCCACAATCCTATCCACAAAAGGCTCAATCAATTCTCCGTTCTCCACGATAGCTGAGACATTGATTCCTTTCAAAGTTCCACAATCGTGCTCATCAACGATGACCTCCTGTGAGACATCCACCAGTTTCCGGGTTAAATAGCCAGAATTGGCTGTCTTCAAAGCTGTGTCGGCTAATCCCTTTCGTGCTCCATGTGTGGAGATAAAATACTGCAAAACGCTCAGCCCCTCTCTCAGGTTGGAAGTGATGGGAGTCTCGATGATCTCTCCAGAAGGCTTGCTCATCAAACCTCTTATTCCTGCCAGTTGACGAATCTGCTGCTTGTTTCCCCTTGATCCAGAGTCAGCCATCACAAACAGAGGATTCAGCTTGGGGCCTTCAAAACTAATTTCTTTCATCCTGGTCATCATGATGCCGGAGATGCTGTCCGTCACTGATCCCCATATTTCCACCACTCGGTTAAACCGCTCACCAGCAGATATAGTTCCATCTCGATAAAGCTTCTCTATTTTTTGAACCTCCCTGTGAGCCCTGTCAATCAGCTTTGACTTCTCCGCAGGCACCACGAAGTCATCGATGCCCAATGAGAATCCAGCTAGGGTGGCATAATTGAAACCCAGCTCCTTCATCTTATCCAGGGCCTCAATGGTGGGTTGAAGTCCCACTTTCAGGTAGGTGTAAAAGACCAGACTTTCTAATCCCTTTTTCCTGAGCACACCGTTAATAAACGGAATTCCTGAAGGAAGAATGTTGTTGAATATGATTCTTCCGGGAGTTGTTTCCACCGTGGCCTGGATATCATTCACCGGACAGGTCATAACGGCCTGGTCATCGTAATAGGTGGCCAAATTCATGAATTTCCCCTTGAACTTCAATCTCACTCTGGCGTGAAGGGCCACCTCTTTATTTTCCAGAGCCAGCAGGACTTCTTCCGGGGAAGTAAACATCCGGCCTTCTCCCTTATTCCCCTTCTTTTCTAAGGTCAGATAATAACAGCCTAAAACCATATCCTGACTGGGAATGGCAAGAGGGCGGCCATGGGCAGGAGAAAGGATGTTGTTGGTGGAGAGCATCAGTGTCTGGGCTTCCACCTGAGCTTCTACCGACAGTGGAATATGGACAGCCATCTGGTCTCCATCAAAATCAGCGTTGAAGGCAGCACATACCAAGGGATGAATCTGGATAGCTTTTCCTTCCACCAAAACTGGCTCAAAAGCCTGAATTCCCAGCCTGTGAAGGGTTGGCGCTCGGTTCAACAGGATGGGGTGCTCCTTGACCACTTCTTCCAAATAATCCCAGACTTCAGGCCTTTCCTGCTCATGCCATTCTCTGGCCACTTTAACACTGGGAACTAGACCTTCTTTCTCCAGTTTATGGAAAATGAACGGCTTGAATAATTCTAAGGCCATCTTCTTGGGCAGTCCACACTGATTCAACTTGAGCTCTGGTCCCACCACAACCACAGATCTTCCCGAGTAATCGACTCTCTTTCCCAGAAGATTTTGACGGAATCTTCCCTGCTTTCCTCTAAGGGCCTCACTCAAAGATTTCAGGGGTCTCCGGTTTGCTCCCAGATGAACCCGGCCTCTCTTGCCGTTATCAAAAAGAGCATCCACTGCCTCCTGCAGCATTCTCTTTTCGTTGCGAATGATCAGCTCTGGCGCTTTGAGCTCGATCAGCTTTTTCAAGCGGTTGTTTCGGTTGATCACTCGGCGGTAAAGGTCATTCAAATCAGAAGTGGCGAAACGTCCTCCATCCAAGCGAACCAAAGGCCTCAGGTCCGGGGGGATCACCGGGATCATATCAAGAATCATCCATTCAGGACGATTCCCGGACTCCCTAAGAGCCTTGAATATCCTTAACCTCTTGGCGTAACGAAGCTTCCTCTGCTGAGAAGTCTCTTTTTTCATCATCTTTCTCAACTGACCTGCTTCTTTGTTGATGTTTATTTTTTCCAGCAATCTCTTGACGGCCTCAGCTCCAAGGGAAGCCTCGAAGGTATCGCCGTATTTCTCCTGGGCTTCTTTATATTCTTCATCCGAGAGAAGCTGTTTTTCCCGCAGAGGAGTCTCGCCCGGATCAATCACGATGTAGGACTCAAAATAGAGCACTTTTTCCAGGTCTTTCATGGAAAGGTCCAGCACCAGACCGATTCGGCTGGGAGTGCTCTTAAAAAACCATATATGCGCTACCGGAGAAGCCAGCTTGATATGGCCCATCCTTTCACGGCGGACCTTGGACCGGGTGACCTCCACACCACATCTCTCGCAGATGATCCCTCTGTATTTCATCCGCTTGTATTTTCCGCAGAGACATTCGTAATCATTGATAGGTCCGAATATTTTGGCACAGAAAAGACCATCCTTTTCCGGTTTAAAGGTACGGTAATTGATAGTTTCAGGTTTGGTCACCTCTCCCCAAGACCAGCTTTTGATCTTTTCAGGAGAGGCGATGCTGATTTTTACACGGTCAAAATCAATCTTTGGCCTTCCGCCCACAGTCTGCCTGGCATCCATGGCTATTCTCCTTTTAAGATTTGAGGAACATCGATCCCCCAGGGCAAGATTTCTTCTTTCTCTTCTTTTTCCAATTCCACATTCAAACACAGACTCTGGAGTTCCCGAATCAAAACATTCACCGACTCAGGAAGTCCTGGTTTGAAATCCAGATCCCCCTTGACAATGGCCTCATAGATCTTGGCTCTCCCTTCCACATCATCAGATTTGGCAGTGAGAAGTTCCTGGAGGGTGTAAGCGGCTCCGTAGGCTTCCAGAGCCCAGACTTCCATCTCTCCAAACCGTTGTCCCCCGAATTGTGCTTTTCCTCCTAACGGTTGTTGGGTGATGAGAGAATAAGGGCCGGTAGAACGGGCATGAATTTTATCATCCACAAGATGGTAGAGTTTCATGATGTATATATAACCTACAGTGACATCATGATCCAGCAGCTCTCCGGTTATCCCGTCATAAAGAGGGACTTTTCCTGACTCAGGAAGTCCTGCTTTCTTCAGAAGTTTTTTTATATCATTTTCGGGAACACCATCGAACACAGGGGAAGAAATCCAAAGGCCGAGCTTCTTGGCAGCCCAACCCAAATGGGTCTCCAGAATCTGGCCTACATTCATCCGGGATGGCACTCCCAAAGGATTCAGCACAATTTCCACTGCTGTTCCATCGGGCAGCCGAGGCATATCTTCTTCAGGTACAATCTTGGCAATCACTCCCTTGTTGCCGTGGCGCCCTGAAATCTTATCTCCCACCGATAGCTTTCTCTTCATGGCGATATAGACTTTGATGGCTTGAATCACACCAGGAGCCAATTCATCCCCTTTTCTGAGCACTTCCACTTTCTCCTTAAAAATGGATTTGAGAGCATCGATTTGACGTTTCACTTTTATGTCGATATCTTTTATTCTTTTTTCTCTACTGCGGTCTGCTTTCAATTTCAATTTTTTGATATCTTCTGGCCTCAGCTTTTCCAGAATCTTCTCATCCAGGTTCTGTCCTTTTTTCAACTTGAGGTCACCTATTTTTTGATCTTTCTCTGCTTTCTCTCCTTTGATTACGTTTTTTATCCGTCTCCACTTTTCTCCTTGTAAAATGCTTATCTCATCTTCCAGATTTCTCTTCATCCTGGCTACTTCTTCTCTTTCTATTGCCTTAGCCCGTGGCCCTTTTTCAATGCCGCGTCGTGAGAAAATCTTGACATCGATCACTGTCCCCTCAATTCCAGGAGAACAGTACAGAGAGGCATCTTTCACATCCAGAGCTTTTTCCCCGAATATGGCCTTGAGGAGTTTTTCCTCTGGAGATAGCTGAGTTTCACCCTTGGGAGCCACCTTTCCTACCAGCACATCCCCTGATTTCACCTGAGCTCCGATCCTGACTATGCCGTTTTCATCCAAATTCCGAAGTACGTTTTCCGGAACGTTGGGAATATCTCTGGTTATTTCTTCCGGGCCTAATTTTGTATCCCGGGCTTCTATGGTTTCTTCAACGATATGAGTGGAAGTGAAGATATCATCTTTGATCAACTTTTCACTGACGATTATAGCGTCCTCAAAGTTATATCCTCTCCACGGCATAAACGCACAGAGCACGTTGCGTCCCAGGGAAACTTCTCCTTTATCTGTGCAGGAACTGTCGGCCAGAATTTGCCCTTTGACCACTCTATCTCCTTTTCTGACAATAGGTCGATGGTTTATACAAGTGTTCTGGTTTGTCCGTAAGAACTTTGTCAGAAGATAGAGATCGGTACCCACTTCATGTCCTCTAGCATTTCCCTGTTCATCGACTCTGACCAGGATTCTTTCTGCATCCACAAATTCTACCACACCTGATCGTCTGCAAACGATGACATCTCCTGATCCTTTGGCCACCAGGTGCTCCATTCCTGTTCCTACCAGAGGTGCCTCTGGCCGGAGAAGGGGAACAGCCTGTCTCTGCATGTTTGATCCCATCAACGCCCGGTTAGCATCATCATGCTCTAAAAACGGAATCAAAGAAGCAGAGAGAGAAACCAGTTGTTTGGGGGAAACATCGATATAGTCTATTTGTTCCGGGGGGATAAGCCGGAAATTGCCCGCCTGCCTGGCACTGACCAGTTCATTGACAAGATTTCCATTCTCATCCACCGGAGCATTAGCCTGGGCAACAGTGTATTTCTCTTCTTCCCAAGCGGTGAGATAAAAACAGTGAGGCTCCACAACGGGGAATTGATTTTTCTTGCTCTTGGTTAATTCCTTGGCTTCCTTTTCCAGCTGGGCCTTTTCCACAATTTCTCCAACCTTAAACGGACTGCTTCCCGGGTGGAGAATCTTGACGTAGTCTATTATCTTTCCATCTTTGACTTTTCGGTAGGGAGTTTCCACAAAGCCAAAATCATTCACCCGGGCAAAACAACTGAGAGAAGAAATCAAACCGATATTGGGTCCTTCCGGAGTCTCGATGGGACAGATTCTCCCATAGTGAGAAGACTGGATGTCTCTCACCTCAAAGCCTGCTCTCTCACGACTCAAGCCCCCAGGGCCCAAAGCACTGAGGCGGCGTTTATGAGTGATTTCTGCCAGGCTGTTGATCTGATCCATGAACTGAGAAAGTTGAGAGCTGCCGAAGAATTCTTTCAAGGCTGCGATCACCGGTTTGGAATTGATCAGATCTTGGGGCATGGCCGAGGCCAGATCTGCGGCCACAGTCATTTTTTCCTTGATGGTTCTTTCCATCCGGGTCAACCCGATCCGGAAAGCGTTCTCCACCAGTTCTCCTACCGAGCGCACTCTTCGGTTTCCCAAGTGATCGATGTCGTCAACTGCTCCCTCTCCTCTTCGCAGACGAAGCAGATATTTGATCACTTCGACAAAATCCATGGGAGAGAGTGTTTTCTCTTCCAAAGGTGTCTGCAGGCTTAATTTGATGTTCATCTTGAGCCGGCCGATGCGTGAGAAATTGTACTTCTGCGGATTAAAAAACAGGTTGTGAAAAAGATTATGAGCACTTTCCATGGTATGGGGTTCTCCTGGCCTTAGTTTTCTGTAAATTTCTGCCAGAGCTTGATTGGTATCCTTGGTGACATCCTTTTTCAAAGTGTTGGAAATAAACTCGCCGCATTCATCTTTCTCTGGAAAGAACACTTCAAAAGGCTCTTTCCCGGCGAACAACTTATCTCTCCGGCTATCATCAATGGGTTCGTTTGTTTTCACTATTCCCTTGATAGTGACAGTGGAAAAGGCCCCTTTCAACTCTCTCTCTGAAACAGGTATTCTGTCTAATTTGAGGTCTTTGAGTTTTTGGAACAGTTCCTTGTTGATCTTCTTCCTGGCCTTAACCACCACTTTCCCTGTTTTTGGATGTTTGATATCTTCACTGATTGTCTTACCGATCATATTTTCTGTGAGTTCCCAGTGGGCCTTGCCATCTTCAGGAAATATCTTGTATGTCTTATAGAAAAGACGAAGAATTTGCTCATCTGATCCGAAACCCAGGGATTTCAAGAACACTGAAGCCAGGAACTTCTTTTTCCGGTCCAATCGCACATTCAGGAGATTCTTGCTGTCAAACTCAAACTCAACCCAGGCTCCCCGATAGGGGATGATCTTCCCCACATAAAAACCTTTTCTATCTCCTGCCCTGAAAAACACTCCTGGGGATCTCTGGAGTTGACTGACAATCACTCTTTCGATTCCGTTAAAGATGAAGGTCCCTTTATCCGTCATCAACGGAAAATCACCAAAATAAACTTCTTGTTCTTTGATGTGCTTCAGTCGTTTGGCTTTTGTGGCTGGGTCTTTTTCCCATGAAATCAACCTCACCTTCAATCTCAACGGCACAGCGTAGGTGTAGCCTTTCTCAAGACATTCGTTTGGACTGTATTTCATCTTCAGCGTTACTCTGTCACCGCAGTGGGAACAAAGGGGAATCTCGATTTTTTTCATAGCCCCGCAATAGGGGCAAATTTCCTTTTCTGTTAGCTCCACTTCAGCGGGCAGAAGAGTTCCGCAGGCATTGCACTGATAACGGGAATTCTCCACTCCTTTCAACCGACCACACTTGCATTCCCAATTGCCGATGGAATAGCTGATAAAATCCAACTGAGTGGTTTCTTTGAAATCAGAGATGGGGAAAATATCTCTAAAGGCAGCTTCCAATCCCACTTCTTTCCTCTCCTCTGGAAGGAGATCCATTTGGAGAAATTGGGCATAGGACTGCTTTTGAATATCAAGCAAATCAGGCATGGCAATGCTTGTTTTGATTTGGGAAAAATCCAGTCTTTCTCGATAAATGTTTTTTAATTCTTTAGACATTCTTTTTCTCTCTCAACAGAGATTTTTATTTAAAAAACTTCTCATTTGTTGATTTTTACTGCAATTCAACCTCCGCTCCCACTTCTTCAAATTTCTTCTTTATTTCCTCTGCTTCTTCCTTGGGTATCCCTTCCTTCACCGGCTTAGGAGCGCTGTCCACCAAATCTTTGGCTTCTTTCAAGCCCAGGCTGGTCACCTCTCGAACTGTCTTGATGACATTTATTTTCTTGTCACCGATGCTCTTGAGGACAACGGTAAACTCTGTTTTCTCCTCTTCCGGTTTGGCTTCACCTTGAGGAGCAGCCGCACCGGGAGCAGCCATGGGAACAGCTGCTGCACTTATGCCGTAACGTTCTTCGAATTCTTTGATGTATTCAGCCAGCTCCAAAACTGTCAAGTTATCCAGATGATCGAAAAATTCATCCTTGGTCAACTTAGAAGTCTTTTTCTTCTCTTCTTTAGGAGTAACTTTTTCCTTTTTTTCCTTAGCTTCTTTTCCTTTGGTCTCTTTTTCTTTTGTCTCTTTTTTCTTAGCTTCTTTTGGTTGTGCTTTGGACATTTTTACCTCCAACCCTATTTTTTTGATTTTAATTGACTCAACAACCGACCTAAGCTACTTAAAGGGGCTTGCCAAGTCCTTGTTAACTTTATCAGCGGAAAGGCTAACATGTAGGCCATTTTTGACAACAGCTCATCCCGAGAATTCAAGCTGGCTATTTCTTCAAATTGCTCTCCCCCAAAAATCTGACCTTCCAGGAGGCCTCCTTTCACGGTCAGCACTTTATGTTGATCGGAAAAATCTTTGATCAGGCGGGCCAGTCCAATGGGGTTTTGTGAAGCCCAGGCTAGGGCAGTGGGTCCTTGAAGATAGTTCTTGAAATCTTCTGGAAAATCTTCATGTAAGGCTCTAAGGGCAAGCCTGTTCTTGATGACTTTAAAAGAATAAGACTGCTGCTTGAACCTTTTTCTTAACTCCACCGCCTGAGATACGGACATATTCATGAAATTCACTAAATAAAAAGATTCATTTTCATCAAAAACCTGTTTGAGATCCTTGACTTGAGCTTCCTTTTCTTCTCTCTTCATTTTCCTCTCCTATTTCTCTATGACATCATCAGAAATCCTCAGCGAAGGTCCCATGGTGGAAGAAATATGAATACTTTTTATGTATTTTCCCTTGGATGCAGGGGGCTTGGCCTGCAGAACCGCTTGAATAAAAGCTTTTGTATTCTCCCTCAATTTTTTTTCTGTGAATGACTTCTTGCCCACAGAAGAATGGACATTCCCCGATTTATCCACTCTGTATTCAACTCTGCCGGATTTGATTTCTTCAATGGTCTTTTTGAGCTCAAAGGTCACTGTTCCCGACTTAGGATTAGGCATCAATCCCTTAGGACCAAGAATACGACCTAATTTTCCCACTGATCTCATCATGTCAGGCGTGGAAATCACCACATCAAAATCTGTCCATCCCTTGGATATTTTTTCGATGACCTCCTCTCCTCCCACATAATCAGCCCCGGCCTCTTCTGCCTCTTTCACCTTCTCTCCTGAAGCAATGGCACAGACCTTCTTGGTTTTTCCCGTCCCGTGAGGAAGCACCACTGTACCTCTCACCATTTGATCAGAATGTTTGGGATTGACTCCTAAACGGAGGGCGATATCCACGCTCTCATCGAATTTAGCGTAACTGTTGTTTTTAACAAAGCTGACTGCCTCTTGAAGAGAATATTCCTGTTTATCCATAGTTTTTTCTTTTGTTTTGATGTAGTTTTTACCTCTTCTGCTCACTGACAATCTCCAATCCCATGTTTCTGGCTGTCCCCTCGATAATTCTCTGGGCAGCCTCTAAATCATCAGCATTGAGATCAGCCATTTTGACCTTGGCTATCTCCTCAATCTGTTCAGGGGTGACCTGACCCACCTTTTCCTTGTTAGGAGTTCCTGACCCTTTGGCAATACCGGCTGCCTTTTTCAAAAGAAAGGAAGCAGGAGGAGTTTTGACTATGAAATTGAAACTCCGGTCTTTGAAAACAGTAATAATGACCGGAACAATGGTCCCTTCCTCCATTTTGGCTGTCTTCTCGTTAAACTGACGGACAAAATCCATGATGTTGACGTTGTGCTGTCCTAAAGCTGGACCTACGGGGGGTGCTGGACTGGCCTGGCCAGCCACGATTTGAAGCCTGATCTTAACGACCACTTGTTTGGACATTTTCCCTCCTATATTTTCTCCACCTGCAAAAACTCTAATTCTACAGGAGTGGAGCGTCCGAAAATGGTGACCAACACCTTCAAAGTATTCCTCTCGTGATTCACTTCTTCTACGATTCCGTTAAAATTGTAGAAAGGTCCATCTATGATCCGCACCGCCTCTCCTTTTTCGTAAGTGTGTTTGGGTTTTGGCTTTTCAGAGGTTGTTTCCATGTGTTCCACGATCTGTTTGACTTCTTTTCTGCTGAGAGGAGAGGGCCGTTTCCCGGAGCCCACAAATCCTGTCACTTTGGGTGTTTCACGAATCATATGCCAGTTTTCATCATTCATCTCCATCTCTATCAGGATATAGCCCGGATAAGACCTCTTGGTGGAGACGACTTTTTTCCCTCCTTTGATTTCCACCACCCCCTCGGTGGGGATGATGATCTTGCCAATCTGGTCTTGGAGGTTCAATTCAGCTGCTTTCTGACGGACGGACTCAGCCACAAACTTCTCAAATCCAGAATATGTATGAATCACATACCAGTTTTTTGCCATTTTAACCTAACCTATCAAAATACAGATTTGATCTGAGCGATGACCCAAGAAAAAACAATATCCATAAAAAAAAGATAAAATCCGAAGAAGAAGGTAGCCAGTATTACCACTATGGTGGTGTTGTATACTTCACCCTTAGAGGGCCAGGTCACTTTTTTCACCTCTGCCCTGACTTCCCTCAGGAAGGGAATAATGCGCTTGTACCACTTCGATTTTTGAGCCATTTTTTATCCTTGTCCAGGCAGCAATGATAAGTTATTGGCCTGGTTATTTTTTTTGGCAGGTGAGGCAGGACTCGAACCCGCAACCTTCGGTTTTGGAGACCGATGCTCTAGCCAGTTGAGCTACTCACCTTTCCTCTGTATGTGCTCCTTTCGAATTGAATAAAACTCTCTTTTTTCGTTGAGCAGAAACATGACTGCCGGATTTTCCTATTTGACCTCCTTGTGGATAGTGTGCTTTCTGCAGAATTTGCAGTATTTCTTCAATTCTATTTTATCACTTTTTTTCTTCTTGTTTCGAGTGGTGGTATAGTTTCTTCTTCGGCATTCAGCACATTGAAGAGTCACGATTTCTCTCAATTCCTCACTCCCACTTTTCTCTTCATTTTTTTATTAAATTCAGGGCCTTGGACAATCCTTCTTTGAAGGCGATTCTTAGGGATCACTCTTCTCCCTTCTTCTTTTGACGGACTTTACTCTAGAATGTCAGTGACTGTTCCTGCTCCCACTGTCCGTCCTCCCTCTCTTATGGCAAACCTCAGCC
>JBKHJA010000062.1:0-15116 GCA_046538375.1 Candidatus Aminicenantota bacterium
GGAACGGCGTGAAAAACCTGGACGGGAGCGAAGCCATTCCCAAATACATATTCTTGGTATCTCACCCCGGAAAAAAAGATGCTTATGGTTCTTACCTTTGAATTGAAAAGCTAGAAAATTTGTGGTAATTATTCAACCATGAAGGTGGCGCTAGCTCAAATTTCTCCCCATCTGGGAAATCTTGAAAAAAACTTTGATCTCCACTTCCGCTCCATCACCAGAGCAAAAAAGGAAAAGGCTGATCTTTTGATTTTCCCCGAACTCAGCCTGACCGGATATACGCTTAAAGACCTGGTGGAACAGGTGGCCCTGCGTCCTGAGGAACATCCATTCTTTTCTGAGCTCAAATCTCTGAGCCGCGATTTGTCACTGGTGGTCGGTTTTGTGGAAGAAAAACAAAAAGGTCTTTTCTACAATTCAGCCGCTTTTCTGGCCCAAGGAAAGATTCTTCATATTCACCGGAAAGTGTTCCCACCTACTTACGGAATGTTTGAGGAAATGAAATTTTTTGCTGTGGGAAGAAGCTTCAAAGCCTTTTCCTCTCCTTACGGAAAAACGGGAATGTTGATCTGTTACGATTTTCTCCACTACGGAGCCAGCTATCTTCTCTTCGTGGGCGGCTCAGAAATCATCATCGTCATCAGTGCTGCGCCTGGCCGGGGAGTCTCGGATAAGCAAACATACCAGAGCAGCCGGATGTGGGAGCTGATGGGTGAAGCCATTTCCCATTTCTCCTCTGCTTTCCTGATCTACTGCAACAGGGTGGGCTTTGAAGATGGAAAACAATTTGCCGGTGGTTCGTTCATCTTCAATCCCATGGGAAAGCTTATTGCCAGGGGAGCCCACCTGGATGAAGATTTTATCATACAAAAAATCGACCTGGATGAAATCGGAAAAGCACGCAGGAAAAGGCCGTATGTAAGGGACGAAAGGCCGGAAATCATCCTTCACTCCCTCCAGAGGATAATCAGCCATGATGAAGATTAACGGCCCTTTTGTGGAAAAAATTCTCACCTCTTTCATCAAACAGGAATTAGGCAAGTTCAATTTTAAAAAAGGAATTCTTGGACTCTCGGGAGGCCTTGATTCATCTGTGTGCGCCTGTCTGGCAGCCAGGGCCCTGGGGCCTCCAAATGTGCTGGCTCTTATCATGCCTTACGGAGAATCCTTCACCGCTGATGTCAAGGATGCCCAAAAAATGGCTGGTTTCTTGGATATTCAATCAAAAATAATCGATCTCTCTCCCATGGTTGATGCCTATTTTTCAAAATACCCCACTTCGAGCAGAATCCTCAAAGGGAACAAGATGGCCAGAGAGAGGATGTCCATCCTTTACGACTTTTCTGCTCGAGAAAAAGCCATGATCTTGGGGACCAGCAACAAAACAGAGCTGCTCCTGGGCTACGGAACCATCCATGGAGATATGGCCTGCGGCATAAATCCCCTTGGGGATCTGTATAAAACTCAAATCAGGGAGCTGGCTGTCCACCTGGGCATCCCTGATAAAATTCTGAAAAAAACACCCTCGGCTGGACTGTGGGCAGGGCAGACAGATGAGGAAGAACTGGGATTGAATTATGAAAAAATGGATAAAATTCTTTTCCTGCTGGTTGATCAGCGGCATTCCAAAAAGGAAGTGATGGCCTCTGGTTTTAAAAAAGAAGAAGTCGGAAAAATCATAGATTTGATCAAAAGCTCTGAATTCAAAAGGAAACTTCCTCCTGTAGCCAAACTCTCCCAGAGAACAGTGGGGCATGACTTTCTCTTCCCTTATGACTGGGATAAGTAGAAGCCATGCTCTATCAGGGGAGAAATCAAAGATCAAAAAACCGGGGAAAGCTTTACATAGTGGCCACTCCCATCGGAAACCTGGAAGATTTGACCCTGCGGGCTTTAAAAATCCTGAAACAGGTCCCTTTCATAGCCTGTGAAGATACCCGCCACACAAGAAAACTCCTTAACAGGTATCATCTGAAAAAAAAGCTGATAAGCTATTATCATCCTAAAGAAACCCAAAAAGTCCCCAAAATCATTCATCTCCTCGATCAAGGCCGTGATGTGGCTCTGGTCTCTGATGCAGGGACTCCGGGAGTTTCCGACCCAGGCTATCCTCTGATCAGGAAAGCCATAAGAGAAGGTATGGAGATTGTCCCTGTTCCCGGAGCTTCTGCTCTCACCGCCGCCCTTTCTTCCTCCGGCCTCCCCACCCACAGATTTTTGTTTATAGGATTTCCTCCTTCCAAAAAAGAAGCCACCAGGAAACTGCTCCATTCCCTGATAGAAGAAAAGGGGACCCTCATTTTTTATCTTCCCACCCGAAAGCTTCTCCTCTTTTTAAGCCTCATCCATGAAATCATGGGAAACAGGCAGGTGGTGGTGGCTCGAGAAATGACAAAGATCCATGAAGAATTTATAAGGGGCCCGGCTCAAAAACTGAGAGAAATAATCCAAAACAGGAAGTTGAAGGGAGAAGTCACCCTCCTGGTGGAAGGCCGCCCTAAAAAATAGAACTTAAACCAACCGGATCGAGAAAATATCACGTTTTTTTTTACAAAATACTTGACAAAAGGTCACTAATATATTATATTATTGATGAACTCAGATTTTAAGGAGGTGTTACAATGGCTATCATCAGATGGGATCCATTCAGAGATCTGATCACACTGAGAGAAAAAATGAACCGGCTTTTTGAGGAAACATTCACTTCACGCGGTGAAGAAAGAGAGTTGGTTTCCAGCACGTGGACTCCTTCGGTAGACATTTACGAAACCGATAAAGCTCTTGTTCTTTCTGCTGAGGTCCCCGGAATGGATGAAAAAGACATCGAAATCAAAATCGAGGACAACACGCTCACCTTGAAAGGTGATCGGAAATTCGAGAAAGAAACCAAAGAAGAAAATTACCATCGGATTGAACGCGCCTACGGTTCTTTCTATCGTTCCTTTACCCTCCCTCACTATGTGGACCAAGAAAAGATCGAAGCTGAGCACGAAAACGGCGTTCTCAAAATCACCATGCCCAAGAAGTCTGAACTGCAGCACAAAAAGGTAAAAATCCTCAAGCCCACCAAAAAAGCTTCCAAAAAGTCGACAAAGTAAGAAATCCGTCAACTGAATAACGAAAAAAGCGCCCTCAGGTAGGAAAAGGGGGCGCTTTTATTTTTTCCCTGCTGGTAAAAACGGAGCCTTCGCCCAACAGGCCATACTTACTGCAAAACACACTTCAGGCCTGAGCTAAAGTCAAAGCTCTGACTTCTTTTGCTCCTCCTCGCTTTAAGGCCACACTGCACTCTCCCATGGTGGCCCCTGTGGTGTAAACATCATCCACCAGAAGGACGGTTTTTCCAGCGATTTTCTCTTTTTCTCTAATACCCATGGCTCCTTTCACATTCTTCCTCCTCTCTTCTGCCAACAGGGAAGTTTGAGGGAGGGTGTTCCTGATTTTTATCAATGCCCTATGAGTACATTCTATTCCCTTCTTTTTAGCCAGCTGGTCAGCTATAACTTCAGCCTGGTTAAAACCGCGTTCCCGCCGCCTCTTTGGATGAAGCGGCACGCTGACCACAACCTCCACTCCCTTCCACAGTTCTTCCTTTTTTCCCAAACTCCGGCAGATGAACTCTGCCAAAGCCTTCCCCAGCACTCGAAATTTCCGGTATTTATAAAGAAGAATGATGTCCTTCAGCATTCCTTCATACCGACCGCAGGAGCGATGGACAGCAAAAGGAGGCGGATTTTCTTGGCAGCGGATGCAGAGGTGGGACTCTCCAGGGTAATAGAAAAATTGGCCGCAGCAGAGACAGCAGGAAAGACCATGGGGCATTATGCTGCTGAGGCAGGAACCACAAACGATCTTTTCCTGAGGAAATTGGAGAAGAGAGGAACAGACAGCACAGAATGAAGGGAAAAAAATGAGTTCGGTTAATTTTGAAGTCTTCCGGACAATCCCCCGGAGGGAGGAATTCAAGAAGACTCTTCTTCTGCCTTTTGCTGACACTGAATACAGTAGAGAGCCCAGGGTATGGCTGTCAATCTTTTCTTTCCGATCTCTCGATTGCACCTCAGACAAATGCCATATTCACAGGATTCTATCCGCTTCAATGCTTCATCGATTTTGATCAGCTGCTGCCGCTCTGTATCCGACAGACTCAGAAGGAATTCCTTGGTGTAGGAGCTTTCTGCCTTATCGCCCACATCCTGGGCAATCTCGGGTTCGGTTTCTTTGCTTTCTGTGTACACTTCACTCAATTTATCGATGATCTCATTTTTTCTGTCCACAAGCTTCTTTTTGTAGTATTGTTTGTCTTTTTTGTTCAATCTATCCCCCCTCACTTGGCATAATTTATTCCTTTCATGACGGTTAGAGACCGGTAGATCTGCTCCAGGAGAAGAAGACGAGTCAACTCGTGAGAAAAAGTCATTTTGGAAAGGGAGAGAAGAAAATCTGCCCGCTGCAGTATTCTCTCATCCAAACCAAGAAATCCTCCAGCCACAAAAGTGGTATCCTTGGCTGAATTCATAGCTCTTTTCTCCAGGAAACGGCTAAATTTCGAAGACCTCATTTCCTTGCCTCGATCAGAAAGGCAAATAATATAATCGTCCTTAAAATGTTTTTCAAGGCCTCCGGCCTCAATTTTTCTTATTTTTCTGGCAAATTTTTCATCAATTCCTTTGGCTTCTTTGGTCTCGATCACCTGGCAGCTGACCATTCGATTGATTCTTTCCAGGTAGAAATGTTGAAGGTTCTTTATCTCCTTATTCCTTGTCTTACCTGGCCATAGAACCTTAAGTCTCATGGTCGGTCACCTTATTCCCAGAGGTCCGGCCCGCTCATCTCCGGATAAAGGGGAGAGCTTCTGTTCAAAAACAGCCTTTGTCGTCAGAGTGCCCGTCCCTTTTTTTCTCGAAAATTGTCAATAAAATAATGACTATCACCCCAAATGTCAATGTTTTTTTGAAAAAATTTTAACTGTGGGTTATAAACCTGCATTATTCATAAATTGAAGGTTTTCCCAGATGCAGTCATGAATTTCAGGGGAAATCGGGACATGAATCGAATTCTCCTGAATTCGGTATGGTGTCCCTGATTTCCTTTTTCATGGAAATCAAAAACCTATGTGAATAATGCAGGTAAACAAATCCTGTTCTTCAGGATATCCCCTCATCATTCCTGGATATGAATGTTCCTTTGCTGTACAGTACAGGAAGAGGGAGATTTGAATGGAAAAGATCAATAGGAAATTTTTGAGGCATCACCCCAAAATTTCTCCAGAGAATAATACTCTCTTGCTCTCTTGGAAAACACATGGATAATGAAACTTCCGTAGTCCATCAATATCCATTCTGCGTGCTCTTTTCCTTCCACGCTCAAGGGCCTGATCCCTTCCCCTTTCAATTTCTCCTCGATGCTCTCATGGATGGCTAAATTCTGCCGGGGAGAATTCCCATGGGTTATGATGAAATAATCCGTAAATGACGATATCCCACGTAAGTCCATCACCACAAGTTTTTCGCTCTTCTTGTCTAAACTGGCCTTCACAGAAATCTTCACCTCTCGAGGAAGACTTCGTTTAGTCAATTTTCCCTTCTTCTTTTCAGTCATTATTTTGTTGATAGAGTTTATTCTTATAAATATAAGAATCCACAGGTTCTGGGACCAGCCCTTTGATCGGATCTCCTCTTCTGGCTCTCTGGCGAATCTCAGTGGAGGAGATATCTAAGCTGTCCACAGCAAAAAGGAATATTTTATACAATGATAACATCTTCTCTTCAACGTCTTCCAATCCTGAAACTTGGTGCATCCTTTCCCTGTATCTCCCTCCCAGTACTCTCTTAGCCTCTTCCAGACGGTACCCGGGCCGGCTGATCACCACAAAGAAACACTGATCCAGCACTTCCTGGTAATCCTTCCAGGTATCTATTTCCAAAAAAGCATCAACACCCAAGATAAAAAATATTTCACTGGAGGGAAATTGACTCTTGATTTTCTTCAAGGTGACGATGGAATAAGATTTCCCTTTCTCTTCGATTTCTATGGAAGAGGGGACAAACTCAGAGTAAGGGGCCGCAGCCAGCTCCACCATTCTCAAGCGATGGAAAGGAGAAGCGACCTCAGCAGATTGTTTATGAGGAGGAATGTAGGAGGGAATGAAAAGAATTTTTCTCAAACAAAATTTTTTATGGACCATTCGTGCTGCCTTCACATGGCCCTGATGAATAGGATTAAAAGTCCCTCCAAAAATCCCAATCCTGTCCTTGACCATGGAGCTAATTTACCTCTCCCTTCGAGCGTTCTAAACTTTCCTTCATCTCCGATACCAACTGCCCAAGGCCTTTCTTTTTCAAAGCAGAGATGGCAAAAAAAGGAAGGCCTTCCCGCTTGGCCATCTCTCTGACTCTGTTCAGTCTTTTTTTATCCTCACCAAGAAGATCGATCTTGTTAGCAGCCAGTATCTGGGGTTTCTTGACCAGTCGAGGATGGAAAGCTTCCAGCTCCTTGAGAACAGCCTCATAATCCTCCACAGGATCCCTCTGAGTATAAGGAGAGATATCAATCACATGGACCAGCAGTTTGGTCCTCTCCACATGTCTGAGAAATTTTATGCCCAAACCATGGCCCTGGTGCGCGCCCTCAATCAATCCAGGGATATCAGCAATAACAAAACTTTTGAATTCATCCACATCCACCACTCCTAAATTAGGGATAAGGGTGGTGAAGGGGTAATCGGCGATTAAAGGTTTGGCAGCAGAAATTTTTGAAATCAAAGTGGATTTTCCCACATTGGGAAAACCAATGATCCCTACATCGGCAATCAGTTTAAGCTCCAGGATGTAGTTTCGCTCCTCCCCGGGCTGCCCTTTTTCTGATTCTCTAGGGGCCTGATGGGTGGGTGAAGCAAAGGAGGCATTGCCCCGGCCTCCTTTTCCTCCTCTGGCGGCTAAAAACTGCTGCCCTGGATGGAGGAAATCAAAAAGAACATTTTCTTTTTTTTCCTCTCTGACAATGGTTCCTACAGGGACTCTGAGGCGAAGATCATCTCCCTTTTTTCCCTGACGATTCCCCCCCTCTCCATGGGCGCCTCTTTGGGCTTTGATTATGGGATGAAATCGAAAATAGGCGAGAGAATTGAGGTTTTTATCAGAAACGAGATAGACACTCCCCCCGCTTCCACCTCGGCCTCCATCTGGTCCTCCTCGGGGAACTCCTCTTTCTCTTCGGAAACTCACACATCCGTTGCCTCCCTTACCCGCCCGGAGGGTCACTTTTACCTGATCAACGAACATGCTCAGCGGAGCTCGAATCTCCTCCTAGGAAGGATGGATGGACACAAATTTTCTTCCCTTTCCTTTGGTCTCAAACTGGACAGTCCCGGCGATCTTGGCAAAAAGGGTATCGTCGCTCCCTCTGCCCACATTGGTGCCGGGCTTAAACCGTGTCCCTCTCTGGCGGACCAGGATAGAGCCGGCTTTGACAGACTGTCCACCAAAACGCTTGACTCCCAGCCGTTTGGACCGGCTGTCTCTTCCGTTTCTGGCACTGCCTCCAGACTTTTTATGGGCCATCCTGTTACTCCTTTGTTTTCGATGATTTCTTTGATTTTGAAGCTGTGCTGGTTATTTTCTTCTCAGCGGGCTTGGTTTTTGAGCTTTTTTTCTTGGCTGATCCGGTTTTCTTTTTTGTCTTTGGCCTCTCTCTACCTGACTCTTTGGGTTCCTTTTTTTCAGGCTTCTCTTTTTTTGCTTCTTTCTCGACGGCTTTTTTCTTCGCTCTAGGCTTTTTTGGGGATTTCTTTTTTTCCTCTTTTTTGTCAGCCTGAGGCTTCTTTGGTGAAGGCTCGGCTCCAGAATTGATCTCATCTATCCTCACTCTGGTCAACGGCTGTCGATGTCCTCTTTTCAATTTGTACCGCTTTCTCCTTTTTTTCTTGAAGATGATGACCTTCTCATCTTTAAAATTCTCCAGAACCTCTGCTTTCACCTGAGCCTTCTCCACAAGAGGAGTCCCGATAAGAGTGTTTTCCTTGTCCTCGATGAGAAGCACCTCTGAGAAAACCACTTTCTGGCTTTCCTTGGTGTTCAGCTTCTCAACCTCCAGGATATCTCCTTCCTGGATTCTGTACTGTTTTCCTCCTGTTCTGATCACAGCAAACATCTTTTTTCCCTTAATACAAATTATGAATAGTGGATTTTAAATTTAACATATGACTATTTTTATGTCAATGCGCAAGCATCTCTTTTTTCCCTGGACCCCCATCCATGATCATTTTTGGATGCAGAGACCGGCTTCTGTTTGCTTGACAAAGTATTTGTGAATGATTTTAATAAAAAAGCAAAAAACCCGGGCGGTTAGCTCAGTGGTAGAGTACCGGTCTTACAAACCGGGGGTCACTGGTTCGAACCCAGTACCGCCCACCAGAAATTTTTTCCTTGCTAAAGGAAACCTCAGAATTTGGCGTTATGCCATAATAACCTGACATTTTGAACTCCTCAGATTTTTTGATCATGATTCTCTGGAGGAGGCTGGATATGCTCATCCTAATTCACAAGGGGCACCCGGCTTTTTGATGACATTTCTTCTCTGTAAACAGCAGCTTTGTCTTTCCCTTTTTTCTTGGCCTGATACATGGCCGTATCAGCTAACGAGATTATTTCGTTTGGATTTCGTCCATACTGAGGATAAGAGCATATTCCTATGCTTACGGTAAAATGAATCACCTCATCTTTATGAGAATCGACTTTAAACCGGTACGAAGAGACCTTTTTTCTTAGACGTTCAGCCGCACAGAAGGCATCCTGGCTTGAGGTTTCGGGCATCATGATCAGGAATTCCTCTCCTCCGTAGCGGGCCGGAATGTCTGATTGTCGGATTTCTTGTTTAATCAGATGGGCAAAGAACTTCAACACCCTGTCCCCGGCAGTGTGTCCATATTTATCGTTTATAGCCTTAAACCCATCCACATCAATCATGAGCACGCTTAGAGGATGGCCGTATCTTCCAGACCGGTACAATTCTTCCTGGAGTCTCTGTCTTATATAACTTCTGTTGTACAAACCGGTCAATTCTTCTCTTATAACGATATGACTCAACTTTTCGCTTATGGCTAAACCACTCAAACAAATCAACAAGATAACAATCCCTCCCAAGGTCAAAACAGCTCTGTTAAAACTTTTCAATCCTATCATTTCCCAATATTGAGGAATCAGATTTCCCAGCGATGTATAAACGAGATACCCCATGACAATGATAATAATGCTCCACAGCCTCTTCTTCAGGCTCTGTGTAACCAGCGGAATTTTAGGTTTCACACCACTCTCTCATGATTGGTATTGTTCTATTCTGGTTGATTGCCCAGAGATGTCAATAACTCAAAAAGGTGAATCAAGGGGTGATTTTTTTGTCAACCACTCATCTTTTGAGAATGAAACCTGTTTTCTGATTGGAATCAGATGCCCCGGATTCTTCCTCGAAATCCTAAAAATTTTTCACTTTCTGGATGAAAAAAATCATCCCTTAATTCCCCTTTAGAGGTGATTGAAAAGGATCTGTCCCACCGAGTAGTATTATTTCCTGCGAAATGGCTGTTCACGTGCATCTGAGGCATGCCTATCCGACATCCAGAGTAAAGGTTTTTTAAAAGAACCATGAATAAAACAAAGATCCTCCTTGTGGAGAATGAAAAAATTGTGGCCAGGGATATTGAAGATATGTTGACAGGTTTGGGATATGAGGTGCTGGAAGTTCTCTCTTCGGGAAAGGAGGCCGTGGAAAAAGCCAAAAAGCTTCACCCTGATTTGGTGCTGATGGATGTTAGGCTCCAGGGAGATGAAGACGGCGTGGAAGCAGCAGATATCATCTACAGAAGTTCAAATATTCCAGTGGTCTATTTAACAGCTTATGCCGACAGAACCACCATGGAGCGGGCAAAGCTTACTGAGCCATTCGGATATCTTCTGAAGCCTTTCGACAAAAGAGAACTTCAGACCAGTATCGAGATTGCCCTCCATAAGTATAAAATGGAAATGCGGCTCAAGGAAAGAGAAAAATGGCTTTTCACCATATTAAAAAGCATAGGCGATGCGGTGATCACAACGGATCACAAAGGCCTTATCACCTTTATGAATCCATTGGCTGAAAAACTCACCGGATGGAAGTTGAGAAATGCCCACCATAAACCTCTAAACCAGACGTTCCAGACCAAAAGGGAAAATTCAGGCCATCCGCTTCAGATATCAGTTCCTAAAATGGTCAAAGAAAAAAGATTCTCTCTGCCCCATGACCTCATCCTTATGACAAGAAAAGGAGAAAAAACGCCCATCGACTGCAGATTGTCTCCTATTTCTGACGGCAGAGGGAAGGCTTCCGGTATCGTTTTATCGTTCACTGATGTAAGAGGCCGAAAAAATACAGAAAAAGAGCTCCAATTAAGCTGGAAAAAATTGAAAGATGTGATGCAAACCACTGTTCAGGCCATCGCTTCCACCATCGAAAAAAGAGATCCCTACACAGCAGGCCATCAAAGGAGGGTCACCAAGCTGGCTTGTGCGATAGCAGAAGAAATGGGGTTGTCGGAGGATCAGATCGAGGGTCTGCGCATGGCTGGGGAGCTTCATGACATCGGAAAAATCAGTGTTCCTGTAGAGATCCTCAGCAAGCCTGGCAAAATCTCAGAAGAGGAGCACAATGTCATAAAAACTCACACCAAAGTGGGGTATGAAATCCTGAAAAACATAGAATTTCCCTGGCCCATTGCCCAAATTGTCCTGCAGCATCATGAGCGGATAGACGGAAGCGGATACCCTTTAGGACTGCAGGGAAAACAGATGCTGCTCGAAGCCCGCATCCTGGCGGTGGCCGATGTGGTCGAGGCCATGGCTTCACACAGACCGTACCATCCGGCTCACCCGATTGAGAAGGCATTGGAAGAAATATCAGATAACAAAGGTAAATTATACGATTCCAAAGTGGTGGAAGCCTGTCTGAAAGTGTTCAAAGAGAAAAACTTCTCCTTTGAGTGATTCCTGTTAAACCTTTAGCTCTGCCCAAAGTTGGTTGTTCACACCAAAAAAATAATCAGTGTGAGCGGACGATGAGGGGAGCGCAAGAAGAATAGAAACACCTCAAGCTCTATCCAACCGCTTTTAGCCAAAAAGGGAAAGACTTCACGCAGAAAAAGACTTGAATTCAATCCACCTTTCGAGTTAAAAAAATAGGGTGAGAAAGATTTCTTCCCATCTTCTTCTAGCAGCGGCCATCTTCACATCAGCGGTTGGCGTGGCCGCCTTTGTGGTGCTTTTCATCCTGGACTTTAACATCTACTGGTTTATCCTGTCCCCTGTCATTTTTGCTCTGTATCAAGGGCCAGCGGTTTATCTATACTGGCTGTGGAAGAAAAACCGGTAGAAAGCTTTTTAAACTCAAGTTATGAAGAAATATATCTCCCCTTCTGTTTTTGGAAGCATCCCCAAAACCGTGATGATTATAAATACTGATTGTAAGGGGTGAGGGATGGGGGGTGAGGAAGCCCCTATCACGGAAAAAGAGGGGCTTACTCTGTTTTGATCTGTATTGACGGCCCTGCCTTTAACTGATAACATTCTGGGGACTTCAATGCTCAACAAATCCATAAAGACTCACTGATAAGAGGGGATAAAATGAAATATGTTAAGACGTTATTCTCTGTTTTCCTTTTCATTTCTTTAATCGGGCTCTTGGCTCCCTCTGAGCAGAACCCCCTTTCCCTTGTGGAGATGATCGAAGCCTCACTGGATAACGCCCTGGTCCACTGGAAGATAGAAAAACAGGATGTGGAGGATGGTGAGAAAGCTCTTGTCGATGATTCTGGCTGGCCTGTTGTAAAGCTGGGGGATTCCATCCAGGATAAAATTTTTTGGCTGAGGCACCGATTTTCCGTCCCCAAAATCTTTGCTGGCATCAAAACACAAGGCAGCGATATCCACCTCTCCTGTTTATTCACGGGCCTGGGGATAATAGAAGGAAAATTTTTTAGAAACGGTAAACTCCAGGAGAATTTCACGCTTGAATTCGGCAATCATACCGGCCGCATAAGAAAAGATTTTGTTTTGGCCACCAGGACTCAACCGGGAGAGAAAATACTTCTAGCTTTCCGGTTTAAAAACTTGGGGCGATTGCCCCTCATAGAAAGAAAAGAGGCCGAGCCTGGAACCTTTTTTCAACTTGAGCAGGCCTGTTACCGGATAAGTGCTGCTCAAAAGGCCCAGGAATATCTCTCTCGATTTCTGCTTGATTTAAAAACAGGAATGTTTCTTCTTGACTTTGGCCCTTCATCCACCTCTCCTTCTCAAAGAGAACGTCCTGTGTGTGATGCCTACAGAAAATTCCAAGCTTCCAAAGAATTCCAGAATCTCAGGAAAACGTTCCAAAAAGCGGTCACCCATTTCGACACCCAGGCTCTCCATCAAGGCAATTTTCCCAAAATAAAGGAATCGCTTTTTAAATTCTACAGAGAAGTGAAGCCCATATCCCGCTTCTCCAGCCAATACACCATCTCCGCTGCTGGTAATTCACATATCGACCTAGCCTGGCTGTGGCGCTGGCCGGAAACAGTGGAGGTGGCCAAGCAAACCTTTTCCACTATCATGGACAACATGGAGGAGTATCCACATATTGTTTATGTCCAGAGCCAGGCTCAGGTTTATGAATGGATGGAGGAGTACTACCCTGAAGTCTTCCAGCGCATCAAAGAAAAAGTCAAACAGGGCCGCTGGGAAATTGTGGGGGGGATGTGGGCTGAACCTGACTGCAACCTTATCGATGGGGAATCGTTCATCCGTCAGATTTTGTACGGAAAAAGATATTTTCAACAAAAGTTCGGAGTGGATGTGGACATCGGATGGAATCCTGATTCTTTCGGCTATAACTGGAACATGCCTCAATTTTTCCAGAAAAGCGGCATCCACTCCTTCATAACCCAGAAGATAAGCTGGAATGACACCACGGTCTTTCCCTATTTTCTTTTCTGGTGGGAAGGCCCTGATGGATCAAGAATCCTGACTTATTTTCCTCCCACAGGTTATGTGGGCCGGCTGAAAGCAGAAAGGGCGGTGAGCGGCCTGAAAAAATTTGAAAGAAACACCGGCCAAAGAAATGTTCTTGTACTTTATGGATTGGGAGATCACGGCGGAGGCCCTAACCGGCAGATGCTCAACCGGGCGGCCGGATACCAGGACCAGATCATATTTCCGAAGATCAAGCACAGCACCGTGGCCCAGTTTCTAGACCAGCTGGACAAAGAAACCCTTCAATCTCTGCCCATCTGGAATGACGAGCTCTACTTAGAATACCACCGGGGAACTTACACCACCCAGGCAGAAACAAAAGAATTCAACAGAAAATCTGAAGTCCTCCTGACCAATACAGAAAAGATCTCTTCTATGACCACTCTTTTTGGCCGTCAGTATCCTACGGAAAACCTAAGGAAGGCCTGGAAAAAAGTGCTGATGAATCAATTTCATGACATTCTTCCCGGCTCCAGCATCGCTCCTGTGTACAGAGATTCCAGAGAATTTTACCTGGAAGCCATGGAGCTGGCTGAAAATGAACTCGGGGAAAGCCTTCTCCACCTTGCCCAGTGCATAGATACCAGGATCAGTGGAACAGGAACACCTCTTCTGGTATTCAATCCGCTCTCCTGGAAAAGAGATGGTGTGGTGAAAGTGAAACTTCCTTCTGATTTCCCTCCAAATATCATGGTTTTAAACCATAAGGGTGAAAACATCCCTTCCCAGATATTGAAAGAAGGAAGGAAGAACATCCTCTGTTTCGTGGCCAAAGAGGTCCCCTCTTTAGGATACAAACTCTACAACCTCCAGCCCGGAAGGTCCCTCACCACCTCAAATGAGTTAAAGGCAGGAGAAACAGCCCTGGAAAACCGTTATTTTGTCGTTAATCTCCATCCTGAAACCGGAAACATCATTTCTATTTTTGATAAAATCGAAAAAAAAGAAATACTGGCTCCCCAAGCTTGTGGCAACCAGCTCCAGCTTTTCGAAGATAGGCCGGACCGCTGGGATGCCTGGAATATCCAGTACACCGGGAGAAGCTGGAAACTGGATCAGGCCCAGAGCATAACCGTCGGCGAGAGGGGACCAGCCATGGTTTCGCTTAAAGTCAAAAAGAAATTTCTGGGCCCAGCCAAAGCCAGACGAGACCCCACCCCTGATTTTCCCTCTTCATTCTTCACTCAGGAAATCATACTTTATCAAGGTATCCCCAGGATAGATATCAACATGAAGGCCGACTGGTGGGAAGACCACATCCTGCTCAAGGTGGCTTTTGCAGTGGATGTCAAAAATGACAGCGCTGCCTACGAAATCCCGTTTGCCTCTATCCAAAGACCAACCACCCGAAACACCGCCTGGGAAAAAGCCCGTTTTGAGGTGCCGGCCATCCGCTGGGCTGACCTTTCAGATGAACACTATGGAGTCAGCCTGCTCAATCAATCCAAATACGGTTATGACATCAAAGATCATGTGATGAGGCTGACCCTGCTGCGGTCACCGACTTGGCCTGATCCCATGGCTGACCGGGGAAAACATCAATTCTCCTATGCACTCTATCCTCATCCAGGCGACTGGAGAGAGGCTGACACAGTCCAGAGGGGTTATGAATTCAATAGTCCACTCCTTCCCTTGCTTGTTGACTCTCATCCAGGAGAGCTCCCTCCTTCTTACTCTTTTCTAAGGGTTTCTCCTTCCAACGTCATTCTGGCCGCTGTGAAAAAAGCAGAAGAAAGAGAAAGCCTCATTTTAAGGGTGTATGAAGCAGAAGGCAGGGCAGCCGAAGCTTTGATCGAGTATTTCCGTAAGCCCAAAAAGGTCTACGCGCTTGATTTGATGGAGAACCGCCTGAATTCCCTTTCTTTCCGAGAGAACTCCGTTGAACTGAAATTGGGAAAATCAGAGATCAAAACCATCGAACTGGTGTATTGAAAAAATGCGCCCCCGACGGGATTTGAACCCGTGTTGCCGCCTTGAAAGGGCGATGTCCTTGACCAGGCTAGACGACAGGGGCGCTGAGGTTGGTGAGCCGTGCTGGACTCGAACCAGCGACACCCGGCTTAAAAGGCCGGTGCTCTC
>JBKHJA010000063.1:0-15086 GCA_046538375.1 Candidatus Aminicenantota bacterium
ATGATTTCTGTATAATGCAGGTACGCCTGGATTATTCATGAATAATCCAGGTTAAATAAAGGAAAAAAATACTGTTGAAAAGGACCATTGTTTTCTTTATAAATAAAATAAGAAAACTCGAATATAGATAATCAGGATAGATAGTGATTTTGCTAGTTCAGAGCTTTATGGAAGAAGATTTTCTACCCAGGAGGTTTTCTCAATGAATTTGAAAAAGTGGACGCAAAAGAAAAATCATAGGACGTTAAGATGATAGAAGATTCCACGGCTAGGAAGGCTCAGAAACAACTCTATAAAGCAGCCAAAGAAATAAGGCTTGACCATAATATGCTAAAAATCTTGGAGAAACCTACGCGGATATTGAAAGTGTCTCTCCCTATAAAATTGGATAATGGAAGAGTTAAAGTCTTTACAGGATTTCGATGTCAATACAACATTGCCAAAGGTCCGGCCAAGGGGGGTGTCCGTTATCATCCTGAAGTGACAGAGGAAGAAGTGGTAGCTTTGGCAGCATGGATGACGTGGAAATGTTCACTTATGGATTTGCCGTACGGGGGCGCCAAAGGAGGCATCATCTGCGATCCCACAAAGCTTACTGACAGTGAGCTTGAAAGATTGACCAGGAGATATACCTCAGAAATCATGCCCATTCTAGGTCCTCATATAGATATTCCTGCTCCTGATGTCTATACAACTTCTAGAACCATGGCCTGGATTATGGACACTTTTTCTATGATGAAAGGCTACACTGAGCCAAGGATTGTTACTGGAAAGCCTGAAATCTTGGGTGGATCCAAGGGAAGAAGAGAAGCCACGGGAAGAGGTTTGGCTATTATCACCAGAGAATTTTTGAAAGCCATAAATAAAGATATTAAAGAGGTAAAAATAGGTATACAAGGATTTGGAAATGTAGGAGGGCATGCTGCGCTCTTCCTTTCCCAGATGGGAGCTAAAATTGTAGCTGTGTCCGATATCTCCGGTGCCCTTGTCGATCCCCATGGTCTAGATGTCCAAGGGCTTTTAGAGTGTGTGGAAAAGCATCAATGCGTGATAAAATTTCCGGGAAAGCGGATAGAGAAGGAAAAACTACTCTTTCAGGATGTTGATATTCTTATCCCTGCAGCGCTGGAGAACCAGATCCATCGGAAAAATGCTGATAAAATCAGGGCAAAGATTATTATAGAAGGAGCAAACGGTCCCACCACACCCGAAGCTGACGAACTGTTGAAAAAAAAGGGAATTCATGTGATTCCTGATATTTTGGCCAACGCAGGAGGAGTTGTGGTCAGCCACTTGGAGTGGGTTCAGGCTTTGAGCGGCATTTTCTGGGATGAAGAAAAAGTCAACACAGAACTGGAGCGAAAAATGGTGAAGGCCTTTCAAGAAGTCTGGGAAGTTGCTTCAAAAAGGAGAGTTTCTCTTCGGTGCGCAGCATATATTGTGGCTGTAGAGAGAATTGCTGAGGTGTACAAATACAGGGGAATTTTTCCGTAAAATTTCAGTCCCGGCCGTCTACTCTGTCAAACCAGAGAAAACCCAAATTTTTGAAAAGTCGGTGAGCGGTTCAGTTAAAATAAAACTGCTGTCAGGCCGCTTGATAAGATCAGAAAATGACGCACTCATCATCTAAAACAGGAAATCAGAATGCAACCATTTAAGAAAAGGAAGAGTTTAAAGGAGATGAGGATGGATGAACAGGAGTTGGTGCGGAGGCTTAAACAAGGAGATGAACAGGCGTTTGAAGAAATCGTCAGGATTTACAAGGACAAAATAGTGAATTATCTGTGGTATCTAACCGGCGATTACCAGAAAGCTGTGGAATTGTCCCAGGAGGCTTTCATGAGGGTTTATTTCAAAGCCCGAAAATACAAGCCTATAGCTCCTTTTTCTTCCTGGATTTTTGCTATCGCTTCCAACCTGGCGAAATCCGAATTAAAAAAGATGAGGAGGATTTCTACAGTCCCCCTGGAGGCGGTTCAATATAAGATTCCAGAGTCCAGTTATTCTCATAGACATAAGGATTCAGATTTAGCCAGGGAATTAAAAAAGGCCTTGAACGCTCTGCCTCCGCGCTACAAAATTCCGGTCATCCTCAAAGATATAGAAGGATTTTCTCAGGAAGAGATCGCTCAGATATTGAAAAAGCCTCTGGGAACCATAAAAGCCAGAATCAGCCGAGGAAGAAAATATCTCAAAAAGGAACTGAAAAAATCTCGGGGTGAATCAAATTATTTATTAGAGAAGGAGGAGAAGGAATATGGAAGAGTTTAATGTTTTGAAAAATTTAGATCGGGTCAAAGCTCCTCCTGGATTTGAACAGAAAATGATGGCCCAGCTTTCTGTCCAGAAAAGACAGATAAAAGCCAGACATTTCCGCCTTTCCTTGGCTGGAGCCTTCAGCGCTGTGGTGGTTTTGTTGGTGGTCGTCGACTTTTTCATCTTTCCCCAGAAAGGGCTGATCCGATGGGTGGGATTGGAGAAAGGAACTTCTGATATTGAAGGAAGAGAGATGATTAGAGAAAGCGACTACATTCCCATCATTGAATCTGTCGATTATTCAGGGGAAATCCGAAGCATTTCCCAGGAACCTTCCACCATTTATATACTGGAACAAGTCTCCGATGAAACCAGCGCTTACATCAAATATTAAGGAGGATCAAGAAATGAACACCAAGATTAAAATCATTGTCTTTCTGGTCCTGTTTCTGTTTGTCCTCTTTTTCAGCCTCCATGCTAGGCCTGTTTCAGGCATAGCTGACAATGATCAGGATATACAGGAGATAACCAAGAAAGTTTTTCCTTCCGTGGTCCGGGTGGAAGCCCGGAACTGGACCCGAAAAGTGGCCACTGGAGTGGTGATAGACAAAGGCGGCTACATCTTGACCACGGCTCTTGTTTCTCCTCAGGAAGAGGAAATATTTGTGACCACTTCTGAAGGTGAAAAGATCAAGGCGGAATTCCTGGGTATGGATCCGGTGACTCATCTGGCCCTTATTTGGGCTGAAAAGAAAGACCTGCCTCCCATTAAACGGGGGAAAGCCAAAGATCTTTCTCCAGGAGCCTGGGTTGGGATAGTCTGCATATCTCCAGAGAATAATCCGGCTGTGACTCAGGGTATCGTCAGTTCCGTTTCTCCCCATTTTCCTTATAATCTTCGTTTGAATGTGTGGGTTTTCCCCGGTGCCAGTGGAAGCCCTGTGGTCGACGGGAAAGGCAACATGGTGGGGCTGCTGCGGGGAATTTATGCTGAAGACAAGCCCGTGTTTTTCGAATTCAGAGAGAAAGAATTGGTGGGATCTGGTTATGTGTTCAGCCGGGCCGAGGCTCCTTCTTCTGGAATGGCCCTGGCGGTTCCTGTGGCTGTGGTGGAAGAGATTTTCACTGAGATAAAAAAGAAAGGCAAGGTGGGCAGAGGATGGCTGGGTGTTTCTATTGCAGAGAACGAAGAGGGAAGAGTGGAGATCATACGGGTGGAAGAGAAAAGCCCGGCGGAGCTGGCCAAGCTGAGAGAAGGAGATGTGATTCTTGAATTCGAAGGAAAAGAAGTGACCAGCACAGAGATGCTGGCCACGGAAATAAGAAAAAGAAAGCCGGGAGAAAGCGTGTCATTAAAGATTGAAAGAGAAGGAGACACAAAAAATATCAAGGCGAAGCTCGGCGAGTATTCGAAAAGGGATATCAGACGGGAGCTGGAGCTGAAGTTCCCTCGGCTCTTTCCTCCTGAACCGCCCCAACCCCCAGAGCCGCCTGCCCGTCCTTTTGTAAAGAAATTCACTGAAAGATGGGAAAGCAGAAAATACATCGGTGTTTACCTGGAGGAACTCAACAGAGAGCTTTCTGAATATTTTGGCCTGGAAGAAGGCACCGGGCTTTTGGTTTCCAGAGTAACCGAAGACAGCCCCGCCGCCAAGGCAGGGCTGAAAGTCGGAGATGTGATCATAAAAGCGGATGGCCAGCGGGTGGAAAGTGTCAGAGAATTGAGTGAGTTGATTCAGGATAAAGAAAAAGGAGATAAGATTGAAATAGAATTCCTGAGAGATAAGAAGAAAAAGTCTATCCAGGTGGAAATCGAAGAAGAAAAAAGAGGCCGATATTTTTACTTTTCCAGAAACGGGGATAAGTACGCTGATGTTTGGGATGAATTCAAAGAAAATTGGGAGCGTCAGTACCAGGAATTCCAGGATCGCTACCAGGATGATCTGAAAAAAAGCATGGAGAAGCTGAACAAGGAATTTAAAAAGATATCCAAAGAACTGGCCAGGGAAGGCGAAACAGCCGCCCGCCGGCTGAGGGATTATCTCAGAAGGAGTAAGGCCATCACCATATAAGATTTTATCGGAGTTTCAGCCAGTCTTTCATGAATTTTCTGAATTCCTGAGGGGATAATCTTTTTTTTCCGTAGAAACCTTTTTCCTGCCTTTGTCTGATGGCCTCATACAGGATGATTCCCACAGAAACAGAGAGATTGAGACTCTGGACCATCCCTCTCATCGGAATCTTGATCACATAATCTGCCAGAGCCAGCGCTTCGGTGGATATCCCTTCAGATTCGTTGCCAAAAACAAGGGCCAGAGGCTGGGTGTAATCCAGGGCTGTATAAGGCAGAGCCTTCTTTTTCAGATGAGTGGCGGCGATCTTAAATCCTTTCTCCTTGAGGTCATGAAGACAGTGTTGAGTGGAGGTGTGGTGTTGAAAATGAAGCCATTTTTCGGCTCTGGTGGAGATGGCTTCGTTTATGGGAAAAGAGTCTGGTGACGAAGAGATGATGTCCACATAAAGGATTCCGGCGGCATCACAGGTTCTGACAACAGCGCTGGCATTATGGGTGTTTTTGACCTCTTCCAGGACCACTCTCAGGTCAGGCTGCCGCAGGGAGAGGACATTCTTGACCTTTTCTATTCTTTTTTTGGTAGGCACAAAAAAAATAATAACAGAGAGGGTGGGGAAAGGCAAAATTTAAAAGAGGAGCACTTTTGCGGCCATAAACAGCCAGAAAATGATGGTTCCCACCAGGGCCCGGTATTCTTTATTTTTTTGGTAAATCCTCCAGCTGAATTTGTTTTTCTTAGAGGGAAGCGGTGGTCTGAGATGGGGAAAGAAGAAGGGAACTTTGTTTTTGTAGGTCTCGTATTCCTTTGGAAAAAGACTCTTCATTTTCTCCTTTTCCTTTTTCAGGATTAAGGGGTAGAAGAGAAGAAAATAGGCGGTGAAGATTCCTCCCACCCACCAGGAGCAGGAGGCTGCCGCCATGCCGATTCCGATGATAAGATTGCCTAAATAGAGAGGATTTCTGGTAAAGCGGTAAGGGCCGCTGACCGTGAGTTCCTTTTCTTTTTTGAGGTAGCCGGAAGCCCACGCTCTGAGAAGAAGTCCTGATGAACTGATCCCCAATCCAGCCAGAAAAGAGGGCAGAGTGGGCTGGGCGAGAATAATGGCCAGAACAGTTCCCATCAACCCAGCCCTCACTCTCCATCTGTAAATTGTGCTTTCCAAATCCATTTTATCCATTCCTTTCCAGCACTTGGAGGCTCAAAGAGGCCACTTCCTGGGGAGTGATTTTTTTAAGACACTCCAGGCTGGAACAGGTCCTCTTGTAGCAGTAGCTGCATTCCAGTTCATGAAAAGCCACTTTATCCTCAGGCCGGAATGGTCCGTTTCTTTGTGGATTGGTGGGACCAAACAGCCCTACCACAGGTCGGTTGAGGGCACAGGCAGCCTGAAGAGCAAAAGTGTCCCCGCTGATAAGGAGGGAAGCTTTCTTCAGTAAAGCCATGATTTCTTTCAATCTCAGAAAAGGGGCCAAAGGGATATGGGTTTTTTTGCTGATATCCAGAGCCATGGATTTTTCCTCTTCTGTGCCCCACAGCAGCAGGCCGAAAGTGTCTTTTCTTTTGAGGCTCTCGATCAGGCTGATCCACCGCTCAGGAAACCATCTCTTGGTCTGCCAGCCTGCCCCGATGTTAAACACAACCAATTTTTTCTGGGTATCATAAGCGATACCTTTCAGCCTGCTGTCCATGAACTGGAGAAGTTCTTCGGGCAGACGAAGAGGAAATTCATATTTTTCCTCCTGCACTCCCACCAGATTGAGGAGCTTCAGGTTTTTGTTTATGACATGAATGGTTTCGGCAATCTCTGGAAGTCTTTCTGTATAAAATATGGAAGCTAAAGGTTCTCTCAGGTTTTTCCTGTGGAAGCCGATCCTTTTTGACGCTGGGGAGAGAAAGGCCATGAAGCCGGATTTGACCAGTCCCTGAAAATCGACGGCTGTATCGCTGTGTGGGCTTAGTTCTTTTTTCAGCCGCCTTATCTCAGACCAGAATTCCTTTTTGTTTATCCGCCACCCAGCGGGCCTAACGGTGATGATGGAGTCAACGCCAGGGACAAGGTCCAGAATTTCTTTCCCTTTCTCCTCCACTGCCCAAGAGATCTTTTCCCGCGGAAAGTTCTTCCTTAAGGCAGAGAAGGCAGGCAGGGTGTGGATGATATCCCCCAGGGAGCTCAGTCTGATAATCAGAAAATTTTCCATGATTTGAGGTTTAAACAGAGTTCGGATGTTTTATTCTGGCAGCGATGTGTTGAATGATTTGAGAGGTGGATCTGACCTTAGGCCCTCCGGTGATAGCAGTGGTGCCTCCATAATCTCTTACCGTTTCCCGCTCAGGAACCGTGTCTTTGGTATAATCTGAACCCTTGGCATGAATATCAGGGTGAAGGGCAAGGAGTACTTTTTTCACATTTTTTTCCCCGAACACCGTGATGTAATCCACCCATGAGAATGAAGAAAGAATTTCTATCCTCTCATTCCGGGGCAGGATAGGCCGGCCTTCTCCTTTGAGCTTCCGGATGGACGAGTCACTGTTGAGTGCTAAAACCAGGATATCTCCTTTTTTTCTGGATTCTTTCAAGTATCTGATGTGTCCGATATGAATCAGGTCAAAACAGCCGTTGACCAGGACCACGGTTTTTCCTGTTCGCTTCTCCTGTTTTATTATTTTTTGGAGCGATGAGAGGGAATACAGTTTTTTCAATTTCAGGATTTGATGGCCTGTTTGAGCTCTCTGGGGGTCAGGGTGGCGGTGCCCTTTTTCATGACCACCGTTCCTCCAGCATAGTTGGCAAGAAGGGCTGCTTCCTTGAAGCTGGCTCCGCAGGCCAGTGCCAGGGTGAACACACTGATCACCGTATCTCCGGCTCCAGTGACATCCACGATATCGGCAGTGCCGTGGATGGGGATAATAAAAGGAGGCTTTTTTCTCTCAAAAAGGATCATCCCCTTGGATCCTCTGGTGATCAGCAGGGCTGGGGCTTGAATTTTTTTCAGAATAATCCTTGCCGCCTGTTTGATAACCTGAATGTGATCGTTGATTTCCACTCTCAATGCCTCTTCCACTTCTGGTTCGTTGGGAGTGGCCGCAGTGATGCCTTGAAAATTCAACACACGGAAGCGGGAGTCAAGGGTCACAGGAATTTTTGTTTTTTGAAAATCGGGGAGAATTTGATCAAAAACAGACTCTTTAACCGTGAAGTAATTGTAATCAGAAATAAGAAGGGCATGGATTTGGCACTGTATATCCTTGAGCTTATTTTTGACTCTTCGCTCCACGGCCTCAGAATCCGGAACTCTTTCTTCCCGGTCAATACGGAGTATCTGTTGTTTGCGGGTGCTTTGCTCACCGGCAAGAATTCGGGTTTTTAGGGGTGTTTTGTAACTTTTTTCTTTGATCAGTCCAGAAGTGGATATTCCTCTTTCTTTCACCAGGAAGATGATTTTTTCCCCTGTTTCATCAGAACCCAGCACTCCGATGGGCAGAGGGATGGCTCCCAGAGCCTTAAGATTGAGCAGGGAGTTCCCCGCTCCCCCCAGGGCAAATTCTCTGCTTTTGTAAGAGAGGATCAACACCGGAGCTTCGCGGGAGATGCGGCGGGTGTTCCCGTAGACGTATTCATCCAGGATGTAATCTCCCCACACCGCTATTTTCTTCTGGGAGAAAGCGTCCACCAGGGAGAGCAATCTTTTCTTTTGTTTATTCACTGGATCGCAGGCAGAATTTTTATCAGAAATAAGATAAAAGGTCAAATGATACCGTTTTCTTGACAGGGATTACGGGAAAATAATAAACTTCTTTCGACTTCCCTGAGTCCTCAGTGCAGGAGGCTGTTAAAGGAGGAAAGATGGAAAGTTCATCCCAGTTAGAAGAGATTGCCCAGGATATCGATAGACTGATCACCCTGGATGTAAACCGCCGGGGAGTGATCCAGATTCTCTACCAGGCTGCCCGAGAAAAGATGGGACAGCCGCTGGTGCTGGCCGCCTCCAAAAAGCTGGACCAGGCCATAGAACCGGGGTCAGTGGTTTTGGTGGCCACCGGCTGGCCTGATCGCCCCTGGATCACTCCGAATATCGGGGAGCTGGACGGACCTCCGGGAGCCGGGCTTCTGGCCAGGAACCTGCACCGGGTTTTAGGAGCAGTGCCTTTTTTCCTGATTGAAAAAGAATTGAAACCAGCCATGATGGCTACAGCCCGGGCGGCCGGCTTTGCGGTGCTTCCGCCCCAGGAGGCCAGGGATGCCTTCCATTCCCAGGCCCCCCTGCACGCAGCCTCGGTGCTTGATTTTCCCAAAGACATCTCTCAGGCAGAAGAAGAATCCAGTCGCTTGATAGATACCTATTCTCCCCGGGCCGTCATTTCCGTGGAGAAGGGGAGTGCCAATGTGAAAGGAGTCATCCATAATTCCCGCGGCCAGGATACCACTGAGTACATGGCAAAAGTGGATGAGCTGGTCAGGGAAGCCAGGCAGAGGGGGATTTTGACTTTGGGAATCGGGGATGGAGGGAATGAAGTGGGGATGGGCTTCATCGCCCAGACCATCAGAGAGCATATTCCTTACGGCAGCTGTTGTTCCTGTCCCTGTGGAGCTGGCATTGCTCCAGCTTTGCCCACGGATGTTCTGGTGGCGTCCAGTGTCTCCAACTGGGGATGCTACGGCATTGCGGCCTGCATGTCTGTTTTAAAATCCCAGGCCAATGCCCTGCATGATGAGGCTATGGAGCTTCGAACCCTGCGTGAAGCGGCTGATGCCGGACTCATTGACGGCAACACCGGCTATGTGGATCCCGGAGCAGATGGGATTGCGGCTGCCAGCCATGCCGCCATCATCACTGTCCTCAGACAGATTGTCTTCAACGCCCTCCTGCCCGCAGGATTAGCCCTGGAGACAGGGGGTTTTAAGCATTCCGCTGGTAAGAAAAAAGAAAAACATAAGAAAGGAGAGAAGTGAAATGTCTGGAATTGCTGGAACTGCTCTTACCGGAAAAGAGGCGTTTGTCCAAAAGATGCTGGATAAAATTTCCCACCGGGGAAGAGCGGGGAGAGAAGTTGCAGAGACAGAGAATGCTACCCTGGGCCTGGTCTGCACAGAGATTCAAAAAAGATCACTTGACCGTTTGACAAAGGAGCATATAGCCGAGGATGAAGCCGAGAGCGGCCATATGGCATGGGCTCAAGTCCAGAATCAACGGATTGTTCTGATGCGTGATCAACTGGGGGTGGCCCCTGTTTACTATGGATATGATCAACACGGAAATCTATGTTTTGCCTCTGAGGTCAAAGCGCTGCTGGAGGATTGTTCAGGAATAAAAGCTCTTCCTGCTGGTCATAGATTGATAGAAGCCCGGCCGGAACCCTATTTTAGACTGGAAAAAAAGCCACCTCTGGCTGAAAGCCCTGAAAAGGCAGCTGGAGAGCTGAGGAAACGCCTGAATGCTTCTGTAGAAAAAAGAGTGATGAGGGGAGGAGAGGTGGGTTCCTGGCTTTCTGGAGGACTTGACTCCAGCACCATGGCTGCCCTGGCCCGGCCTTACATACAGAAATTCCATACCTTTGCCGCTGGATTGAAGGGAGCTCCTGATCTGGAGCACGCTCAGGAAGTGGCTGACTTTATCAAGAGTGAACATCACCAAGTGGTAGTCAGTTTTGCCGACCTGCTGGAAGTTCTGCCAGATGTAATCTACCATCTTGAGTCGTTCGATGCTCTGCTGGTCCGCTCTAGCATCACCAATTATCTGGTGGCCAAAGAGGCTGCACAGTACGTGAATGCTGTGTTTTCAGGAGAGGGGGGAGATGAGCTTTTTGCCGGATATGTTTATCTCAAAGACCTGGAAAAGGAAAAGCTGGCCGATGAATTGATCGATATCGCCAACCGGCTGCAGAATACAGCCCTTCAGAGAGTGGATCGGAGCGCCTCCGCCCATGGAACTGTGGCCCATGTGGGATTTCTTGATCCTGAGGTAGTGGATTATGCACTGCGCATCCCTGTGGAATTCAAACTGAGGGAGGATGTGGAAAAATGGATTCTCCGCAGGGCCATGGATGGAAAACTTCCCCCCCGTATACTGACCAGGAGAAAAGCAAAATTCTGGGAAGGAGCAGGAGTGATGGAGCTGATCTCAGATTATGCAGAAAAAAATATCACTGACCACGATTTCAGCCGAGAGCGCAATCTTCCCAACGGCTGGGTGATCAACACCAAGGAAGAGCTGCTGTACTATCGAATCTTCAAGGAACATTTTGGCGAACTGGAGGATCTTTCCTGGATGGGACGGACCAAAGGTGCTCCCAAACAGTGAAAACAGGAACTGCCGGAGTCAACTTCTGTTAGAGAAATTTATTTATTCTGAGTATTTTTTCTCCTTTTTGCACAGCTTCTTTTTCCAGATTTCTAAGGGGTGAACCGGTTTTTTTATCCAGAAACTGTGAGATCTGGCGGGAAGTCCGCTGCAGAAAAATTTTTGCCCAGTTTTTATCGGGAGCCTTTTCTCCCCACAGCTTTCGCGGTCCTTCAAATCCTCCTTCGGCCAGGTACCAGTCTTTTATGTACTGAAAACCTGCCGTGAATATCAGATAGCCGAGCGGAGTAACAGCAGGAGGAATACGCATGTTCAAAGACTTGATGGTTTCTGAATGTATTTTCTGTCCGCCTTCATAGGAGACCATCAGGTGGCCGCCAGGGGGGATGATTTCACCAAGAACTTCGTACAATTTCTGGTCGAGTCCGGCTTTTTGAAGAGAGAAAATTTCTTGGCTCATCTTTTTCTGTGGAAATTCTACTTCTTCTCTGTAATTCAGGTCCATCCAGGGTTTGACACCATCCTTTCCCCCCACACTGTAGATGCCTTCTATGACCGGTTCAGTGCTCAGCAGGTGTTGAGGATTTTCCACATAAAGCTTGAAGCCCTGCCAGCCGCTGAGGCGGAGCTGTTTGACTTCGCCCAGATTCAGCCGGAAGTGGTTCAAAGGCGTATGGTGCAGTTTTTTTAAATCAGTGGAGCGGTTCATTTTTATGCATTTTATTTATATTGGAGACAGAAGTTCAATCACCGAGAGGCGCTGTGAATCTGGCAGCAAAAAAAGAATTATTTTCTGGTCATCTCATCATAAATCCAGCCGATGTTTTTCTTCTTGGTCAGAAATTCACCGCTGTCCTGGATATGGCTGAACCGGGAGAGGTCGATGGATTCGGTGGCCTGTTCTCGGCTTTTGCCTGCCTCAATCGCCGCGACCACCTGTCCTCTGAGGTATCTCAGGTAGTCAGCAAAATCCATGAATGCTTTCATGTCTGCGGCCCGGCCGTGTCCG
Source organism: Candidatus Aminicenantota bacterium (assembly GCA_046538375.1). Classification (GTDB taxonomy): domain Bacteria; phylum Acidobacteriota; class Aminicenantia; order Aminicenantales; family Aminicenantaceae; genus JBKHJA01. The sequence continues at coordinate 11,640 of JBKHJA010000063.1, forward strand.
GGAATAACCTTGAAATCAGGATATTTCTCAGCCAGCTTTCCGATGGTCACTACCCAGTTGCCGGTGTCTGAGCCATCCTCGACATCAATATAAGGGGGGATGCCGTGGAAAAAAAGATCCCCTGCATGAATCACATGAGACTGTTCAAAAACTACCACTGTGTCGCCTGAAGTGTGGCCAGGTCCGAAGTGGACCAGCCGTACAGTTTCATCATCAATTTCGAGCTTCATTTCATCTTCATAGGTGATCTGTGGAGCTCCTTTGCTTTCCGCCGATTCTTCAGGTTTAAGGCCTGCCAGAAAGGATTTCAGGCAGTTCTCATGGCTTATGATTTTGGCATCTTTTCCGATAATGGGATTTCCTCCGGTATGGTCGCCGTGGTAATGCGTGTTGATGAGATAGACGATTTGGTTAGGGCTGAGTTTCCTGATTTCTTTCAGTACATCCTCTGCATTTCTAGCATATTGAGAGTCTACCACTAAAAGCTTGTCCTCGGTTTTGAGTATGCCTATATTGCCGCCCTGTCCGTAGAGACAGTAAACCTCGCCAGAGACCTTCTCCACGGCAATGGCTGGCTCCTCCTGCTGTGATAACAGGGGAGGAGACACGGCACAGAAAAAAAGGATGATAAAGAAAAGAAGAGACCGTTGAATGAAAGTTGTTTTTCTCATGTCTCTTTCATAATAAAATAAACCAAAAAATGCAAATCGTAAATGTTGGAAGAATTTTTCAATCAGTATTTATGCTCATCACGGATTTGGAAATGTTGGTTGCAGCGAATGTCTTTTAATTTCTCTTATTCAGAGTATTCGAATTAAAGGAAGCTTATGGCTTGGCTTCAAAATAGAGGGAGTAGGGGCGGTGTTGCTCTCTGTCAATGCAGCCGCCTGGAAAGTCGCCTTGGCGCCACCTGGAACGGCTGACTTGACTAAAGCCTGCCTCATTCAGGATATGCCCCAGAGTTTCAGCATCATAGCCACCAAAGTGCGCCCATTCCTGAAGGAAAACATGGTTCAATGCTTCCATTTTGGTTCTAAATACATCTTCTGGTTTGTCCTCCCCACAGCCTATTCTATTCAGGTGCTCCCATCCCGGTTCAAGATGGGCCCTGATATACAGATCAGCATCAGGAGTAATCACCCGCAAAATTCCATCTGGCTGCAGACAGCGCTGACATTCATGTAAAAACAGCATGCGCTCGTCCACTGGATTCAGGTGTTCTAAAAAGTGTTCGACATGAATGCCCAGACAGGACTCATCAGCCAGGGGAAGTTTACGCCGGGTATCTGCTCTTACCGTAAGATTGGGCTGGGAATACAAGTCAAGATTAACCCAGTTTGGTTTGCCATGCGGACCACAGCCTATATTGACCAAAAGATTCCTTTTTTTTCTTAGATTCTTAATTTTGTTTCTGTACCCAGGATGAAAGATATGAATAATGCGCACCCAACATGCAGCAAGCTCATGGCGGATGTGGCTGGAGACATGATGGTTTAAAGGGAGTTTGGGGATTAACAAATTCCCAATATGCTGCTTTAAAGGCATGGGTTTGCTTTTCTCTTATCAAATTCTGAGGAATCATCCGATAACCATGCGGGTTGATGATGATTCATCTGTGATTCCTCCAATTTAAAATCTCTTTCTCCACTTTCAACATGAATATCAGCCTCCTTATTGACTGATCTTTTTGTATAAATCCACATTATGGCTTTCGTGATGTGGATGTCACATAGTTTATTAGAACATTTTAATTCATACTCGATGGTACATTGCTGAACAGCAGTGATGCAATTTGTGTCTTGGATTTTGCTTTTGTTAGATTCTTGATAAACGATGAATGCTGAAGCCTCCGAGCGAGAAATGCTAAAAGATACAAGTGCAATCGATACTCTTTTGGATTGCTTAAAATAACACAGACCAGGTAAACTGGTTTCTTATCAATGGCATCAAAATCAATGCCATCAGGAATTCTTCCAATTGCCAATATTGTCCTTTTGAGATCATGGACAAATAAGTGAGGAACAGCCAATCCATTCCCTAATCCTGAGGATGTTTCCGATTCATGAACCATCAACTCGTCGTATACCTGATTCACATTCAATGAATGATAAATGCTTCCAGCTTTATCTATTAAAAAGCGCAAGAGATCGTCTTTTTCAGCGAAATTAAGGTTAGTGAACACCAGTCGCGGATTCACAAATTCGGAGTATTCTATTTGAGATGTCTGTTTTTGGGCTTCTTCTGGAGGCATATTCCCATTTCCTGGTGGCTTGAAGTTCGATGTGTGATTGACACCATAGTGTATAAATTTCCGGAATCCAGTCCTGCCTAGATCCTGCATGAGGGAAATGATTTCCAGGATATCTCTGTATTCCAAACCGATGTCACAAGCTGACTTAATGAGCTTATTCAATTCACTATGCCCTTGTAACAGCAACATCACCTCGGGATTCGGACGGTTGCTCATTTCAGATAACACAGACACGGGAATTCCGATTATCTCAGCAATTTTTACCATGCGCTCATGAGTGGGAGGCGGTTGTTTCCCCAATTCAACTTGGCTGAGATATGCAGGAGAGAGATGAACTCTTTTCGCCATTGTCCGAAGACTGATCCCCGCTGTTGTTCGCAGTATCCTTAATACATGACCAAAGGTTAGACTATCCATAGCCTCTATATGTTAAATGTTTACTTAACAATTTACATATAAGCACTTCTTTGTCAAGAATAAAATGAAAAATACACTATGAACTTTCCCTGAAAATTTGGACCAATCTTGAGGCTGAACATTGCAGAGAGGAGCTTCAGTAGACGACATTGTTAATCTTGCAGCTATTGCTGTGGTAGACGCTCAAAAACTCTAATTGCTAGGTCTGATTCAAGTTATTTGCTCAATTTAAAAGGGGGGAGAGAGGACAATACTTTCATTTTTATGCCTATTTTAAATCAAAAAGATAAGAAACTGCTTTTCTGTTGAGTAAGCTGGAGGTGCATCTTATTCCTCATTTCCCCATCAACCATCGCAGGGAAATATAAATCATGACGAAAAAGAGGTCCAGGACAATCGGAAGTGGCCCATGATGACATAAAATTCCGCAGAAAAGCACAAGAGTGCCCAGAATTGCATAGAGGATTCCTTCCGGGCAAAGGAAAAAATCATGATAAATAATCGGCCTGCTCCACCTCTTCCGGGCCTTTCCCATACCGGCAGCAGACCTGACCCTCTTTCTCCGAAAAAGACAGGCGTTCAAGGGAAAGCAGAGGCCGGATCATGTAGTTGCCGACTCTTTCTGCCTCTTGTCTTGTTTCTGCCCGGACTTTGCTGTGGACCGAAAATCCTGTGTGGTGCCAGCCTTCAATCTTCTTCACCACAGCCTCTGAGATGAGCTCCTCGCGTATCCACTCACCCCATTGCTCCCGCCTCTTCGAATGGCACGATGGGCAGAA